>JBKBVX010000034.1:0-5434 GCA_046289355.1 Patescibacteria group bacterium
TTTTGGTATAATTATATTCAACTTTTTCTAAAATTTTGGCGATTTTCTCTTTTAAATTCAACCAAGAAATTCCCAATCTTGAGGCAACAACAGCTCCAGCTTCAGTTTGAAGAACACCAATAAAAAGATGAATTGGTTCTATTTTCAAATGATTTAATTTTTTTGCTAAAAGGAAACTATTTTTAATTACCCTCTCACTATTTTCATCTAAAAAATCATTGACATTAATTTTTTCTTTTTTTTGGAAAGATGAGATGAGATCTAAATCTTTTTTTTCTCTATTTTTTAAATAGATAAGGAAAAGATCAGTCAATAAGGAAAACCAAAAAATTTTCATAAGATAAGTTTTTGGTTGATTAAAGATAAAAATTTCAGATAAAATTTTGATCTGAAAAATAGTTTGAATTAAAGAAAGAAATCCTAAAATACCAAAAAGAATTAGGAAAACTTTAATGATAGTTTGCAAAATTCTTTTTATTTTAAAGATAACTAAAAGAAGATTAGAAATTTCTCGATCAAAAAAAATATCTTTCCCATTAAAAATAGCCCAAAGACCAGAACCTAAACAAACTGAACAGATCTTACCTTCTTTTTCACCTTGACCAAAGCAATTTTCACAAATGTTAAATTGAAAATCTTGATTCATAAAATTGGTGGATAAAAGAAATAAAGGCAAGAATTTTTAAAAAGACAAATAATTTTATAAAAAATAAATATTGGAAGAAAAATGTAGATAAGAAAAATAATTAAGCAAAGAATAAAAACTAAAATAATTTTGCTCATCCGCCAGCCGAGATGGAAAAGTCGCATAAAAAAACTAATGATCCGACCTTCCCGAGAATAGTCACCATACATTGGCTTGAAGAGGTTAGCTAAAAGAATTTTTAAAACAAATGGGCATGAGATTTCTTTAAATGTTTTTTTAAGAAAATTGAAAAATTTTACCAATCCTTGACTATACCACCAAAGAGGAAAATAAAGAATTGATAATAATGGATCAAAAATGAAATTTTTGAAAATGATAAATCCAGTCATATTAAGAAAGAGAGGGAATTTTTTTAAAAATAATAGATTGCTGAAGAATGGCTAAAACTAAACTTATTAGCCAATAAAGAACTAAACCAGATGGCAGAGTTGCCCCAATGACAACAGTAAAAATAGGCATCATTAAAACCATTTGTTTATTTAAAATTGCCATTGTTGATTCATCTTTTGCTCCTTTTTCTTTTCTTACTTCAGGAGGTGGTTTTTGCCTTGGAAACATTTTTGATTGAAAAAATTGAACAATCCCAGTCAAAAGAGCAAGAAAAAAATTTCTTTCAGCCAAGTTAATAAAACCAAAGGCTAAAGGATTAAGTCGACCTGGATTATAAATAAAAGGATAAAGAAGAAGGTTCTCAGTTAAAATCCCACTTTTGAAAACTTGATAAACAGCGATAAGAATTGGCAATTGAATAATTAAAGGAAGACAAGAACTAAAAGGATTTATTTTATGAGTCCGATAAAGTTCTATCATTTCTTTACTTAATCTTTCTTTATCATTGCCAAATTTTTTTTTCAATTCATTTAATTTCGGTTGAAGCTCAGCCAAAGATTTTTGAGCTTTAATCTGGGAAAGAGAGATCGGATAAAGAATGATTCTAATAAAGATAGTTAAAAAAATAATTGATAAACCAAGATCTTGAAAACCAATTGTATTATAAAAGAAAACTAAAAGATTAAGTAATGGCTGATAAAGAATAAGTTTAAAAATAGTTGCCATATCAAATCAGAGTCACTGAAGCAATTTTATCATTTTTATCTTTAAATTTTATTAATTTTACACCTTGAGAAACTCTTCCTAAAAGAGGTATATTTTGAAGAGGAATTCTTAAAATTTGACCATTGAATGTAGCTATCATTAAATCTCCTTTTATCCTCTCGGAAAAACTCTTTTCATCAATAAAAAGACCAGTTACTAATTTCCCTGTTTTTTCATTTAAACGATGGGTTTTAATACCACTCCCTCCCCTTTTCTGTTTTCGATAAGAAGAAAGAAGAGAAAATTTACCTAAGCCATTTTCAGTAATAGTAAAAATTTTAGCTTGGGGAGATGTTTTTTTAGGAATAACCTCTAAAGCAACAACTTCATCAGAAGGAGATAATTTTATTCCTCTAATACCTTTAGCACTACGAGAAAGTTTCCTTAATTCTTTCTCTGAAAATCTTATTGAAAGACCATATCTAGTAATTAAAAAGACCTCATCATTACCTGTTGATGGTTTAACCGAAGTAAGTTGATCATCTTTTTCTAAACCTATTGCCATTAGACCATCTTTTCTTATCTTCTCAAAATTTTCTTTTTCCACTCTTTTAATCAAACCATTTTTTGTTGCTAAAATCAAAAATTTCGTTGTCTCTTTTTCTTTAAAAATATTTGAATAAAAGTAATCTTGAGGTAATTTAGCTAAAAGAGAGGAAATTTTCTCATCGGAGGAGAGAGAGAAGAAATTAACAAGCGCTTCACCTTTGGCAGTTTTCCCTTTCTGAGATATTTCATAAGTTTTTAGTTTGAAAACTTTCCCTTTATTAGTGAAAAAAAGAAGTTCGGAAAGAGTAGAAGTAAAAAGAAGGTGAGAAATAATATCACTTTCTTTAGCTTTACTAATAATTGTCCCCTTCCCACCTCTTTCTTGAACTTTAAATTGTTCTGGAGAAATTCTTTTAATGTAACCATCATTAGTCAAAATAACAATTGTTGACTCATCAGGTATTAATTCCTCTTCTTTAAATTCTTTCGGCATTCCTCTAATAATTTTTGTTCTTCTTTCATCACCATATTTTTCTTTTATCTCTTTAATTTCATTTTTAATTACCTCTAAAATTTTTGATGGATCAGCTAAAATAGAAGAAAGAACTTCTTTCTTCTCTTTAAGATCTTTAAGTTCTCCTTTAATTTTTTCTCTTTCTAAACGATTGAGTTGCCAAAGTCGAAGATCAAGAATAGCTGAAGCTTGCTGGTCAGAAAAATTAAATTCTTTTTTCAAATTATTTTTTGCTTTTTCTTTATCTTTTGCTTCCTTAATAATTTTTATTACCTGATTAAGATTTTTTAAAGCTAATTCAAAACCTTCTAAAAGATGGATTCTTGTCATTACTTTTTTCAATTCCCATTCAGTTCTTTTTCTCACTACTTTTTTTCGATAAGAAAGATAATTTTCAAGAATATCTTTAAGAGAAAGATTTTTCACTTGAAGACCATCAACTAAAGCCAGGAAATTAAAATGGAAAGAAACCTGAAGGGGTGTTAAAATAAAAAGATGGTTAAGAACTTTTTCTGGATTCGCCTCTTTTTTAAGTTCAATGACAATATTAATACCTTCTTTGTTGGAAAGATCATAAATATCTTTAACCTCTTGGATTTTCTTTTCACTTATCACCTCACTTATCCTTTTTAAAAGAGCACTTTTTTCAATAAGATAAGGAATTTCAGTAATAATTATCTTGGTTCGTCCTTCTTGACGAAGAATTTCGGTTTTTGCCCTAATAATAATTTTCCCTTTGCCAAAATTATATTCATCAGAAAAATTTTCTCCAATAAAGGCTAAGCCACCAGTTGGAAAGTCTGGGCCAAGAATAAATTTCATTAAATCTTTTGTCTGAGCCTCTGGATGATCAATTAAATAAATTATAGCATCACAGACTTCAGTTAAATTGTGAGGAAAAATATTAGTCGCTACACCAACAGCAATGCCGGAGGCACCATTGATTAAAAGATTTGGTAATTTAGCTGGCAAAACAACTGGTTCTTTAGTTGTCCCATCATAATTCGGTATCCAATCAACAGTTTCTTTTTCTAAATCAAAAAGAAGTTCTTCAGCTAAAGGAGAAAGACGGGCTTCTGTATAACGATAAGCAGCTGGTGGGTCGCCATCAATTGAACCAAAATTACCTTGGCCATCAATAAGAGGATAACGTAAAGAAAAATCTTGGGCCATTCTGACTAAGGCATCATAAACAGCCAAATCGCCGTGGGGATGATATTTCCCTAAAATTTGACCAATAATGGCAGCTGATTTTCTAAAATTAGCCCCTGCTCTTAAACCCATTTGCCACATTGAATAAAGAATTCTCCTTTGAACAGGTTTTAAACCATCTCTCACATCAGGTAAAGCCCTTGAAACAATGACACTCATAGCATAATCCAAATAAGATTCCTCCATTTCTTTCTCCAAGGGCCTAATTTTTATTCTTTCTTTTTTTTCTTCTTTTTTTTCAACCTTCATTTTTCTTCTTTATTAATATATTCCAAAATTTTTTCTTTTAATCTTTCTATCTCTTGGTTAGTTATTGTTTGTTGAGATTCTTTTTTTTCAATATTTTTTAAAATTGTCTCTATATCAGGTAATTTAATCTTTTTCATTTTATCTAAAAGATCTTTAAAATTTTTTTCTAAGTCTTTAAAAAGTGGTTCCTTTTTTTCCTTAGATTGGAAAATTTTTAAATAAATTTGCCAGAGAAAAATTATGACAATGAAAGTTATAATAATCATTATCCAAAACAATTTTTTTTTAAAATCAGTCATCAGGAAAAATTAATGACTTGGTTTTAAAATAACTAATTCTATTTTTTCTTGTAAGAGATCCTTTTTTCTGATCTTTAATTTGTCGAGAAAATTCCCTTTTTTAAAACCAATTTTTTCAGCAAAATCAAGAACTTCTTTTTCTTTCTGCCAGCAAGATGGTAAAATAAGTTTTGGTTGAATTTCATCAATTAATTCTCGAATTGCTAAAGATTCAATTCTTTTTTCGCCAATAGGAAGAAGAACAATTTCGACGTCGCCCAATTTTTCTAAAATTTCATCATTTAATCTCTTAGTGATATTACCTAAAAAACAGATATTTATATTTTCACCTTCTAATTTGTAAATTGTCTTTAGTTTTTTCTTTTCAAAATGAGGAAAACCTTGAATAAAAATATTTTTTATTTCATATTCACCTGGACCGGAGAAAACAAATGGTCCTGAAATTTTTTTATTATCTTTTAATTCCTCAGGTGAAGAGAAAATTACAATTTCAGAAGTAATTCTCGGATTTTTGAAGCCCTTTTTTTGAGGAGAAAATGGGTCAGTTAAAAGAGAGAGGTTTTGATAAATTATTTTAAAACAACTTTCTCCATACCAGATAATCTGCATAAGATTAATTTTATCATCTCTTTACTTTATTGTCAAAGTTTGCTATAATTTCAAATTATGAAGAAAAATCTCAATTTAATAAATAATCAATTAAAGGTTGGAAATACTATCGAGGGGAAAGTTATTAAAATAGGGAAAAATGAAATCTGGGTTGATTTATTAGATGGGAAAGCAACTGGAATTATTAGGGGTCGTGAACTTGAAAATGAATTAGAAGAAAATAAAAATCTAAAATTGGGAGAAAAAATAAAAGCTACAATT
>JBKBVX010000035.1:0-5423 GCA_046289355.1 Patescibacteria group bacterium
TTCGATCGCTAAAAGTCGTATAACCCATCTTTTCTGCTAAATCTAAAACATTTTCTACACCAGCTAAATAAAGGGCTTTAACTCCCGGAATATTTAAAGAACCAGCTAAAGCCTTCCTGATTGTTATCGGTCCCCTTTCTTTTAGATCATAATTTTTAGGAATATAATCCTTACCTGTCCCATCCGGACCAAAATTTGTTTCGACATCAAATAGAATAGTCTCTGGAGTATAACCTTTCTCAAAAAGTTTAGCATAAACTATTGGCTTAAAAGATGAGCCAGGTTGACGTGGTGAAGTAACGACATTTACATACCCATCAATTGATTCATCAAAATAATCTTTTGAACCAACCATAGCTAAAATCTGACCTGTTTTAACATCGAGAGCAACTAAAGCTGCGTTATTGGCACCAAATTTCTTTAATCTCTCTTGATTCTCTTTAATTGCTTCCTCAGCTGCTTGCTGTGCCTCTAAATCAAGGGTTGTAATAACTTTTAAGCCACCTTGTTCAACCAATCGATGACCATATTTTTCAATCAATTTTTCCTTAACATAGATAACAAAATGGGGGGCAATCATTCTCTCTTTTTTTGGTTTAATTTTGGCTAAGGTATCGGTCTTTTTTGCTTCATTTAACTCCTCTTCAGTAATAAAACCTAATTCAAACATTTGATCTAAAATATAGTCTCGCCGAGCAATGAGTTTATCTTTATGTTCACCATAAGGTGAGTAATAAGTTGGCGCCCTGGGTAAAGCAGCTAAGAGGGCAGCTTCGTCAAGGGTTAATTGAGAAACTTTTTTGCCAAAATAAATTTGGGAAGCAGCAGCCACACCATAGGCATTTGAACCATAAGGAATTTCATTAAAATACATCTTTAGAATTTCATCTTTGGTAAATTTTTTCTCAATCTGATAAGCAAGGATCAACTCACGAATTTTTCGAGCATAAGTTTTTTCCGGACTTAAAATAGCATTTTTAATCAATTGCTGGGTAATAGTTGAACCTCCTTGAATCTTGCCACCTTTTAAAAGGTTGGTTAAAACTGCTCGAATCATGCTTTTTAAACTAAAGCCAGGATGTTCATAAAAATGTCTATCTTCAGCAGCAATAGTAGCAAAAATAAGGTAACGAGGAACATCATAGAGTTCAATTAATGTTCTTCTTTTCTCAGTAAAAATTTCATAAAGGACAGTTTCTCCTTTTCGGTCATAAATTTTCGTTGATTGAACAATTTCTCTTTCTAAAAGTTTATTTGGATCAGGTAAATCACGGGAGACCCAGATAAAAATTAGACCAAAGATAAAACCACTAAACAAAAGAAAAAAAATGATCAATAAAAAAAGATTTTTCCAAAATTTTGATTTCTTTTTTCTTCTTTTTCTTGGAAAATAAATATCTCGAATTTCCTTTTTTTGCCAAATTCTTCTCATATTATTTTAATAAAGATGCCCCTAATAATGTAGCTTTTTCTTTCAAATCAGAAACTAAAATTTTTGTTTTTGTCTCTTTAACCAATAACCAAGACCTAATATTCTTTAAAGCTAATCTAATAAATGACTTAAAATTAACTAATCCACCTCCCAAAATAATTATATCTGGATTTAAAATATTAATCAGATTAGCCAAACCAATCCTAAGCCAACGAGCAGTTTCATTGACCACAAAAATTGCTTCTGGTTTTTTTTGATTAAATTCTTCTTCAATTTGAAATGTATTCTTTTTCTGACCGGTCAATTCAAAATAAATTTCTTCCATAGCTCGACCTGAAGCATAGGCTTCAAAACAACCCCTTCTTCCACAAATACATTTTTTTCCGCCAACCTCCAAAAGAAAATGGCCAAATTCTCCAGCAAATCCATCTTTACCTCTAA
Organism: Patescibacteria group bacterium; assembly: GCA_046289355.1. Taxonomy (GTDB): domain Bacteria; phylum Patescibacteriota; class Patescibacteriia; order UBA2591; family CALHIP01; genus CALHIP01. Next base: position 1,874 of record JBKBVX010000035.1, read on the forward strand.
TTATTTTTTTCCCAATGACTATCCCCCCACCAATTCCAGTCCCAATTGTTAAACCAAGAACAAATTTTTCATTTTTTGCCTTACCAAAAACAGCCTCACCTAAAGTAAAACAATTTACATCATTATCAATAAAAATTGGTAATTTAAATTTTTCTTCTAAAATTTTTTTTAAAAATATTTTCTCTCTTTTTTTTGAAATATTTGGTGATAAAATAACACTTCCTTTTTTAAAATTTACTTGACCAGCAAAACCAAGAGCAACAGCTTCTAATTCTTTAACTTTTAATCGCCAATTTTTAATAATTTCAACAATTTTATTGATAATTTTTTCTTTAGTTAAAGGTTTCTGCCAAAGAATTTTTTGATAAGAAAATATTTTATTATCTTTAACTAATCCATAAGCAATCTTTGTTCCACCAATATCAAAAGATAATATCATATTATTCTTCATTCTTCTCTTTATAAAAAATAAAAATTACAATCTCATTTTCTGGTGGCGATTGACTTTGACTCACCTCAATAATTTCTATTTTTTTGTTTTCTTTTAACCAATTGTTAATTTTTCTCTCCAATTCATTAGCACTATAATCAGTAAATGATTTAACTTTTATCATATATTTTATTACCAAAAGAAGTATGAGTTAATTATTTTCCTTTTTAAAAATTTGTCAAGGCTCTTCTTTTTTAGTATACTAAAATAATTATGATCGACAAAGAAAAAATTAAAGAAATTTTGACTCGCGGAGTAGAAGAAATCATCGATAAAAAACATTTAAAAGAAGAATTAGAAAAAGGGAAAAAACTTCGAATAAAACTTGGTATTGATCCAACAAGTTCTGAAATTCATTTGGGCAATGCGGTTGTTTTGCGCAAACTTAAAGAGTTCCAAAATCTTGGTCATCAAATTATTTTTTTAATTGGAGATTTTACAGCAAAAATTGGTGATCCTTCAGGTAGAATTTCTACTCGTCGTCCATTAACAGACGAAGAAATTAAAAAAAATATGGCTAATTATCAAAAACAGGTAGCTAAAATTCTTGATTTAGATAAAACTGAAATTCGTTACAATTCAGAATGGTATAAAAAAATGAGTTCAACTGAATTTCTTTCTCTCTTCCAATTGATAACTCTCAATCGGGTTTTAGAAAGAGAGGATTTTAAAAATCGTTTAGAAAAAAAATTGCCTTTAAGAGTAAGTGAAATTTTTTATCCTCTTCTTCAAGGTTATGATTCTGTTGTTTTAAAAACAGATTTAGAAATAGGTGGTCAAGATCAATTATTGAATATGTTAATGGGCAGAGAATTGCAAGAAAAATTTGGACAAAAACCTCAAGATATTATGACCTTATCACTTTTGGAAGGTTTGGATGGAGTTAAAAAAATGAGTAAAAGCTATAATAATTATATAGGGATCAATTTTGAACCAAATGATATGTTTGGTAAAATAATGTCATTGCCTGATAATTTAATTATCAAATATTTTATTTTAGCCACCGACCTTCCACTTTCAGAAATTCATCAAATAGAAAAGGCAATGAAAGAAGGTGCTAATCCAAGAGATTTTAAGGCAAAATTAGCTAAAGAAATTGTCAAAATTTATCATGGAGAAAAGATGGCTGAGGAAGCTGAAAAGGAATTCAATAAAATTTTTCGAGAAAAAAAATTACCAACTAAAATACCAACTTGGAAATTAAGAACTGGAAATTGGCATTTAGTTGATCTATTAATAAAAACAAAATTGGCAACAAGTAAATCGGAAGCAAAAAGATTGATTCAACAAGGCGCGGTAAAAATTAATGGTCAGATTGAAAAAGATTGGCGAAAAGAAATTGAAATTAAAAAAGGAATGATTATTAAAGTCGGACCAAGAAAATTTGTTAAGATTAACACTATTTAATAATTTAATAAATATGTTGGCAATCAAATTCTCTCGTCGAGGTAAGAAAAAACAACCAAGTTATCGTTTAATTGTTATCGACAAGAAAAAAGATCCGTATGGAAATTTTATTGAAGATCTTGGTTTTTATAATCCTCGAACAAAAAAATCACAATTGAAAATTGAAAGGATCAAATACTGGCTTTCTCAAGGTGTTCAACCAACGAAAAGTGTTTACAATCTCTTGGTAAAAGAAAAAATAATAGAAGGACCAAAAATTAGAATAAAAATAAAAAAGAAAAAAATAGAAGAAAAATCACCATCTCAATCAGAAAAAGAGGCTGTGGAAAAAACAGCTTGACAAATTAAAAGAAATTTCTTATTCTTAAAAGTAAAAATAAATTTCCTGCATTTTTATTTTCTATTAGAAAAGGTCGAAAAGATTAGAAATTAATGAACTAAACCTATGGCAGCAAAACCAAAAGATCAAGAGTTTCTGGAGTACGTTGTCAAATCGTTGGTCAATTATCCTGACGACGTAAAGATTACCAGAACAGTTGATGAAATGGGTGTTCTTCTTTCTCTTTCTGTCAATCCAGCTGATGTTGGTCAGGTTATTGGCCGACAAGGAGCGACGGCTCGAGCTATCAGAAGTTTAGTCAGATTGATTGGTTTAAAAAATAGAGCTCGGGTCAATTTAAAGATCGAAGCTCCAACTCCAGGAAAAACATCAACTTCAGAAGATCTAAAAATTTAATTCTTGTTTAATAAAAAGAAAATAAAGATGTTGGCCCTTTCTTCTAGGGAAAGGGATTTTTATTGGAAAAAATAAGATGCTAACCTTTCATCTTATAACAATTTTCCCTAATATTTTTAATGAATATTTTAATACTTCGATTCTTAAAAGAGCTCAAGATAAAGACTTAATCAAAATTAAAATCTATAATCTTCGTGATTTTGCAACCGATAAACATAAAACAGTTGATGATAGACCATATGGTGGAGGTCCGGGGATGATTCTTAAAGCGGAACCCATTTATAAAGCAATTCGTTATATTTTAAAAAATTTGAAAAAGAATAAAATTGAGAACTCAAAGATTATTTTGTTAACTCCACAAGGGAAGCAATTTGATCAAAAAATTGCCCAGAGATATTCTAAATTAAAGGATTTAATTTTAATCTGTGGGCATTATGAAGGGGTAGATGCTCGAGTGGAGAAATTTGTTGATGAAAAAATATCAATTGGTCCTTATGTTTTAACTGGTGGAGAGTTACCAGCCATGATTATTGTTGATGCGGTAACAAGACTGGTTCCTGGTGTTATCCGGTCAGAATCTTTAAAGGAAGAGACGAATTTGAAAATTGAAAATTGTAAATTGAAAATTGTTGGTGAGTATCCGCAATATACCCGGCCAGCGGTCTTGACAATAAAAGATAAATCTGGTAAAATAAAAATATTGAAAGTGCCGAAAGTTCTTCTTTCGGGTCATCATCAAAAAATTAAAGAATGGCGAATAAAACAAATGACAAAGAACAAATAATAAATATATTTTATATGTTTAATTTTTAAATTTATGGGAGAAAGAGGTGAATATTGCAAAATTTGTGGAGGGGCTCATCCGACAGGTGCTTGTACTGAATCAAGTGTAGTTACAAAAGAATTTTATACACGGC
>JBKBVX010000036.1:0-4888 GCA_046289355.1 Patescibacteria group bacterium
GGAAGAGAAACCGACTGAAGTAGTAAAAAAAGCAAAATATCAAGGAAAAATAATCACTCTTGGAGCTATTGCCCGAATAAATAACAATGCCCAACAACTCAATCCAAAGGCAAAAAAAATTTTAAAAGAATCTGGCTTAAAATTACCTTTTGATAACCCATTTTATAATATTCTAGCTCAGGCTATCGAAATTGTTCACAGCATTGAAGAATGCCAAATTTTACTTAAAAAAGCTTGGAAAATGAAAAAGCAAACCATTCCTCAATTAATTGTTCGAGAAGGCAAAGGTTTAGGAGTGGCTGAAGCGCCGCGTGGTACTCTCTATCATTATTATGAAATAGATAAAAATGGTTTAATCAAAAATTGTCGGATTATCACTCCAACTGCTCAATTTTTATCAAGTATTGAAGAAGATTTAAAATTATTTTTACCAAATTTAAAAAAACTTTCTAAAAAAGAATGCGAGAGAAAAATCAAAATGCTTATCCGAGCTTATGATCCTTGTATTTCTTGTGCGACCCATTGATAAATTATGCATGATCTTTATCTAGCAAAACAAATTTCAGATTTAGTTATTTCTTATACTAAAAAATATAAATTAAAAAAAATTACTAAAATTAGAATTGAACTTGGTCGTTTAGTTGAACATGGTGAAGAAATTAGTCCAAAAAATTTGCGATATTTTTTAAAATTATTAACCAAAGGAACAAAGGCTGCTCAAGCAAAGATAGAAATAAAAAAAATAAGAGGTTGTTATTGGCGAATTAAAGAAATTGTTGGAAAATAAAAATAATTTTTATTCTACTTTCCCTTTTCCTTTTCCCCAGTCATCAAATTCTAAATTAGTATCAAGAGATTTTCCTTGGCTATAAATTTTAGCACCAGTAAAAACATCTTCAGCTTCAAATAAGATATCTTCTAATAAATTTAAAATTTGACCACGATCTAATTCAGTTGGTGTTAAAGAAACTTTAAAACTTGCTTCAACAAAAGAATAAGGACCACCACTATAAGCTGGTAAAGAATCTATTTGCCAGATTATTTTTTTAGAGGATTCATCAAAGGAAAGATTACCAACAGAAGATTTTTCTTGGTTAGACCAACTAATTTTTTCTGGTAAAGAGGCACTAATTCTAATATTTTTTATTTCATTTACTGTATTAATTGGACGGAGAAAAATAAAATAAGTTGTAGTTTCACCAACTTTTGGTGGAATTGGGCCAGAACCAATTTTAAGACCTTCTTCATTAAAATATCTCGCCTCACTATTTAATTTAAGATGAGAATTAATTTTTAATTTTATCTCATTAGATTCTACTTGAAAAGCTATTAATTGATGGCGAAAAAGATTAGCCTCTATTCTCGAGGAAAAATTAACGAATGGATTAATTGGTTTTAGTCGAGAAATTTCTTCATAAGTTTTAAGATTGAAGAAAAAAGTAATTTCTCCTTCATTAGTTGGTTCAATTGTTTCTAAATCTTTTATCTGACTTTTATCCCACCAAAGATATTTTATTCCTTCTTTAGTTTCAATTTTCCATTGATTGCCACTCATCTCTTTTTCGCCACTTTGATATCTCCAAAAAGAAGGAAAATTCTCTAGGTCCAGAAATTCACTATTGGTAAGACCAATTTTTATCACTAGATCAAAAAATTTTTCCTGACTAATATTTTTATAAGTTAAACTGAATTTAATCTTTTCACCAAAATTCACAAATTGTTCTTCAAGAAAAGAGTCGTTAATTCTTAAACCTAAAACTAAACCTGGTTGACTAATTTTTATCGAATGTTTTAACTCTTTTAAAGAAAAAAATTTCCCCTCTGGGTCGATAAAACCAGCCTGAAAAATAAAGTTTTTACTTTCTTCTTTTTTTGAAAAATATCCTTTAAAATCAATTGATTTTGTCTCGTTTTCTTTAAAATCAAATTCCCAAATAATATTTTTTTCTTCTTTTCTCCCTTCCGGAGAAAGAAAGGTAAAAGTAAAATCTTCTGGCAAAAAGAAAATGATTTTTGCTTTTACTGGTTTATCACTTATATTTTTTGCTATCATTCTAAATTCTCCCTCTTCAGAAATCATTAATTCATTATTACCTTCTATCTCTAAATCAAAAAGGGCTGGAGTTAAAAATATCTCTTGACTATTTTCTTTTTTAAACCAGGAAGAAAAATTTTCTAACTGAAAAATTAAACTGGCAGTAATTTTTTTTCTTTCACCCGGAGAACCAAAAATAACTCCATTTATTTTTATTTCTGTTTCTTCATCTTTTTTTAGTTGTGGAAGATTTATAAGACAACCAAAAAAGAAACGTTCTAAACATTTAGGTTCTGAATCTAAAAGATAAAAATTTTCTGGAAGATTAATAGATAATTCTGGATTAACTAAATTATTTTTTTCTTGATTTAAAACTTTAATTTTAAAATCAAACTGATAGCCAATAGGAATCTCTTCAGGTATTTCAAAGTTTAATCTAACACTTCTTTCCTTTTTAAAAATTTTTTCTCGAAAAATAAAATAAGTAAACAAAATAATAAAACAAAAGATTAAAAAAAGAAAGATGGTTATAAAAATTTTGGACTGATTGTCTTTTTTAAGATTTTGCCATTTTTCTCTAGAATAAGAATCTATCCTTAGAGAATTCAAATCCATATATCTTTTAAATTTTAAATTCTTGATAAACAGCTAATGTTTCTTGAGCAGTTTTCTCCCAACGATATTCTTTCGCCTTTTGAAAGGCATTTTTAACAATTTTTTCTCTAAGATCTTTGTCAGTCAGCACTTTAATTAAAGCTTCGATAATTTCATTTGTTCGATAAGGGTTAACGAAAATAGCATTACCTTCGCCAGCTATTTCTGGAAGAGAAGAAAGATTACTAGTAATAACTGGCACTTTCTTGGCCATTGCTTCAATAACTGGCAACCCAAACCCTTCATAAAGAGAAGGAAAAAGAAAAACTTTAGCTCCATCAAAGAGAGCACTTAAATTTTCTGGTATGACATAGCCAGTTAAAATAATATCCTTTTTGTAAGGAGATTTCTTAATTTTATTTGCAATCTTTTTAAAAGCTGATCCTTTTTTGCCTGTCAGGACTAATTGAATATCTTTAAGAGGAGCAAATTTTTGTGGTTCTTTTTTAATTTTCTTTTTTAATTCTTCAAAAGCCTGAATTATTCGACAGATATTTTTTCTTATATCTAAAGGAGATAAGAAAAAGATATAATCACTTTTAATTTTATATTTTTTCTTTACCTTTTTAATCTCTTCTTCAGAACATCGATGGAAAAATCTTTCATCTACACCATGATAAATAACTTTAATTTTTTCTGGTGGAACATTGAAAATCTCTATTAAATCTTTTTTTGTCGATTGAGAAACAGCAATAATTCTATCAATAAATGGTAAAATATATGAAAGCTCATTTCTTTCTATTTCAACTTCTTTTTTGGAATAATAATTAGGAAGTCTTAAAAGAGAAAGGTCATGAATAGTAGCGATTGTTTTGACATCAATTTTTTTTGGATTGTAAGGAATAAATGGAAAATGAAAAACATTGAGATTTTCTTTTTTAATCAAAGCATCAAACAGATGATGAGAAAAAGAAGATGGGATAAAACGGGAATACAAAAAGAAAGGATAAAAGATGATTTTAACATTTTTCTGAGAAAACTTTTTTATTTTTTTCTTTCTAATTCGATGATCAAAAAATAAAATATATTCATTTTGATGATCAATCTTAAGAAGATGTCTGACCAATTGATAAACATAATGACCAACGCCACCAGCCTCGCCCTTTTCTGGATTTAAAATTGTCCGACAATCAATACCTATCCGCATAATAAATCATTTTACCATTTTCCAAAAATAAAGTAAAAATGGTATAATTGTGGATAAAGATAGGGTATGAAACTTATTACGCTTAATAAAAAAGCATACCATAATTATGAAATTTTGGAAACCTTAGAAGCGGGAATTGTTCTTTCCGGTCCAGAAGTAAAGGCAGTCAAACAGGGAAGGATAGATTTAAGCAATAGTTATATCACTATTGACAAAAATCAAATTCCCTGGATAATTAATCTTAATATTGCCCCTTATCCACCTGCCAAAGGGGTTCAAGAAAATTATAATCCTTCTCAGCCAAGAAAACTACTTTTGAAGAAAAAAGAAATTTCTTCTTTAATTGGCAAAACAAAAATCAAGGGCTTGACAGTTATTCCTCTTAAAGTGTATAATAAACATGGTTTTATTAAAATTGAAATCGGAATAGTAAAAGGTAAAAAGAAAATAGATAAAAGAGAAGAGATAAAAAAGAGAGAAATTGAAAAAAGAATAAAAGAAGAGTTGAAAGGGGGATGAAAAAAAATCGAAAGGAAAGAGAAATCAAAACTGCATTCCGGTAAGAGAGGCCGAAAACTCTCATCTCTAATAAATGCCAATAGAAATCTTGCTTATGCCTATGCCTAAAAAATAGGCAAGGCTACTTTACTTGAAAATTCTGCTATCAAGTAAAGTATTAAAAAGTATTAAAATGCAGAATTTGATGGTTTGAGTGGCTAGATCAAACCATCGAGAAAAAAACTAGCCTAAGATTTAAGAGGTTTTGTCCGATTTTCACTCTTAAATCGAAAAATTAATCGGACTATGAATGTAGAAGTTTTGATTGATCTTTTCCTTGACGTGGGTGAAAAGCCCACCATCTCCACCATTAACTTTTATCTAACATTTGAAACAATCAATGATAGGATTAATTTTAGAGTCTATTATTTTAAATTCTTTTTTCATTTAGAGTGAAGTACTATCGAATCAACAATCGAATTACTGCTCGCCAAGTTCGTCTAATTGATGAGACAGGTAAACATTTAGGAATTTTTGATATTGAAGAAGCCTTA
>JBKBVX010000037.1:0-4710 GCA_046289355.1 Patescibacteria group bacterium
TTTTTAGCAGGTCTTTTTCGAATTTGATAAATTTTGGCAATCCCTTTTTTATTGAAAATACTTGTCCCTAAACCATAAACTGTTTCAGTTGGAAAAGCAATAATTCCTCCTTTTTTCATTGTTTTTATTACTTCTTCAATCTTCTTTTTTTCTGGTTTCTCTGATTTAATTTTCAAAACCACCGTTTTCATTTTTTTATTATTTTAAGCCCAAAATTTATTATCAAAAAAACGCATATGCGTAAAAAGTGGAATAATTTTATTTTTTTTGTTTTGTTCTTTCCTTGGCTTTTAAAATTGGTGAGTATTTTGTTTTCCGCGCTAAATAAAGACTCGGAGTCCGAAAACGGCTTAATTTTTTTGCTGTTTTAATGGAATAATTTTTCATAAATTTTTATCTTAGCCAGTTTAAAAATTTAGGTTTTTTATCTTCGATAAGAAAAATCAATTTGCCAAATTCAATAATCGAAATGTCAATCATCAAATTTTGAACAATTTTTCCGCAGGTGCGAATTTTTTGTCAACAATTTTTTGGAGGGATTGCTAAAGTGAGTTTTAAGATGCGCCGAAGAAAATCAGCTTCCGAAGTTAATTGGTATGTTTATCAAAAAATAAAAAAATGTATTGAGAAAAATTTTAAATAAACTTAATCTTTAGATGTTTTTCACCATATAAGTTTTCTGTAATCTATATCCTAATTTTCGCCAATAAGGTCTACTCCCAACACCAGCAATTACTACTATTCGTTTTATTCCAAGATCTGGATCACTTTTTACAATTCTTTCTGCTTCTTTAACCAATTTTCTTCCTAAATTTTTATGCTGGATGGCTCTTTTTTTCTTTTTACCAATTTCAACCAACTCACCATAGGTATGAAGTTCACGAATAATTGCCGCATTTTCTAAAATTTTTAATCTTAAATCTTTAATCTTTAAGCTCGGTAAACGTAAACGGAGAAAAGCAAGTAGTTTTTCATTTTTTTTATCTTCAAATGACAAAAAAAACTCTTTTCCACCACTAGCTTCATATTCTCTTTTTACTAATTTCAAATTTTTCTTTTCTAATTTCTGACCTTTAATTTCTCGACATCTGATACAATGACACTTTATTCCTTTCTTTTTCATTTCCTTTTGAACCAATTCGCGCAAATTAGAGATTTTTGTCCCGCCTAAAATTTTTGGCGATGGAATATCGCGAAAAATTCTGATAATTCTGACATAAGGTGGAACAATTTTTTTCATTTTAATTAATAATTTGATCAAAGTTTTATCTGAATATGGTTTATATTTCCCTTTTTGCCATAATTTATAAAGTGGTGAACCATAAGTGACAACACAAGGATAAATTTTTAAATAATCGGGTCGAAAATGTGAATCAGTAAATAATTTTTTAAAGGCAGATAAATCTTTTTGCGGATTAGAACCATAAAGGCCAGGCATAATATGATAACAAATTTTAAAACCAGCATCTTTTAGCAATCTTGTTGCCTCAATAACTTCTTTTAACCCATGATTTCTTCTATTTTTTTCTAAAATTTTATCATCAGCTATTTGAACCCCTAATTCTACTTTTGTGATCCCTAATTTTCGCATCATAAAAATCTCTTTTGGACTAATAAGATCTGGTCTAGTTTCAATACTGATACTAACTATTCGATTAGAAGCTTTCTCATTAATTTTTTGTGCTTCTTTTAATGTTTTAGAGACTTTTCTTCTAATTTTCCTTTCTGATCCTATATCATTAGCTCCATCAAAACATCTTTTAATAAACCATTTTTTATAATTTTCTGGATAGGCTGTCCAAGAAGCGCCGATGATAATTAATTCAATTTTATCAGTTGGATGACCTTGTTTTTTTAAAGATTTAATTCTTTCTTTGACTTGACGATATGGATCAAATTTTAATCTTTTTGCTCTTTCAGCAGCTGGCTCACCAGCTAAATAACTTTTAGGAAATCCTTTCTCTTTAGGACAATAAAGACATTTTCCTGGGCAGGGGTATGGTTTAGTTAAAACTGAAATAACAGCTACTCCAGAAAGAGAGCGGACTGGTCGTTTTTTGAGTAATTTTTCAAAAAAAGGATGGTATTGAATTTTCTTCTTCAATCTTAAAGATTTATAAGTGTTAAAAATTTCAACCTTGCCTGGTAAAGGGATTTGATATTTTTTAACTAACTCTTTTACTAAATTTAAAAAATCCTCGCTTGATTTAATTTTTTGTTTTGCGAGTTGTTTAACAATTTCTATTATTTTTTGATTTTTAGAAACCATTTTTTTATTTTTAAATTTGTCTATTTTGAAAGAAAATAAATAATTTCAAAACTAATACCAACAATTAGAGCAATAACTAATGGATAAAGCCACCAAGGGGTTGGTCGCTGAAATCTTTTTTGAATAAAATTTTTATAAATAAAAATAACAATAATTGCTTCAAGACCTAAAGCAATTGCGCCAGTAAAACCAATGACTTCAATAAAATTTTTCAGACCTAAAAAATATAAAAATAAAGGAATAAAACAAGTTAAAGCCCAAGAAATTCCTTTTGGAATTTTAAAATCATACCAAAAGATTTTTTTCAAAGTTAACCCCAAAGCAATAAAAGAAGTAAAAGTAGTAATTAAACCACAAAGATAACCGATACCAATAATTTTATCACCGATAGCAAAAGCAAAACCAGAAATAGCATTTTCAGAAGTATTTGGACCACAAGCGCCTAAAATGGCAAAAATAAAAATTAGATAACATAAAGCTGCCGATGAAATTCCTAAAACAATTACCCATTTTAATTTTTTTTGATCTCTTTCAACTATTTCTTTGACCTCAGGAATTAGAGCTATCCCCCACAAAGCAAAAAGAAGAACTCCATAAGGAAAGGTTAAAAAACGAGGATCAAAAGTTAGAAAATTTTCAAATTTAATAAAAGGAATGGCTCGCCATAAAAAAAATAAAAGAATAAAAACAAAAATAATAACCATAACTAATTCAAAACGAGAAATAATTTCAATTCCGCGATAAATTAAAAAAGCACCAAAAAGAAAAAATAAAATGGTATAAAAAAGAGGTGAACCGCCAAAATAATCTTTTAAAAATAAATATAAGAATTCACCACCAATAATTAAATAAGCAAGTAAAGCCCCAACCAAAGAAAGAGAAGAAACAACAAAGGAGAAATTTTTTGTTTTTGGTCCGATATATTCTTCAGCATAACCAGGAATTCGAGCAATTTTATAAGTATCGCGAGCGACCTCACCTAAAAGGGAATGAACAACGATAGCTAAAAAAATAATAATAGGAAAATAAAAAAGAACAACAAAAAAACCAGCTTTCATAGCCACATAGGGCAAACCAAAAATACCAACACCGATAATTGTCCCAGTAAAAGTTGCCCAAGCTTTAAGGAATTTGGAAACTTTTTTAGCCGTCATAATCTGATATTTTAACAAATTTTCAAAATTTTTCTATAATAAAGATATGAGACCAGAAACAGTTCAAAAAATTTTAGAAGAAACAAAAAAGAATTTTGACAAAATTGCTGAGCATTTTTCAAAAACAAGAGAAGAGCCATGGGAGATAATGAAATTATTTTTAAAATATATCAAAGATAATGATCGAGTTTTAGATATCGGCTGTGGAAATGGAAGGCTCTATAAACTTTTACAAGATAAATCAGTAAGATATATAGGCATCGATAATTCTAAAAATCTTATTGAGATAGCAAAAAAAAATTTCCAATTACCAATTTTTCAGGTTGCTGATGCGCTTGAATTGCCATTTAAAGATGAAGAATTTGATGCTGTTTTTATGATCGCAGTTTTACCTCATATCCCATCCAAAGAATTACAAGCAAAAGTTTTAGCTAATGCTTATCGAGTTTTGAAAAAAAATGGCTATTTTTTTCTGACCTGTTGGAACCTTTTTCAACCAAAATTATTTTTTAATAATTTGATCCAACGTTTTAAAAATCCAAAATTATACCAAGACTTAGGTTTTAAAGATTTTTTTGTTCCATGGCATCTTCCTTCAGGTGAAATTATTCAGCGTTTTTATCATGCCTTTACTAAAAAAGAATTAAGAAAATTATTAAAAAAATCAGAATTTAAAATTGAAAAAATTTATTATGAAGACAAAGGTAAAAAATCTAACTGGTTGAAAGGTTCTAATCTTGTTGTTATTGCCAGAAAGTGATATAATTTTAAAACTATGTCTTCTATAGAAACAAAAGAACCCTATTTTAAGGAAGATAAGAAAGACCTTTTTCCTGAAGCACAAGAAAAATATAATCAGCTTTATGAAAATAAAGAGATGAGAGAAAAAGTAATTTTACCATTCTTAAAAAAGTCAGAACAAAAAAGATTGGGTTGTTGGCGAAGAAATTGGGAGAAAATAATTCATCAAGATATCGAAGAAAGAAAACCAGGGAAAGAATTAGAAAATGTTTTAGCCGAGATTTTTAACCAATTTTTAAAAGAAGAATTTGAAATTTATCTCGCTAGTAATGAAGATGATAAAAAAGGGAATGATTTAATTATCTATAACAAAGAAAAGGATTTACTTTTTTCAATTGATTTAACAATGAATAAAAAAAGTGAAATATTAGAAAATAAAATTGCTTTTTTCCGCTACGATAACCCAACCTCTTTAAATTTTCCGCCAGAAAAAAGAAAAAATAATCCTCGAGTTTTAAGATTTTTATTCTTTTTCCCTACAGATAT
>JBKBVX010000038.1:0-4604 GCA_046289355.1 Patescibacteria group bacterium
TCAAGAATTTTTCTTTCTCTCTCTGGCAATTCTTTAACAATTTCAGTGATATATTCTTTAAGAAGTCTTAAAGCAGCAGCCCGATCAGGAGTAATAGTTTTAAGATCCTCAATAAAATCACCAATGACTGTATCTTTTTCCTCATCCCGACCAATTGTTTGGTCAAGAGAAACTACATCTTGAGAAATATCTAAAAGCGATCTAACCTTCTCAGGTTCTTCCCCAACCTCAGCAGCAATCTCCTCCGGTGTTGGTTCGCGATTAAGAACCTGAATTAAATATCTTGAAGCCTGTTGAAACCGACCTAAAGTCTCAACCATATGAACAGGAATACGAATAGTTCTTGAATGATCAGCTAAAGCACGTGTCACCGCTTGACGAATCCACCAGGTGGCATAGGTTGAAAATTTATAACCTTTTCGCCAATCAAATTTTTCTACAGCTCGAAAAAGACCGATATTTCCCTCTTGAATCAGATCTAAAAAAGTTAGACCATAACCGACAAATTTTTTGGCAATTGAAACAACTAATCTCAGGTTGGCCTCAACCAATTTCTGAATAGCGGTAATGTCACCTTTATCTTTTCGTTTAGCTAATTCTATTTCCTCTTCTGGTGTTAAAAGTGGTACCCGACCGATCTCTTTAAGATACATTTGAATTGAATCCATGGAAAGTTTATCTAAATCAAAAGTCTCAGGACTTACAATAGGTTTTTCAATCTCTTCTTTTTTCTCTTCTTCTTCTAAAAGAGAATCTTTTGACTCAATAATTTTTATACCTGCTGAATCAAGTTGGTCAATTAAAGATTCAAGTTGTGGCAGATATTTACCAAAATTATTAGGAAAAGCAAAAATAATTTCGTTTTCAGTAACGAAACCCCTTTGGCGCCCTTTTTTAATCAGGGCATCAATTTTTTCTTGAGAAAAAACAGAATATTTCTTTCTCTTTTTTGCCATTTTTTAAAAAATTAATATTTTGCTAATTCCCGAGTCAGTTTATTTATTTCTTCAGATATTTTTATTATTTTTTCTTTGTCATTTTCCTTTTCGGCTATTTTTAAATCTTCAATCATCAAATTTAATTTTTTTGTAATAAAACCTTTTTTAAGACGTCTAAAAAGAAATTCTAACTCTTTATCAATAATTTTCTTATCAACATCAATAAAATCTTTCTCAATAGCCAAAACCAAGAAGTCAATTTGTTGAGAAATTTCTGGTTCTAAATCTTTTTTAAATTCTTCAAAATTAATTTTTTTATTTTCTAATAAAACCAAACCATATTTCTTTTTTAGATGACTGAGGATTTTTTTTAATCTTTCATCAGTGAAAATCTCTTCATCCAATTCTTCATAAAAAGAGGAAATCTGTTCGGGGAATTTAATCAATAATCCTAAAAATCTTTCCTGGATTTCTAACTCTTGGTCTTTTTTTGGTGGAATTATCTCTTCATCCTCTTTTTCTTCTTTAGTCATTTTTTTAAGACTTTCCCTTAGAACTTCGTAAGAAACCTTTGCTTTCTCAGAAAGTTTTTTTAACCAAAAATCTTGTTCGATTAAATTACCAATTTTGGCAATAACCGGTAATAGATCTTTAACTACCCTTTTCTGATCACTAACCTTAGCAGGATCGAAATCTTTAAAAGCCGAGGTAAAATAATATTCCATAATCGGCTGTGCTTCTTTAATCGCTTTAAACCAGGCGACTTTATCTTTCTTTATACACTCATCAGGATCTTTTCCTATCGGAAGGGTTAAAACTTTTAAATTCATTTCTTGGGAAAGGGCCAGATCAATACCTCTTTTAGTTGAAGCTTGACCTGAAGGATCAACATCAAAAGCTAAAATTAAATTGGATGAATATCTTTTTAAAATCTTTATCTGTGACAAAGTTAGAGCTGAACCAGAAACAGCTACTGTATTTTTTGTCCCAGCCTGATGGGCAACAATGACATCAAAATTGCCTTCAACTAAAATGGCATAATTTCTTTTTTTAATTTCCAATTTTGCTTTATCTAATCCGTAGAGAGTTTTTGATTTATTATAAATTAATGTCTCTGGGGTATTAATATATTTCGGTGTCTCTTCGTTTTCTAAAGAAGGTAAAATCCTACCCGAAAATCCTATGACATTGCCAAAAATATCATTAATAGGAAAAATTATTCGACCGCGGAAACGATCATAATAACCTTCGTCTGTTTTGATTGGTAAATCTGTTCTAGAAATAATTAATCCTGCTTCTTCGATATCCTTAGGTTTGTATCCTTTTTTAATTAAGTATTGATAAAGAACTCTCCATTCATTTGGTGCATAACCAATCTGCCATTCTTTAATGGTCATTTTCTCTATTTTTCTTTCTTTGAGATAATCTCTTGCTTCTTGAGCAGATTTGGTATTTAATAAAAACCAGTGATAGAAATAAGCTGCCTCGCGACAAATATCTAAAATTTTTGTTCTTTTACTTGTCAAATGATAATCATAGGTTTTTATGGTCACGCCTGCTTTTTTTGCTAAAATTCTTAAAGCCTGAGGAAAATCAACACCTTCAATTTCCATAATAAAATCAAAAATTCCACCACCTTTACCACAGCCAAAACATTTCCAAATTTGTTTTTCCGGAGAAACAAAAAAACTTGGTACTTTTTCTTTATGAAATGGGCAAAGGGCTTTTAAATTACTACCAGCTGGAGTAAGACGAACATATTCAGAAATAACCTCAACAATATCAAGTTTTGATTTTATCTCATCAATTGGAGAAGTCATAGAATGAAATTATAAGGCTTTATAATAAAGCCTCATTTTTATTTTAATAAAAAAATTGACTTTGTCAATTTTTCAAAGTCTCCAAATCCTTTCTAATTTGTGCCTTTAATTCTTCAGCATTTTTAAATTTCTTTACCTCTCTGATTTTTTTGATTAATTTTACTTCTATTTCTTTTTGAGAAAGATCACCCGAAAAATTTTTAATAAAAAGTTCTGAAGAAGGCCCTTCGTTAAAAGTCTCTTTATAACCAAAATGAAGTAAACTCTGATATATCTGGTTATCAATTTTAGTTTCTACTAAATAAACTCCATGCGGTATGTCCAAATCTCTTTTATCTAAATTGGCAGTAGGAAAACCAAGAGTCCTGCCTCGCTGGCTTCCAGGAATAACTTTAGCAGTAAAAATTATTTCTCTGGCTTGGCCTTCTTTGATAACTTTATAAAAACAAAGAAGTAAAACTAAACTGGCTATGACCTGAATCCAGTTTAAAATATTTCTATTAAAAAAATAATCTAATGCAACTGCTGAAACTGGCCAGAATAATTCACAAATTGTTGAAACTGAAGCAGTTACTCTTTTTAAACCATAATAATAAATAAACATGGCTGCTGCTCCACTGGTAAAAACAATAATAATAAAAAGTTTCCATTGGAGGCTACTAATTTGAGAAATTTTAAAAAATTGACCAGTTAATAAAATAAAAATAAGCATTATTAAACTGGTTAAACCAAAACGTAAAGCAGTTGTTGATTTAAAATCCAAGTGATTAACAATGCGTTTACCAAAGACGGTTGATGAACCGAAAGCAAAAGCTGCTAAAAAAGCGAAAAAAGCAGCATGGTGAAATAAATCGATCTCTGAGGGACGTAAACCGGTTTTGCCAAAAGCCAAAAAATAAGCAGCGATAATAGCTAAAATTGCCCAAAAATAAAATTTGCCACTTAACTTTTCACCCAAAATCAGCCAAGCCAATATCAGAGCGAAAACTGGCTGGAGTTTTTGCAAAAGAACTACGGTAGCAAAAGTTACTTCACCATGAACTGCAGCGAAAAATGCTTTAGTAATCATTAAGGTACCAATAGCTCCGCCAAATAAACAAACCCAATAAATAGCTGCCCAACTTTTTAAACTTAATTTTTGAATTTTTGACCAGCCTAAAAATAAAAAGGGACTTAAGACAATAAAACCAAAAAAATGTTCTAGAAAAACTACCAAACCAGCTGGCAATTCATAAAATTTTGGCCTGATGAAAGTACCATCCAAACTCCAAAACAAAGCTGCCAGCATAATCGCCAGTGCGCCAATAATAATTTCTTTATCTATCCTATTAGATTTACTTTTATCCATCGCCATCATAAAAATATTAAAAAAATTAAAAAATACCCAAAACTATTCTACTATTCGCGCGAATTAGAGAAAAGAAATAATTTTTTGAACAACAGGATGTTGATCATGAGCCAAGCGGTAAAAGACTTTAAGACTTCTTTGATTTTTATCAACCAAATCAGCTGCCATCAAAATTCCTAAGTGTTTTGAAGTAGATTTAAAGGACAACCGAATCTCTTCAGCAATCTCTCCTACCGATGCTTCTTTATGGTTCTTTAAATATTTAATAATGGCTAAACGCCGCCCGTTAGCCAAAGCTTTTAAAATTCTTTCTAGTTTTTTCATATAAACAAATTTATTTCCCTGTTTTTAATTTACATTATATCATTTCTTGATTTATTTCCAAATATTCTACCATTCGTACGAATATGGGATATAAACCACATAAATTAATTTTCTTGTCTCTTATTTATTCTGCTCTACCTCAACAAAATCAAGTATTATTTTATTTTCCTCGCA
>JBKBVX010000039.1:0-4433 GCA_046289355.1 Patescibacteria group bacterium
TATATTTAACTACTCTCTCTCCTCGACTTGGACCAACTTTGACAAAAGCTGAGCCAACAGCCACTGCTAAATCAATGATGCTCGTATCATTGGTTTCACCGCCACCTCGATGGGAAAAAATAGTGATTATTTTATTTTTTTTCGCCAATAAACAACAATCAATCGTTTCAGTTAAAGAACCAATCTGATTTGGTTTGATGATAATAGCAGAAATTGCTTTCATCTCTACTGCTTTTTGAAGACGCTTAGGATTTGTCACTGTCAAATCATCGCCAATAATTTCTACTTTATATTTTTTTGCTATTTGATTTAATTTTGTCCAATTCTGCCAATCATTTTCTTCTAAACCATCTTCTAAACTTATAATCGGATATTTCTTAAACCAATTTTCATAAAAATCAATCAATTCTTGAGCAGTTAATTTTTTATTTTCTAAAGAAAGATAATATCTTCCATCTTTGTATAATTGATCAGCTGCTACATCAATAGAAAGACCTATATCTTGGCCAGGCTGATAACCACTTTTCTTAATAGCCTGAATTATATATTCAATCGGTGCCTCATTACTATCAATGCCAGTTGGAGCAAAAGCACCTTCATTGCCAACATTGGTAGAAAAACCATTGGCTTGTAAAATTTTTTTAAGTTCATGATAAGTTTCTAAAACTCTTCTGATATTTTCTTGAGGAGAATCATCTTTTAAAGCAGTTAAACAATATTCTTGAAAATCTGTTGTCTGATGAGCATGCTTACCTCCTTCAATGACTACTGCCATTGGTTTAGGAAAAATGGAAAAATCAACACCGGTTTTAAAAGTTTCAGTTAGATATCGATAAAAAGGTAATTTCCTTTCCTCAGCTGTTGCCTTAGCCACTGCCAAAGAAACAGCTAAAATAGTATTGCCACCCAATTTTGATTTATCTTCTGTTCCATCTAAGTCAATCATTATTTTATCGATCATTCTTTGATTTGAACTTTCTAAACCAATCAAAGCTGGAGTAATAATTGAATTGACATTAGCTACTGCTTTAAGCATCCCTCGGCCATGATATCTTTTTTGATCTTTATCAGTTAAAACCTTGGCTTCGAAAGAACCGGCTGAGACTCCATAAGGAACTGAAGCTATCCCAATAGCACCAGAATTAAGTTGAACTTTAACTTCAATAGTTGGATAACCATCAGAAGCTAAAATTTCTCGAGCAAAAATTTTTTGAATTTTAGACATAATAGAAAAAAATTAACAAATGTATCTTTTGCTTAGAAATTAAAAAGATTATTGTGGCTTATTTTGATTTTTTCCTGATTGATCAGAATTTGAATCAAAAACAAAAACAGCTGCCGCCACTACCGAGGTCCATAAGCCATTTTTATCACCTTCAGCTGTCTGAGTAATATTAGAGGTTCGAATAATTTTCCCACTCATTTTATAAAGTTGTTCTCTTTCATCCCAAGCTTTTTCTGGATCAAATTCTAAACCAAGAGTTGAGGCAAGCATTGAAGCAGCTAAATCTTCAGCATATTCACCAGCTACTGTTTCTTTCTCACCAAAAGAATGATGTTCAGATAAATAACCATAGGCTTCTGGATCAGCTGGCCAAGCGCAACCAACAGAAGCAGCAATAAGACGATGTGGCTCATTAGTTGAATTTCTTGCCATGACACAGAAAACAATCTGGCCAGGTTTAAGGAGTTTTAATCCTTCTTCACGACTAATTCTTTTACAACCAGGAGGTAAGATAGAAGAAACAGAAACTAAATTAAAAGGTGAAATACCAGCGTCTTTTAACGCCAATTCAAACGATTGAAGATAATTTTTATGTCGACCGACACCTTTGGTAAAAAATACCTTTGTTGGAATTAAAGAAGAGAAATCCATATTTATTTTAATAAAGGTTTTATGCCTGGTAAAATTTTACCTGATAAAAAATCTAACATCGCTCCTCCACCAGTAGAAATGAAAACATTTTTTGGAATTTTGTTTTTATAATTCAGAAATTGAAGTGAGGCAATTGTTTCTCCACCACCTATAAAAATTTTTGCTTTTTTGTTTTTTAAAATTTCTTTAATAATTTCTTTTGTTCCAATCTCAAATGGTTTTTTTTCAAAAAATCCCATTGGTCCATTCCAAACAATCATTTTAGCAGATTTAAGATAATTAGCAAACATTCTTATTGTCATTTGACCAATATCTAAAATTTTAAAATTTTTGAATTGAGCCAATTGATTAAGTTTTAAGTTTTGAATTTTAGTTTTTAATTTTATTTTGACATCGATAGGTAAAATGATCTTTTCATTTTTTAATAATTCTTTTGCTTCTTTAATCATTTTTGATTCATAGATTGACTGGCTAATATTTAAATTTTTAGCCTTAAAAAAAGTATTAGCCAAAGCACCACCGATTAAAATTTTATCTGCCTTTTTAATAAAATTTTTAATCATCGGCAATTTTGTTGAGATTTTTGCTCCACCAAGTAAGATGATAAATGGTGAATCTGGTTTTTTTAAAACTTGAGAGAGATTTTTAATTTCTTTCTCTAAAAGAAAACCAGCGTAACTTGGCAGATAATTAGTGATGGCTGAAAGAGAAGCATTTTTTCGATGACAAACTGGAAAGGCATCATTGATATAAATATCAGCTAAATTAGCCAATTTTTTAGCAAAATTTTTATCATTTTTCTCCTCCTCTGGATAAAAACGGAGATTTTCTAAAAGAATGACTTCGCCTCCTTTCAATTTATCAATCTCTTCTTCTACTTTTTTGCCTAAACAATCGTTGACAAATTTAAGATTTGAAATTTGAGATTTAAGATTTTCAAAAACTGGTTTTAATCCACATTTCTTAATTCTTAATTCTTTGTTTTTGATTTTTTGTGGATTATTAAGATGGGAAATTAAAATCACCTTTGCTTTCTTTTTAATTAAATAAAAAATTGTTGGTAAGTGGGCTTTGATTCTTGAATCATCTAAAATTTTTCCATTTTTAATTGGCAAATCAAAATTGACTCGAAGTAAAACTTTTTTATTTCTTAAATCTAAATTTTTTATATTTTTCAAATTCATATAAAGAATCTAAGAATTTTATTAATGATGACAATGGGTTGAATAAAAAGCGATGTTTTTTTTGGATAGAATTTAGCTTCTTTTAGTTTTTTTAAAAAATCGAATTGATCTTTGAAGTCTTCCATTTCAATTATTGCCCGATCAATTTCAAATTGACTATGGGCATCTGAACCAATAATTATAATTTTTTGATGTTTTTTTGCAAATTCTTCTGCTTTTTTATTAAAGAAATTGAAAATTGTTCTCGAATTAAAAATTTCAACAATCTCAATTTCATCTATATTTTCAAAAAGAGCCTTCTTTTTTATTCTCTTTGTTCGAAATAAATCAAAAGGGTGAGGAACAATAACTAAACCATTTTGCTCTTTTATTTTTTTTATTGTTTCTTTCAAAGAAAGCTCTTTTTCAATTTTTTCTTTTAAAAAGATACCAATGATTTCGCCTTCTTTTGTTTTTATTTCTTCACCAGCAATAATTTTTATCTCTTTAATTTTCTCTATTTCATCTTTAGAAACTAAGTTATTATGATCTGACAAAATAACAACATCAATTTTATTTTTTTTAGCTATTTCAGCAATTTTTTCTAAACTTAAAAAACTGTCTTTTGAATATTTTGAATGAAGATGAAAACAAACCCTCATAAACTATAACTATTGAGGTCGGGTCTCGATAGTTAGATTTTAAGCGGAAATTTGGTGATTATATGAGTGATTTTTATTTTTCTATAATGAGATCTTCAATTTTTGAAAGATCTTTAGGTAAAAATTTAATAATGAAATTTCTATAATCTTTTGGAGTTTTGAAATAAGAATTAATCAATTGACGTTGAGTTACTGAAGGAAAATTTTTTATACCAATATAGTCAAGATAGCTTGACCAGCGATATGATTTCAAAAATTTATTGATTTTCTGCAAATTAATAACTTTTTTCTCTTTCCATTTTGGCTCAACTATTTCAATTGGATTGAGATGAATATAGCGGGAAAGATGAAGTAAATAATTTTCATTATCTATTTGAATCGCCTTAAATCTTCCTTGGAATAATGGGCCGATTCTTCGATACTTAGAATTGAAATAATAGGCATAACCACCCAATTTTTGCATAAAAAGTGGGATTCCATTTTCTGCTACCTGTTTCAAAATAAGATGAAAGTGATTCGGCATCAAACAAAAGCAAAGAATTTCTACTAATAATTTCCTTTTTTTCCTTTCTTTCTCAACTATCGAGGTCGGGTCTCGATAGTTAGATTTTAAGCGGAAATTTAGATTAAAAACAGGATTTTTATCATTAAACTCGTAGAGGTCGTGAATGAAGCGAAGATAATCTTTATCATCTACAAAAATATCTCTTTTCTCAACTCCTCTATTGTAAA
>JBKBVX010000003.1:0-23075 GCA_046289355.1 Patescibacteria group bacterium
ATCTTTCTCAATAACTGATAAAATTTTTTCTAACCAATCTTTTTCTAAAATCACATCTGGATTAATTAATAAAACGTAAGGGGAATTTTCGAATAATCTCAGTCCCTGATTATGAGCGGTAGCGAAACCCAAATTTTTACTATTTCTTAAAATGTTTAGAGTAGGATAATTCTCTTTAATAAATTCGATCGTTCCATCATTTGAAGCATTATCAATAATCAAAATAGAAAAATCTTTATAAGTTTGATTGAAAATAGAGTTAAGACATTCGGAAAGAAATTTACGAGAATTCCAGGTAACGATTTGAATTGATATTTTCATTGCTAGATTGTTTATAACTAAAAATTACAGTACAAAGAATTAAATAACCAATTCCTAAAGGATGATTTAAATAAGGTGAAGTAAAATGAGTAATAATTAAAGCAATTAAACCAAATAGCATTCCTAAAATTAGAGATTTTTGAAAATTTTCATTTTTTGATTTGTAAATTTCAATCATTTTCCACCCAAATTGGAAAATTTTCCAGATTAAAAGTAAAAAGACAAATAGTCCAACTAAACCAATTTTAAGCCAAATATCAAGGTATCCCCACTCAAAAGCATAGGTTGTATAGAGCCCAAGAGGGTGACGTTCTAAAGCCCGTGGATCTCGAGAAAAATAGGAAACAGTCTTACCAAAACCAGATCCTAAAATTGGTTTTTCTAAGATAGCAGAAAGCAAGTAAGGAAGTTGAATTATTCTTGAAGAAACTGCTGGCTCCTCAAATTCAATTCTTTTTTCAATTAAAGAAGAGAGATCAATAACTATTTTTGGCGGGATCTTTAATGAGAACCAAATAAAGGCAAAAGAAAGACCAAAAACAGAAAGAATAATAAGAAATATTTCCCCTATTTTAAAGAAAGAAAATTTTTCTTTTATCTTTAAATAAATAAGAAAAATTAGAAAAGTTAAAATAAAACTTAATAAATAACTACGGGAAAAACTTATTAACAATGGGATTGTTGGAATAAAAAGAAAATAAAAATTTTTTTTATTTTTTAGAAAAATTATAAAAGAAATAAAAATAAAAAAGCCAATCAAAGAATAAATTTGCGATTGGAAGAAAACTCGATAAAAAGAATCAATAGCTGTAATCTCGCCTAACCCTCTTGTTCTTATCCAATAATAGAGATCTGGCATTATTGCTTTTATCTGGTGGGTAAAAAAGAAAAAAATAAGAAATGTTTTTATAGCTAACCAGGAAAGAGTAGCAGTTAAAATTTTTAAAATATTCTCAATTATCTTTCTTTCATTAATCAGATCAAAAAAAGGAAAAATTAAGAAAAAATAAAGCCAGGCATTGGCATCAAAAAAGATTAAATCTTTTTGATTTTTATAAATTAAGCCAGCGAAAACGCCCCAAAGAAAAAAAATAAAAAATAAAAAATAAAAAATAAAAAATTTTGAACGAAAAAAATTTAATTTATATTTTCTTTTAATTACTTCGATCAGCCAGCTAACCATAACTATTGTAAATAAAACCATCCGAATAGAAATTCTTATTGAGCCAATTTCAAAATAAAAAAGATGCCCCTTTGAACCGATAAAAAGTTCAGCTAATAAAACATAAATTCCATATTCTAATCGAATCAAAGAGAAAATTAAAATAACCAGACTGATAATAAAAAAAGAAAGAGTATTAATGAAAGGAACAAGAAATCCAAAAAAAGAAAGAAGTTCAAAAAAGACAATTAAAAGAAAAATAGTTAAATAATTTTTTTTAAAAAAAGAACTCATTTAAATACCGATGAATAAAAAGAAGAGACCTAAAATTAAACTCAATGAGAGAATAAAACTTGCCAGTTTTACCAATCTAGCTTTAGGTTCAATAGAATATTTAGCTATGGCGTAAATTTCTTTCAAATATTCTTGGACAATTTTCTCATCAGAACTTATTACTTCTTTTATTTTTTCCTCATATTCATGATCTTTCATCCCCCTAAATCCAGACCAGCAGAGTAAACTAAAAACATTCTTTGGTCGAGGCAAAGGATAACTAACTGCCCAAACTGATAAAACTAATGCTAATAAGGCAAATAGAGAGATAATCAAAAAACCAACTTTCTCTATTCGACCCATACTTAAAGCAAAAATAACACCAGAAATACCCATTAGAAACGAGGCTTTATTGTCAAAAATAGTCCTCTGTTCTCTCTGATGGAGATAGGCATCACGGATAAATCTTAATTGGTCTCTGGTCATAAGTTTAATAAATTTCTCTTATTAATTATAATTTTTTAAATCTCTTAATCAAAGGAAAAATTGAAATAATTAAGGAAAAAATCAAACTAAGAGGAGAAATAACAAGAAGAATAAAATAACTTAAAAAAGAATGGTGTTTTCTAAAATAGTATAGCAAAGATTTATTAAATTGCCACTGGTTTTTAAGAGGTAAAATTTGAGAAAAACTAGCTGCTTTTTGGTGGATAATTTCAGCATCAGGATAATAATAAATTTGCCAACCAGCTTTTTTGGCTCGAAAACAAAAATCAACCTCCTCAAACCAAAGAAAAAATTTTTCATCAAACAAACCAATTTCATCGATCATTTTTTTTCTCATCATAAAAAATGAACCCATCACTTGATCAACCTCTTGAGTTTTTTCATAATCAAAATCTAAAGCAAAATATCTTCTAATAGGTGAAAAATTTTTTAAAAAATGATGAAATTTAAGTAAAACAAAAACTTGGGAAAGAAAATCAGGAAACCTTCTGACACTTAATTGAATTGTTCCATCAGAATTCAAAATTTTTCCACCACTAATACCAATTTGAAGATGATCTTCCATAAATTTAATCATTTTTTGCAATGTTCCCTCTTTTATTTCTGTGTCTGGATTTAAAAGTAAAATATATTTGCCTCGCGATAATTTGATTCCTTGATTAACGGCTTTAGCAAAGCCGAAGTTGCGATCATTCAAAATAATTTTAAAATTTGCGGTCTGGGGTTTAAGATTTGATAAAAATTTAGAACTGTGATCAGTTGAACTATTGTCAATAACAATTAATTCATAGTCTATGTTTTTAGCATAACAAAAAATAGACTCTAGACATTTTTTTAATAAATCTTTGGTCTGCCAATTAACAATAATAATTGACAAAGTCATAATTTTTTTTATTTTATCATAAAAAATTACTTTTGACAAATTTTTAAAAACGTGCTTTAATCTAAGATAGAAAAAATAAATTTGGCTCATTAAAAATTAATGAGCCGAGGGAGGTGAAAAATGATCAAATTAAATTTATTTTCCATAATCTACCTCTTTATAATAGCCATCGTCTCGGCATGGATGGAGGTAGAAATCGAAGGTTGGCAGCCATGGGCCCGCGGACTTCCAACATGGAAACCATTTGGAGTTGGAAACCCCACGGGATACCATTTTTCGATGTGGCTTTTCGTCCTACTTTTAGCTCATTCGATTTTCGTCTTTACAAATTTTAAATGGAGTTTTAGAAATGAACTGACTCTATTGGCTCTATTTTTTCTAGCGGGAACGGTTGAGGATTTTTTATGGCATGTTGTGAATCCTGATTGGAATTGGTGGCTTTTTACTAAAACCTGCTCGCGGTGGTATATTAACTATCCCATTTGGATTATAGTTGCCGGAGTATTACTTCTGTTGGGAGGAAGACTAAAGTTATATCCAACGATTTTGGCAATGTTGTTATTTTTAACGTTAACTTTCACACTGATTAGCGGCTTTTGGTGGCGGAAGATCTCACGGACTATCACAGAATACAAAGTCTTGCCCCAATTTTATGACTCGACAACAGTAAGAAAATTGATTAACGAGGCAAAGGAAAGGAGGATCTTCATCAACCCCAACGATTAATAAAATTATAAACTTTTAAGCAACAGCGCCCACCTTAGGCGCTGTTGATATTTTCTCTAAAATTTTTTCTCTAGAGATTTAGATAATCTCTATTCCGAACTCTCAATTTTCTCTACCGACATCTCTTTTTTTATTATTGATCTTAAAAAAGTTCTTGAATTTCTTTTAAGTCATCTTCATCTAAAGCTTTTAATAAATAGCCCCAAATAAGAAATGAAACTAATAAAAATAGTAAAAATTATATGAATCTTATCTTTTAAAAGAAAAATTATGCTGCTCATTATCAAGGCAGCCAATAGAATCAAAACAATTTTTTTACCTAAATATTTTAAATCTAATTTAATTATTTTTTTATCCAAATAAATTGAAGAAAAAAGAAAATAAAAAAACTGATTGTATAAGCCAAACTTGCGCCGTAATGTAATAGTTTGGGGATTAAAATAAAACTCAAAATAATATTAATTGTTAAAGCTATACCTCGAGAAACAGCATTAAATTTTTGTCGATCGGCTGCTGTGAGTAAAGAACTAAAGGGAAAATTAAGAAACATAAAAACAAGACTAATAAATAAAATCTGCAAAGATAAAACTGAGCCAATAAATTCTGAACCGTAAATCAAAAGAATAATCTGACGCGCCAAAATAATGCCAGCCAATAAAATTGGTAAAGCAAAAATAATGAGATAAAAAAACAACTCGGCCAAAAATTTTATCTAAAAATTCTTTATTTTTAATATAATAGTAACTAAAAACCGGAAAGGTTGAGGTACCAAAGGCCGAAGGAATAAAAAGTAAGGCTTGAAGCAAACGAATATCTCTAAATTGATTATTTTAATTCTTCATTTGTTTTTATACTCAGAGAAGATCTAATTAAAGATTTAATTTCTTTAAGATCTTCTTTTTTTATTCCACCACTTAAATAAAGAGTAAGAAAATAGAAAATTAAACCAAAGAAAATGGAAAAAATGAGATGAACTCTTTCTTTGATAAGATAAACCAAAAGACACATTATTAAAGAGGAAAAAATAATCGGAGAGATTTTTTTAATCAATCTGAAAAAATTGATAGAAATTATTCTTAAAACCAGAATGGTCTGAATAATAAAAAATGTTGTAAAACCAATAGCCAAAGCAATAGCACCACCTAAATGGGCTAAGCGGGGAATTAGAAGAAAAGAAAGAAAGATATTTACTATTAATCCAACTCCACGAGCAATAGTATTTTGAGTTTGTTTATCAAAAGCAGTCAAAAGAGAGCTAAAAAGAAAATCTAAAAAAGTGAAAAGAATAATGGCTATTAGAATTCTAAAGGAGGTAACAGCCATAATAAAATCATGACCATAAATAAAATGGATTATTTCTCTCCCTAAAATAATACCGCCAAAAGTAATAGGAATGGCTATCAGGGTTAAATAAAAAAATACTTTTTTGAAAATAGAAGAAAGTCTTTCCTTATTTCCTTCTTTAACTAAAGAACTAAAAACAGGAAAGATTGAAGCACCAAAAGCAGCGGGTAAAAAAAGAATAGCCGAAGGTATCCTAAAAGCAGCAGAGAAAAGACCGGCTGCTAAATCAGATGAAAAATAAGAAACAAGAATAGTATTTATATAACTAAAAAGGATAGAAAAAATTATGCCGAAAAACAAAGGTAAAGAAATCTTGAAAAAGGAAAAAATAATTTCTTTTTTAAGAATTGGTTTAAAAACAAAAAACTTTTTTGTGATAAAGATAGGATAAATAAGATATAAAAGGCCGCCAATGATTAATGGGATAATAAAAGTAATTAATGGAAGTTTTAAAAGAATAAAAATAAAACCAAGGAAAATATAAGAGAGTTTATTTAAAATAAGACCAATTGATTCATAACGAAGATTTTGCCATCCTCTAATTGAGGCATAAAAAGTTGCAGCAAATGACTCAAAAATTATCCAAAAAGTTGCCAAATAAATAAGAAGACGAGTTGAAGGAGGATAATTTAATAAATTAATTGTTAAAACAATAAGAAAAATTGTAAAAATGGTGGTGATAAATTTAAAAGTTAAAAGATTGTTTAGATACTCGTTTGTCCTTTCTTTAGCTTTAGCTGTCTCTCTTACTAAGGCGGTAGAAAAACCTAGATCTAAAAAAACTGAAAAAACAGCTACAAAAGAAATAGCAAAAGAATAAATACCAAATTCTTCTGGACCTAAATAACGAGCAAGAAAAATAAAATAAAAAAGAACGAGTAATTTCTCAACAATATAAGCCAACATCAAATAAAGAGTATTTTGAGAAAAAGAATAGGATTTAATCATCTGAAAATGTCTTAAATTGTTAGGAATTTTATCTTTTCTGCCACTGTGGTGCTCTCCTTGCTCTTTTTAACCCTGGTTTTTTCCTTTCTTTTATTCTGGCATCTCTAGTTAAAAAACCAACTGGTTTTAAAATTTTTCTAAAATCAGGATTAACTTTAACCAAAGCACGGGCAATACCCAATCTTATACTTTCAGATTGGGCATTAAGGCCACCGCCCTTTACTTTGACAATAACATCGCTTTTTTCTGTATTCGTCAGTTTAAGAGGATCTAAGATATTCTTTTGCCAGACAAAATATGGAAAATACTCTCGATAATCTTTTTGATTGACAATTATTTTCCCTTCTCCTTTAGGAATAAGCTTTACTTGAGCAACTGCTGTTTTTCTTTTACCAGTTGCCAAGAAAAAAATTTTTTCTTCCTTTACAATTGGAGAAGAATTTTTTTCTTTTATTTCAATATTTTCTTTTATTTTTTTCTTTTTCGGCATATTTTATTGAGATTCTTTTTCAGATAAAATTATTAATTTTTTTATCCTTAATTTTCTTAATTTATTTTTAGGAAGCATATGGTAGACAACTCTTCTTAAAACTTCTTTAGGATTTTTATTGAAAAGATCTTTAAGTCTTCTTGTCTTTAACCCACCTGGATATCCAGAATAGTGATAATATTTTTTCTCCTCAAGTTTTTTCCCTGTAAATTTTACTTGCTCAATGTTTTTAACTACAACCTTCTCTCCTGTATCTTTATAAGGAACATAATCTGGTTTATGCTTACCAGTTAAAATTCTAACAATTTCAGTTGCTAATCTGCCTAATGATTTATTAGTTGCATCAATTGTATGAATTTTCTCTTTCATACATTAAACAAATTCAATTATTGCCATTTCTGCCCCATCGCCTTTTCTTTGGTTAGCTTTGATAATTCTCGTATAGCCCCCTTTTCTTTCTTTATAGC
Source organism: Patescibacteria group bacterium (assembly GCA_046289355.1). Taxonomy (GTDB): domain Bacteria; phylum Patescibacteriota; class Patescibacteriia; order UBA2591; family CALHIP01; genus CALHIP01. The sequence goes on from JBKBVX010000003.1 coordinate 7,122, forward strand.
GAGGGGAGATTTCATCAATAATTTTTTTGACTATCATTTCGTCCTGAAAAAAAGACAAAAGCCTTCTTCTTGAATTAAGACTATTATCTTTACCAATTGTTATCAATTTTTCTATTATTGGTTTTAGAAATTTCGCTTTTGCTAGTGTTGTTTTTATTTTTTCATTTTTAACCAAAGAAGAAGCTAAATTTCTTAGCAACATTTTACGTTGATCTCTTTTCCTATCTAAAATCTTTTTTCTTTTTCGATGCCGCATATAAATGCAAAGATAAATTTATTTGCTTACATCTATTCTCGTTATTTTTTCCTTGCCCTTCCCTTCTTTTTTTTCGTCTCTTTCTTTTTTTCTTCTTTTTGAGGAACAATAAGTGATTTTGCTTTCTCTGAAATAAAAGAAAAATGGTCTTTCAAAAAATCAGCTGCTTGGATAAATGCTTCAAGTGGGGTAATAGTCCCATCAGTTTCAATTGGCAAAGTTAAGCGATCAAAATTTGTTTTTTCGCCAACCCGAACATTTTCAACTTTAAGGCCAACACTTCGAATTGGAGTAAAAATTGAGTCAATAAGAATTTTACCAATCTCTCTTTCTTCAGTTTTCCTCTCCTCGACTGGGACATACCCTCGGCCTTTTTTAACAAAAATCTCCATTTCTAATTTGGCTTTTTTATCAGTGAGAGTAGCAATCAATAGATCTGGATTTACTATCTCAACCCGAGCATCTTTTTCAATGTCTTTAGCATAAACTTTTTTTTCTCCTTGAGCTTTGAGAGAAAGTCTTATCTCCTCATCAGTAAAGATTTTCATCCTCAGTTGTTTAAGATTGAGAATAATCTCTAAAACATCTTCCTTAACATAAGGAATAGTAGAAAATTCATGTTTCACCCCTTTTATTTTTACAGCTGTCACAGCTCCACCTGTTAATGAAGAAAGCAAAACCCTTCTTAAAGCATTTCCCCAAGTTGTTCCATAACCAGGAAAACAAGGTTCAATAATCACCTCCCCTTTATTTTTATTCTCTTTATCCTCTCGGTATTCAATTTTAGTTGGTAAAGGAATTTGCTCCATAATTGTAAATTAATAAATATAAAATAAAGTCATCGACTATAAAACTCAATAATTGATTTAATATTAAACTCTTGAGGTAAATCAACACTTTCTGGTCTGCGTAAAATCTTAATTGTCAATTTTTCTTCATCAAGAGAAATCCAGTCTGGTAATCTTATTCTTCCACTAGCTTTTACTGCCATCAATTCATCTTTTACTTTTTCTATCATTTTACTTGTCGGTTTCAAAGTTATTTCATCTTTTGGTTTCACTTGATAAGAAGGAATATCAACTCTCCGACCATTAACTCTGATATGACCATGATTTATTAACTGCCGAGCAGCTGAGCGACTCGAAGCAAATCCTGCTTTATAAACAACATTATCTAATCTTTGTTCTAATAATTTTAATAAATTTTCCTCTGGATTGCCAGCTGTTTTTATAGCCTTGCGGTAATACAATTTTAACTGCTTTTCCCGAATACCAAAAGTTCTTTTCAATCTCTGTTTCTCTCTAAGTTGAATACCATATTCAGAAAGTTGAGGGTAACCTTTTGGTCCATGAAGACCAGGTGGATATTTTCTTTTTATTAATGAGCATTTTTGTGAATAACAACGCTCACCTTTTAAAAAAAGCTTTCTTCCCTCCCGACGACAGATTCTACATTTTGCTGTAATCATATTGTTAAAATTTTTAAAGTTAATAAAAAAATTTTAGACCCTTCTTACTTTTGGTGGTCGACAACCATTATGAGGAATAGGAGTGATATCTTTAATTGAGACAATATTGATTCCAGAATTACAAGCTGCTCGAATAGCTGCTTCTCGACCCGTTCCGATACCCTTAACAAAGATTTGAGCTTCTTTAAAACCGAATTTTTTTGCTTTCTCTAAGGCATCATTAACAACCAGAGTGGCTGCATGAGGAGTTGCCTTTTTTGGACCAGAAAAACCCAATTTCCCTGCTGTTGATGAAACAATAACATTACCTTGAGGATCAGTGATAGTTACTATATTATTATTGTAAGTAGAATAAATATAAATTCGACCGCGAGGAATCTGTTTATAGATCCTTTCTTTTATTTTTTCAGCACTTTTTGGCATAGTTTAAATTAAATCTAAAGACTAATTAGACTTTTTTTGCTGGCGGTCGACGACCAGAACCCATAGTTCTTCTTACATTTCCTCTCACTGTCCTTGAATTAGTTCTTGTCCGTTGTCCTCTGACTGGTAAACCTTTAGCATGTCTTATGCCACGATAACAGCCTATCTCTTTTAATCTCTTGATATTAGAAAAAATTTCACTCCGTAGTTCACCTTCTACTTTATAATTCTTCTCAATAATATTTTTCAAAAGATCAATCTCTTTTTCAGAAAGATCTTTAACTCTCTTATCAGGATTGATATTGACTGTTTTAAGAATCTTTTGCGAGAGGCTTCTACCAATACCAAAAATATAGGTTAGCCCTATTTCGACCCTTTTATTTGGAGGTAAATTGACACCAGCAATTCGAGCCATAGGATTTCAAATTTAATAAAATTTTAACCTTGGCGCTGTTTATGTTTTGGATTCTTACAGATAACGTAAATCCTTTTTTTCCGACGAACTATCTTACAAAAACGACATCTCTTTTTTACTGAAGAACGTACCTTCATAAAAGATAAAATCAAATAAAAACAAATTAAAAAACTCAGTTATTATTCACAAATATTTCTTGGTTTTGTCTTTAATATCTGTAGACTATTCTTCCTTTTGTCAAATCATATGGACTCATTTCTATTTTGACCCGATCGCCAGGAAGAACTTTAATCTTGTTTATTCTCATTCGACCTGAGAGATAAGCTAAGATCGTTTCGCCATTTTCTAATCTCACCCTGAAAGTAGTCGATGGTAATGATTCCTCAACTATCCCTTCTACTTCGATAAAATCTTTTTGACGAACCATATTTTACTTAGTCCTATTTATCCAACTAAGAAATAATATCATATCAAAATTAATAAATTTGTCAAATCTTAAATTATTCTTATCTCTTCTTCTAATTTAATTCCAAATTTATTAAAAACCTTTTTTTTAATTAAATTAATAAGTTTTAAAACATCTTTTGCTTTCGCCTCTTTGTAATTAATAATAAAATTAGCGTGTTTTTCGCTAATTTTAGCGCCACCAATTTTTTTACCTTTTAAACCACATTTTTCAATCAGCCAGCCACTAGGAATCATACCATATTTTTTAAAATCTTTCAATTGTGGATATTTCTTTAATTTTGAATTTTGAATTTTGAATTTTGAATTTTTGAAAATACAGCCAGCTGAAAAACCATTTGGAATCTTTTCTTTTCTCTTTTTTATCATCTCTAAAATTTCTTTTTTTATCTTTTCTTTTTTATCTTTTTTCAATTTCAAGACAGCGGAAAGAATAATCAAGTTCGGTCTGTATTTAAAAATACTCTCTCGATAAGCAAATTGACAATCCTTTTTGGAGAAATTTTCAATTTTTAATTTACAATTTTTGATATTTAGGACTTTTACTTCTTCTATCAAGGCAGAGATATTTTTTCTTTCATCTACCAAACCAGCATTGCCATAGATTGCGCCACCTAAAGTTCCGGGAATACCAACTGCCCATTCAAGTCCTGTTAGGCTAGCATTTGTTGCTGCTTTTACCAATTGACTAAGTTTTACACCAGCATCAGCTATAATTTTAGAATTCTGAATTCTAAAATTTGAATTTTGAATCTTTATCACCATACCATCAAATCCTTTATCTGAGATCAAAACATTGCTTCCCTCACCTAAAATAAAAAACTTAATTTTTAATTTCTTAACCAAACTAATGGCTCTGATTAAATCTTTTTCATTTTTGGCCAAGAAAAAATATCTGGCTGGTCCGCCAATTTTAAAGGTTGTCCAATTTTTTAATGGCTCATTAAATTTTAGATTTTTAAGCTCGTTTTTTAAAAGAAGATCTTTATTCATATTTTATCCCTATCTTCTATTGACTAGATATTATAAATTTTATATACTTAAAAGTAAAGGAGGTGAAAAATGAAAATAAATGATCTAAATGATCTCGAGAAAATACTGGAAATAATGAGAAAAAATATGATAAAAAATCCTTGGACCAAGCTAACAATAGAAATAGGAAGAAATTTCAAAATTGAGATGATTAAAGAAAAACAGGAAACAATACCTCCATCATCTCCTCCATCTTCAAAAACGGAAGTAGTAGAACTCTTATCTCCATATGTTGGAAAAATCAGTTGGGTCCCCGAAAAAGGGGAAAAGCTCGATTTTTCCAAATTGTTCGAAATCAATGTTCTTAAGATAAAATGTGCCGTAACAATAGAGAAACTTCCTCTTACTAAGGAATTACGAAAGAAATTCGAATCGGCTAAGGAAATAAGAGTAGTTAAGGTATTAAAAGGGGTCGGCGATCCTGTTGAATATGGCACTCCCGTTCTCCAAGTCGAAATAATTCCATGAAGCCCATATAATTTCATTTATATTATATGGGCTTCAATTTTTAAAAAAAAATTAACAGTTTAATATTTTCTTTAATTCTTTTGCATTTTCTACGGCATAACCATAGGCATCATTGTCAAAATAGACATAAGCCTCTTTTCCTTTTTTCAAAAATTTTTTTATTTTTAAAGCATATTCTTGAAGTTGTTTTTTTGTATATTTTGAAGCATAAAGCTTTTCATGGCCATGGAGTCGAAGATAAAGATAATCAGCAGTAACAATTTCTTGATAGGGATAACAAGGGGTATCAGCCCAACAAAGGGCTAAATTATATTTCTTTAAAATTTTATAAATCTTTAAAGAAAACCAACTTTGATTTCTAAATTCAAAAGTTGCCTTTTCTTCACCAACTAACTTTCTAAAAAACTTACAAAATTTTTCAAATTTTTCAATATTTGCTTTAAATGAGGGTGGAAATTGAAAAAGTAAAGGACCTAACTTCTCTTTTAAGGCCAAACACCTTTGCCAAAATGTTTTTAAATCATCTTCAACTTTATTTATTTTTTTTAAATGGGTAATTCTTCGCCAAACCTTTACAGAAAACAAAAAATTTTTTGGGACTTTCTCTTGCCAATTTTTAAAAGTCTTCTCTCTTGGTAAATGATAAAAAGAAGAATTTATTTCTACTGTGGAAAAATTTTGAGCATAGTAAGAAAGTAATTCATCAGATTTTAAATTTTCTGGATAAAAAATCCCTTTCCAATGATAATAATTCCAGCCGGATGTTCCAATATAAATTTTCTTCATTGTTATTTATTATATCAAAAGACTTTTATTTTTCAATAAAAATGGTAAAATAAAATGTATGTCTCTTCAATTATTTAATTCTCTTACCCGCCAAAAAGAAATTTTTAAGCCAATAAAAAATAAGAAGGTTGGTCTTTATACTTGTGGACCAACAGTTTATAATTATCCTCATTTAGGCAATTTAAGAACTTATATTTTCGAAGATATTTTAAAAAGGGTTCTTCTTTACAATGGCTATAAAGTCAAACATGTAATGAATATTACCGATGTTGGTCATTTAACTTCTGATGCTGATACAGGCAAAGATAAAATAGAAGAGGCAGCCAGACGTGAGAAGAAAACTGCTTGGCAAATTGCTGATTTTTATACAAAAGAATTTAAAAAAAATTTAAAAGATTTAAACATTTTACCACCAGATCGCTGGGTTAAAGCTACTCAAACAATTAAAGATCAAATCGAATTGATTAAAAAATTGGAAAAAAAAGGTTTTACTTATCTTCTTCCTGACGGTGTTTATTTTGATACAGCCAAATTACCTAGTTATGGAAAACTTTCAAATTTGAAAAAAGAAGAAATTTTGGCTGGTGCAAGAGTTGACGTCAGAGGAAAGAAAAATCCAACTGACTTTGCCCTTTGGAAATTTTCACCGAAAGATAAAAAACGTCAGATGGAATGGCCTTCACCATGGGGTATTGGTTTCCCTGGCTGGCATACCGAATGTGTTGTTATGGCTATAAAAAATTTAGGTATTCCTTTTGATATTCATTGTGGTGGTATCGATCATCTCTCAATTCATCATCCTAATGAGATTGCCCAAGCTGAAGCAGTCTATAATAAACCATTAGCTAATTTTTGGCTTCATGGCGAATTCCTAAATTTAGATCAAGAAAAAATGGCTAAATCAGCTGGTAGATTTATTATTTTAAAAGATTTAAAAGATAAAGGGTATAATCCTTTGGCCTTTCGCTATCTCTGTTTAACTACTCATTATCGCTCAAAATTAAATTTTTCTTGGTCATCACTTGATGCTGCTCAAAATGCCCTAAACAAAATCTATCAAGAAATTTCAAGTTATAAAAAAGGAAAGGTCGGCTCTAATGAGATTGAAAAAGAATTCCTTGCTGCCATTAATGATGATTTAAATTTACCAAAAGCCCTGGCTATAACTTGGAATTTAATTGATTCAAAATTGCCAAGTCAGGTCAAATTAGTATCTCTTTTGAAATTTGATCGAGTCCTTGGCCTTTCTTTTAAAAAAATCTGGCAGGAAAGTCAAAAAATCCCTCGCCAAATAAAAAAATTAATTAAGCAAAGAGAGAAATTAAGAAAGGAAGGAAAATGGTCAATAGCTGATAGAATTCGTGAAAAAATAAAAAAACTTGGCTACCAAATCGAAGATACAAAAGATGGACCAGTGATTAAGAAAATATTTTAAAATTCTTCTTTTATTGGCAAAGCAAATGGTGGTTCACCTTTTTTTGAGGTGGTTTTTTTAATAAGTGGTGCCTCAACTGTTGCCACAGGGAAATGATAAATAGTTGCCAATTCCTCAATATTTAAAATATAACCATTGCTCCCACGTCTAAAACTTCTCTCTTTATAGGCTCTCAAAATCTCATTTTGTTTTTTAGCTATTTGCCGACGGGGATTAAGAGAAAAACCAGAAGCTACTGTTTTGACATAATCGTCTGGTTTAAAACCATTCATATCAAGAGTGTTAAACTGATTGAAGGCACCTAAAATTCCTGGTATAGCCCGATGAACATCATAGACTTCTTTCTTAGCTAAATAAATAATTCGAATTTTTGTACGAAAACCAATTTTAGAAATTTTCCTCTGAATAGCTCCTACTATTTCTCTATCACCAGGAGAAAGATAACTTATTAAAGAAGGTAATTCTTCTTTACCAACAGAAGTAGTTTCAGTACCGCCTATTGATTCGCCAAAAAATACTTCATAGATAAAATTTGAGAGACTACCTAAACCTTTACTAATTAAACTACTCAAGAAACCACTAATTCCACCCCCTCCTTCTTCTTTTGGTTTTGCTCCGATTAAATCAGCAACCAATTTCTCACCTCTCTTTTTCCAAGCCAAACCACCGAAAACAATTAAAATTTGAATCCAAATCTGCTCTCCTTCATGAATTCTACTTAAAACTTCTAAAAAGTTTGATATTGGATCTTTAAATTCGCCAGAAAGTGGATGTTCAAAAGAAGGATAAGTCCGAATAGGATATGATTCTTTATTATAAAGAACAATCTCAGTTCCCCATAAATCATAATTTGGATCAGGAAATTTTTCTGGTGAATTTTTTGTATAATCATCTACCTCATGAATTTCAGCATTAGGATATTCGCCATAAAAAGCCGCTTCAACTAAATCTCGATATTCTTCTCTTGTTCGGACTAAGAATTGAATTCGACCACCTAAACTAATAATTTCAAAAGAAAAACATGGCCGATCAAAAATTGATTCATCACTTTTAAATCCTTTAGCTGAACCAGCTGTAGCTAAATGAGCAAAAAGTCGTTCAGTCACTTCTGGACCATGAGGATTATCTCTTGGGACATCAATGGCCAATAAGACATATTTAGTATTTTTCTCCTTAAGGATTATTGCTCGATAATTAAGCAGACGAGAAAGAACAATAAAAGCTAAAAAAACAAAAGCTATCCAACCACCTTTAATAATTAATTGCCAAATTAAAGAAAAAAATGGTCGATCAGTAATAGCCAATAAAGCCTCCCAATTAATAATTTTTGTAAAATCTATCAAAAGAGGCATATAAATTTATTTTACCATATAATTTTGAAAAATTGGAATCTTTATAGACCTTCATTTTGCAATTCTTCCAATAATTTTCTTTGTTTTTTTGTTAAAGTTTTTGGTATTTTGATATTAATAGTGACTAATTGATCGCCACGACCATGACCACGAAGATAGGGTACACCTTTACCTCGTAATCTAAAAACTTGACCAGATTTTGTTCCAGCTGGAATTTTTAAATCAACTTCACCATCTAATGTTTCTACTGTCACCTTCCCACCTAAAACTGCTTGAGAAATAGAAATTTCTTTTTCAGATAAAATATCATTTCCTTTTCTCTTAAAAATTGGATCTGGTTTAATATGAACGGTAAGATATAAATTACCAACAGCTCCTCCTTTAGTCCCTGCCTCACCTTGACCTCTGAGAATAATAGTTTCGCCTTCATCAATACCAGCTGGAATTTTTACTTTTAAAATCTTTCTTTGACGAATCCGTCCTTCACCACCACATCTTAAACATTTTTTTTCTGCAATTTTTCCCTCACCGCCACACTTTGGACAAGTTATTGTTGTCCGAATTTGACCAAAGAACGTTGATTTCAACTTTGAAACATAACCAGAACCACGACAATTTGAACAAGTAATAAATTTGGAATCTTTTGCTATACCACTCCCACCACATTCTGGACATAAATTAAATTTATCTAAGGTAATTTCTTTTTCTGTACCAAAGATTGCTTCGCGAAAACCTATTTCCATCTCATAATGAAGATCACGACCTCTTTTTGCTTTTGATCGTGTTTTAGTTTTGAAACCAAAAAAATCTTCAAATATACTACCTAAATTAGTGAAGTCAAAATCACCGAAATCAAAAGAAAATTCTTGACCAGCATCTCTCATTGCTTCAGCCCAAGTTGCCCAATCACGAAAACCTTCAAAACCAGCAAAACCACCAGCTGCTTTCGCCTGCTCAAAAGCTGGTCCATATTGATCATACAATCTCCTTTTTTCTGGATCAGATAAGACCTGGTAGGCCTCATTAATTTTTTTAAATTTTTCATTCATTTCTTTATATTCTGGTTTGCCATAATATTTATCCGGATGATATTTTTTTACCAATTCGCGATAAGCCCGTTTGATTTCTTCTTGAGAAGCATTTTTAGATACACCAAGTATTTTGTAATAATCCTCAGCCATAATCTAAAATTTATTTAAATTTATAAATCATCTTCAGAAATTATTTTAAGATTGTGTTTTTTTAATAATCTTGTTGTTATACCATTGCCTTTAATAATTTTGCCAGAAAAACTACCATCGTAAATCTGACCACAACCGCAGGAAGGACTGCGTTGTTTTAAAATTGCTTTTTTAATACCAAATAATTTAGCGATCTTTAGAACTTCTTTGGCGCCAGCTAAAAAATATTTTGTCACATTTTTACCAGATTTGGTAAAAACTTTATTGCCTCTTTGCTCGGCTGGTTCTCTTGGGGTTGGAAGTCCACCCAATTGTTCTGGGCAAACAGGAATCAAAATTTTCTTTTTTGCCAATTTTAAAACTTTTTTATTCACTTTGTTTTTTCCATCATAACGACAATTAACCCCTAATAAACACGCACTACAAAGAATTATTTCTCTCTTTTTCATTTTTGTTTACCTCAAAAATGAAAATTATAATTTAATATCTTCTCCCTCTTTCATCACTTTTTCAATTCTTACTAGACGAAATATGAGAAAAATTAGAAAAATTAATAATGTGATTAAGATGACTAACCAAGAAAATGGTACAAAAATGATCTTTAAAACTAGAAAAATCAAGATAGCGGAAATAATTGGTAGATATTTAGAATAAGAACCAAGTAATTCTTTTAATTTTTTGTTAACTAATTTACCAATCACTTCTGATAGCTTTTCATTGCCAGTTAAAGTAAGACCCAATTTCTTCGCCAACTCATCTCTTTCTTTATTAATAATTTGTGGATTAACTTTTTTTGCCTGATCTTTTATAATTTCAGCGATTTCTGAATCTTTTAAAAGTTCTTGTGGATTAAATGATTTTAAATTTTTATCTTTAAATTTTTTAATCAATTCTGGTGGAAAAGCAGTTAAATCAGGTTTCTCTATAACCACTGAGACTTTTAACATTTCGTCAATTGTCATCTCTGGATCGAATCCACTGAAAGTTTTAGTCAGAGGTTTTGATATCCATGATAACACTTTTGGCGGTAAATTGATTTCTAACTCATCACTCTTTACCAAAGGATAAAAATAACTCAGTAAACTAAGAAAAAGAGCCAGGAAGAATAAATTCAATTTCAAACCACTTTTAAAAATAGAATTTAAAGAAATTTTCAAACGGTTATTTCTCTCTTTTTGTATTAAGGCTCGACTAATAACAAAACCGACGAAAAGAACAACTAAACCGATTAATAAATAATAATGGAAATTAAAAAATAAAAAGAAAATTGCCAGAATTAAAAGATAGATCGAAAAACAAATCATTTTCGATTCAACCAAAAGAGAGAAAATTAACCAGAAGACTAAAAAAATTAAAAGCCAGATACCTAACCAAAGCAAAGATCGCCAATGAAGATTTCTTTTAAGATAAATATCAGCCAACTGGCGCCAGAAAAGAAAAGCAAAAATTAAAAGCAAGACAGCGAAAATAAAAATTTTGATAATTGATGATTTTGACACAAAATTAAATTCAAAGTTATTTTTTTTCTTCGTATTCTCCTTCTATTGGACCTTCATCTTTCTTTTTTGACTCTGGAGGTTTTTGTTCGGTTGTCTGTTGTCTATATATTTCTGCACCAACCTTTTGAATCTCTTGTGAAAGTTCATCCATTGCCTTTTTAATCAATTCAAATTCATTACCTGCCATTACCTTCTTCAATTCATTAATTTTTTCCTCAACTACTTTTTTATCTTCATCTTTAATTCTTCCAGCAAACTCTCTTAAAGTTTTTTCTGCACTATAAATTAAAGCATCAGCTTGATTTTTTAATTCAGCTAATTCTCTTTTCTTTCTATCTTCTTCAGCAAACTTCTCAGCTTCTTTTCTCATTCTCTCAATTTCTTCTTTAGAAAGTGCTTTTGAATCACGAATAATAATATGCTGTTCTTTACCAGTTGCTTTATCTTTTGCTCTAACAGTTAAAATCCCATCAGCATCAATATCAAAAGTAACCTCAATTTGTGGTACTCCTCGAGGAGCTGGCGGAATCCCATCTAAAATAAATCTTCCTAATGTTCGATTATCGGCAGCCATTGGTCTTTCACCTTGTAAAACATGAATTTCAACTGAGGTTTGATTATCAGCAGCCGTAGAGAAAATTTGGCTTTTCGAAGTTGGAATAGTTGTGTTTCTTTCAATTAATGGTGTCATTACCCCACCCAAAGTTTCAATGCCTAAAGTCAGTGGAGTAACATCTAACAATTGAACCTCTCTGACTTCAGTATCACCAGCTAAAACAGCTGCTTGAATAGCCGCCCCCATTGCCACACACTCCATTGGATCAATCCCGCGCTCAATTTTTGGTCCAAAATAATCCTCTAAAAATTTCTGAACAATTGGCATTCTAGTTGGTCCACCAACTAAAATTATTTTTTCAATATCTGCTGGTGTTAATTTAGCATCAGCTAAAGCCCGTTCAATAGGACCGCGACATCTCTCAATAATTGGTCTGACTAAACTTTCTAACTTGGCACGAGTAATTTTCATTAAAAGGTGTTTTGGTCCTTCTGAGGTAGCAGTAATAAATGGAAGATTAATTTCTGTTTCTAAAACTGAGGAAAGTTCAATCTTTGCTTTTTCTGCTGCTTCACGAATTCTCTGCATAGCCATTTTATCTTTTCTTAAATCAATACCTTCTGATTTTTTAAATTCATCAACAATATATTCAATTAAGGCATCATCCATGTCTCTACCACCAAGTTGAGTATCGCCAGAAGTAGAAATAACCTCGAAAACCCCGCCACCAAAATTCATAATTGTTACATCTAAAGTCCCACCACCAAAATCAAAAACCAAAACTTGCTGATCTTTTTCTTGGACTTTATCTAAACCATAAGCCAAACAGGCAGCAGTTGGTTCGTTGATAATTCTAATAACCTCTAAACCGGCAATAGCACCTGCATCTTTTGTCGCCTGTCTTTGAGCATCATCAAAATAAGCAGGGACAGTAATAACTGCTTTTTCAACTTTATCGCCTAAATATAATTCAGCGTCTTTTTTAATTTTCTGTAAGATAAAAGCAGAGATCTGTTGCGGAGTATATTCTTTACCGAAAATCTTGTACTTAAAATCAGTACCCATTTTTCTTTTAACACCGGTAATTGTCCCTTCCGGATTAGCCACTGCTTGACGACGGGCAGGTTCACCAACTAACAACTCACCATCTTTGGTAAAAGCAACATAAGAAGGAAAGGCTTTACCTCCAACCAATGTTGTTCCTTCAGCCGAAGGGATCATCTTCGGCCGACCAGCTTCTACATAAGCAGCTGCCGAATTTGAAGTTCCTAAATCAATACCAATAATTTTAGGCATATGTTTTTAGTTAAATATAAAATCTTTTAATTAACCTAATCAGATCCTAATTATTCTAGATCAATTAGGTTAATTTATGATTTACTCTTTTTTACTTTAACTTTGATTTTTTTAGCCTTAACTTCAGCTGCCTTAGGAATGACTATTTTTAAAATACCATTTTCGTAAGTAGCTTCAGCTTTCTCACCTATTACCTTAGTCGGCAAACTCAGTGCCCGGTAAAAACTCCCATAACGAACTTCTTTCCGATAATAGTTTTTTTCTTCAACTTCGGATTTTTTCTCACTCTTACCTTTCAAGATTAAAGTATTATCCTCAACTGAAATATCAACCTTTTCTGGTTCAATTCCACTAATCTGTGTTTCAACAATGATATTGTTTCCTTTTTCATAAATATCAACTGGTGGCATAAACTCAGCCTGTTTTATTTCTGGCCATCTCTCTTCAAACCAATCTTCGAGTTCTTTTTCAAATTCTTCCCAAGGCCGCCAAAGCCAGGGTCGCCAAGGAATAAGAGGCATAAGACAATTTTTAATTTTAAATATCAATTTTTTCGACCTTTTAATAATTTATTGAATGATAACTTTTGCTACTTTTATAACTTTATTGTTCATTTTATATCCTGGACTTACTTCTTCTACTATCTCATTACCATCACCTCTTTTTTCAACAACTTCATGAAACGCTGGATCAAACTTCTCGCCAATAGTTTTTATTTTTTCTACCCCAAACTCTTTCAAAAAACTATTAAACTGTTTTTTAATCTGCTCAATTCCTTTCAAAAAATCATCATTTAATTCTTTATGTTCTAATGATTTATTTAAACTTTCGTAAATTGGTAAAATTTTTAAAATTAAATCTTTAATGACAAATTCAGACCAATTGCTTCTTTCTTTTTCAATTTCTCTTTCTCGGTTAATATAATCAGCTTTGGTCCTTTGCCAACCTTCCAAATATTGTTTAGATCTTTTTTTTTCTTCTTCAAGTTCTTTTTTAAGATTCTCAATTTCTTTTTTAAATTTATCTAATTCTTCGTTTTTCCTAGAACTCATAAAATTATTTAAGAAAATTTTTAAGTGATCTTATAAGACCGATATTTTTATTATAATCCATTCTTAAAGGGCCTAAGAGTCCAACAATAATTTTTTTGTTATCTATCTCAATTCTATCAAGAATTGCTCCACATTTATCACCAAAAGGATTTTTTTCACCAATCAAAATTTCTAATTTTTTTATTTTATCAAAGATATTCTTCATTGTCTCATCTAAGTGATCAATTATTTGAGAAATATTTTCAACTAAAGATAAATTTTTAAATTCTGGTTGACGGAAAAGATAGGAAAAGCCAGTATAATAGAAATCATCTTTAGAAAATGCAATAATAACTAATTCTTTAGAAATCTCAGCTAATCTTTTGGCTAACTCTTTAATTCTTTTTCTTTTATCTCCATATTCCCTTTTTACTTGTAAAAAGATATCTTTTTCGAAATTAGAAAGTTTTTTCTCCTTTAAGAAATTCTCTAAAAAGAATCTAAAACCTGCCAGTGTTGGAATTCTCCCGGCTGAAGTATGAGGTTGAAGAAGTAATCCTTTCCGAGTAAGATCTAACATCTCATTTCTAATAGTTGCTGAACTAAACTCAGGAAAATCTTTCTTAACCAGTGTTTTCGAACTGACCGGTCTGGCTTTTTTAATATATTTTTCTACCACTTTTTTTAAGATTTTCTTTTTTCTTTGGGTCAACATAAAAATTATCATAAAATTATATAAAATTAGCACTCCTAAGTCAAGAGTGCTAATAAAAGTTATCCACAGGGGTTATTTTCTAAATCCTTTTGGATATTTCTGGTAAAACCGCCAAGCGGTACTAATAATTGTTTCTAAATCAGAATATTTTGGTTGCCAGCCAAGTTCTTTTTTTATCTTGGCTGAAGAAGCAATCAAAATCGATGGATCACCAATTCTTCTTGGTTTAATTTTGATAGGAATTTTTTTTCCGGTGACTTTTCTGGCTACCTCTAAAACCTCTTTAACTGAAAATCCATTTTCTGATCCTAAATTATAAATTTTGCTTTTTTTATTTTTGACTAAAAATTTTAAAGCCAAAATGTGCGCCTGGGCTAAATCGCTAACATGAATATAATCACGGATACAAGTTCCATCTTTTGTTGGATAATCATTGCCATAGATTTCTAAATATCTTTTTTGACCAAGTGCTACTTTTAAAATATTAGGAATCAAATGAGTTTCTGGTCTATGATCTTCACCAATTTCACCTGACGGATCAGCTCCAGCCGCATTAAAATAGCGAAGTGAAATATATTTTAAATTGTATTTTTTATCAAAATATTCTAAAAGTTTTTCAAAAATATATTTTGTCTGACCATAAATATTAGTTGGTCTAAGTTGAGTGTTTTCTTCAATTGGCATTTTTTTTGGCTGACCATAAACAGCAGCCGAAGAAGAAAAAATTAGATATTTAATTTTATTTTTAACCATTGCTTCAAGTAAATTTAAACCATTTAAAACATTATTTTCGAAATACTTTTCTGGCTTTTTCATTGATTCTTCTATTAAAGAATCAGCTGCCAAATGAACAACAACCTGAGGTCGATATTTCTTAAAAACATTGTTTAATTTTATGATATCAGAAAGATCACCTTTAATAAAAAAGCCACCTAAAACAGCTTGGCGATGGCCTTGTGATAAATTATCGTAGATAAAAATTTGATACTTTTCTTTAAGCAATTCTTTAACAATATGAGAACCAATATATCCAGCTCCTCCAGTAATAAAAATTCTCATAGTCTTAATAATAAATTATTTTATCCACCCCGAGAAACAAAACTTGGCCATTTAAAAGGAATTTCTTTTGTCTGCCATGGCAAACGATATTCATCCGGCTTTTTGTAATTATAAACCTTTGTTGGAACATTTAAAATTTTTGCTCCTTTTTTTGTTAAAGCAGTAAAGCCATGGACAACCCCTTTTGGAATTTTTAAAACTATCTGTTGTCCTTTTTCCTCTGGCCCAACTAAAATAAACTTGGCTATTTTACCATAAGTTTTAGATTTTTTTCTTGCGTCATAAAGTCCAACCAAGGCTTTCCCTTGAAGACAAACAAAATAATCATCTTGGAGTTTATGATAATGCCAAGCTTTAGCTACCCCATATTTACAGAAAGTTATATAAACCTGACCAAATTTTTCAAAAATTTTATCATCAGAACGCAAAATCTCCATCAAAAAACCACGATCATCTTTAATCACCTTTAATTTTTTTATTTTTACACCTTCAATCATAAAAATTATTTCATTTTAAT
>JBKBVX010000040.1:0-4368 GCA_046289355.1 Patescibacteria group bacterium
TCGGCCAATTCCATAACTTTCCAATGTCTTAACTAAACTAGCCTCAGAATATCGAGGTGGTGGTTCAGTGAAATGTTGAATTGGTGTTAATTTGAGCAGTTTTAAGTTTTCTTTTTTTTCTAATATTGGTAAAATTACTTCATCAATTTTTGTAGGATAAATTTTTAACCAACCATCAAATTTTATTTTAATACCTTTGGCTTTAAAATAATAATTTTTTCCTGATTTCTTTTCAGCTAAGATATCAATTGTTATTGTTTCAATTTTTGCCTCATTCATTTGACAAGCCAAAGCACGGCGCCAAATCAAATCATAGATTTTAAATTGTTCTTTAGTTAAATATTTTTTTATTTTATCTGGTTGACGATAAATACTGGTTGGTCTAATTGCCTCATGCGCTTCCTGGGCGGTTTTTGATTTAACTTTAAAATAATGTGGTTTAACTGGTAAATATTCGGAAGGAAAATTTTCTTGAATATATTTTCGAGTCTCAGTTAAAAATTTATCAGCTAAATTAAAAGAGTCGGTTCGCATATAGGTAATTAAACCGACCATCCCTTCTTTACCCAATTTTATACCTTCATAAAGTTGCTGGGCAATAAGCATAGTCTTTTTTGTCGAATAACCAAAATGTCGATTGGCAGCTTGCTGAAGGGTTGAAGTAATAAATGGTGGTAAAGGATATTTCAATGTTTCTTTCTGAATAATTTCATTAACAAAATATTTTGCACCATTTAAATTTTTTATAATTTCTTCTGCTTCTTTTTTTGTCTTAAAAGCAAATTTATCTAATTTTTTTTCACCAATTTTATATAATTCTGCCAAAAATGTAGATGGAGATGATTTTTCTTTTTTAGCTGATTGGAATAAAGCAATGATAGTCCAGTATTCCTGAGGTTTAAAATTTTCTCTTTCTCTTTCTCGCTCCACAATCAAACGTAAAGCGACCGATTGAACCCTACCAGCTGAAAGACGACTGGCAATTTTTTTCCAAAGAAGAGGTGAGAGTTCGTAACCAACTAAACGGTCTAAAATTCTCCGCGCTTGCTGAGCATTCACTAAATTTAAATCAATTTCTCGCGGATTTTTTAATGCTTCTTTAACTGCTTCCTCAGTAATTTCATGAAAAGCGATCCGTCCGACTTTTGGAACTTGGAACCTGGAAATTGAAAATTGAAAATTGGGAATTTCAGGTTTTAAAACCTCGGCTAGATGCCAGGCAATTGCTTCACCTTCACGATCTTCATCAGTAGCAAAATATATCTCTTTAGCTTTAGCAGCTTTTTTCTTTAGTTGATTAACAATTTTTCTTTTTTTAATTGGAATAATATAAATAGGTTGAAAATTATTTTCAATTTCAATTCCCATTTTACTTTTTGGTAAATCTCGGATATGTCCATTACAAGACTCAACTAAAAAACCCTTCTCTAAAAATTGAGAAATTGTTTTGGCTTTAGTCGGTGATTCAACGATTATTAATTTCATAAAAATTTTGAATACTAATTGGCAAGAATATAATTTCCTTGACCAAGATTTTTGACCTTTTCTTTTATTTCCATTAGAGAAAGAGTAGTTAGAACTTGACTTGGTGAAAGTTTACTTTGGCGGATTAACTCATCAATATGGATTGGTTCTTTTGATAGATATTTCAGTAAAATTTCTTCTTCTTTTGTTTCAGCTATTATCTTTTTTTCTTTTTTGAGAACAAATTCTAAATTCAGTGCTTCCAAAACATCTTTGGCGCAGGTTACTGCTTTGGCACCCAATTTAATTAACCAATTACATCCTTCTGAATTTTTTGAATAAATACTCCCAGGGACAGCAAAAACTTCTCGATTTTGATCTAAAGCTTGTTGAGCGGTAATTAAAGCACCACTTCCTAATGGTGCTTCGATAACTAATGTACCAAGTGAAAGTCCGGAGATAATTCTATTCCGTAGAGGAAAGGTATAGCGAGTCGGTGAGGTGCCAATTGGATACTCAGAAATAACCGCTCCACCACTGGTAACGATTTTTTTAACCAAATCTTTATGAACTGACGGATAGATATTTTTTTCATCTAATCCTCCGCCAAGGACAGCAATTGTTCTCCCTTTTTCTTGAAGAGCAATTTTATGAGCTAAACCATCGATACCTAAAGCTAATCCAGAAACAATCGTTAGACCCATTTTCGCTAAATCTCTGACAATTTCTTCTACTACTTCTCGGCCGTAAAAACTCATTCGTCTGGTGCCAACTACTGCCAGAGGATAATTTTCTTCTGAATATAACTCTCCTTTGACATAAAGAATAACTGGTGGATTATAAATTTCTTTTAAAAGTTTAGGATAATTTTCATCTCTAATGGTAACTATTTTTATTTTCTCTTTTTCCAATTTTTGCCATTCTTTTTCCGGCTCTATCTTTTTCCGCCAGTCAATAAATTCTTGAGCAATTTCTTGTTCAATTCCTGCTTTGATAAGATCTGAAATCGATGCTTTAAAGACATCTTTTGCTGAAGAAAAAAAATCAGAGATTTTTTTAAGTTTTCTTGAGTCAAATTTTAAAAAAAGTGCTAAGGCATTCCAAAAAATTAAATCTTCTTTTAGCAGTTGGCGGTTATTTGTTGGTTGTTGACCTTGTCTTGACATAATTTATTATTATGATAAATTAAAAAATGAAGTCAAGAAAGGAGGTGAAATATGAAAATATTATTATTGGTAATTAACATGGTGGGCCTCGTTATTTTTTTTGGGGCCGGAACAGGAATTCTTTTTTATCTTTTCTTTCCAAAAGAGTGGAAAGAGAAGATAGGGATAAAATAAAATGAAAATAGATTAAAAGGAGGTGAAAGATGAGAACCATAAAAAAGCACTGGTCAATGTACCTTATTCTCCTAGTTATAATATCTCTCTCTTCTTACGCAGGTACACTAACAATAATTTGTTACCCTCCCCAAAGGCCATATGCTACCGGAACTATTAGAGAGTATGGTGCAATAACGAAGGTAGATAGAGATCTAGAGATTGCAGAACTTTATTCCCCCGTGATAGAAGAGGATTATGGCTTTGCGAGATTTGATGTTCCAAATTTACCACCCAATGCCCGGTCCTTAAGGATTGAGTTAGTTTATGAGGTTTATCGAGTCTACGGTGTTTCGCCCAGAATCGCCAGATGGTGGCTTCTGTCTGTTGATCCGATCACTGCCGGGCCTTCTGAATTATTAGATGCTATAATTAATGGAATACCTGTGACTAGAGAAGAAGAGGAGCATGCGTACGGACAAAGAAGAGATCTTTTAAGAGAAAGACTACCAAAAATTGAAAGTATGGCTCGGGCCAATGGGTACGTCGCATTAGGCTGGGTAAAAGAAAATTGTGTTTCTTATACCAGTGGAGCCGTTGCTTATGGATGGCAATCTTATCAGAGGCCACGTCTTGAATGGGAGTATGTTACCGGAATTGAAGAAGAAAACAAAGACGAACTTTTCTCTTCTATTTATCCAAATCCTGTTAATAAGACCGAGTTTATCCCACCTAATGTCTCTCTCTATGATATAATGGGCCGACAAGTCTTTAACTTGAAAAGAGCAGGGATTTATTTTATCTTAGATTCCAATCATCGGTGCCGGCGGATTGTCGTCCATTAGGTACATTGACCAAAAAGGGTGTCGGGTAATAAACTCCCGACACCCTCTTTTTGTTTATTTACATTAATTTTTACATTTATTAATATTTTTGGTTCTTTATATGGGGTAGGGTTGAAAAGAAATTCGATGATTTCTTTTCAGGTGAAATTGGGATCCCTCTTTACCAGGAAGTAGTCATCAGTCAAGGTTGATTCACCTTGTGTTGAAGTAGGCCTTGGGCTGGCGGGCAAAAAATAGGATATATTAGAAAAAATAATTCCACCTTTATAACAAGATTAAAAGTTATCTTCTCAACCTAAAAAGAAGTCTATTTTTTAATCTATAAAATGATGCCATCTTGGACCATTTTCAATAAATACTTTTAATCGCATCCACTCTCTCAATTTTTATATCGTATTAACACATTAAGATAAATTATCTTCTCATTTATAGATATTAATGCGAACTCTTGACAAAATTTTTAAAAGTTGTAAAATTGAAATTAGAATTAAAAAGGAGGAAAAGATGAAAAAATATTTTATTTTTATTATTGCAATCTGCCTCTTGGCAGGTTGCACCCGCTCAATTCCCCCATTAGGAGAGGGGGTCTACATTTTCTATTCAAAAGTCTCATTGTTTTTCGACTGGAATAACGGAATTTTCTGGGCATCGAATGGCTTAGGAGATGGACATCACATTTCCCTTCTCTCTGCTCAAGGAGATTGTCGCTATGAGTTTTTTATCCCACCAGAAGGAGACCA
>JBKBVX010000041.1:0-4142 GCA_046289355.1 Patescibacteria group bacterium
ATTGATACATTTTTCAATTGCCAATTATTTAGTATACCAGAAAATCGTCTAAATAGCGAATTTAGTTTGGATAATATTATTAAATTGTTTAAAAAATGCCCTATTTTGGAGGAATAAGTAAAGATTTTATCGAATTGATTTTTTATAAAAATTTTTATAAATTATTAATAAATTATGAAGAAAAATCATTTAGACGATCATTTTTTCCTCTACGTTGGGAAAATAAATGCTTTTGCTATTAAAGATAAAGATCAGCACCATATTAGTTTTTTAGATAAAAATAAAAAACTTTTAAAGGTAGGTCAACTAAAAGTTTACTGTCCCATAGTTATCCCCTTTATTCATTTTAAAAAACTTAAATTATTAAACAGCATTTGGCCTTTTTTAAATAAAAAATTAGAAAGAGATGTACCCTTTGAAAAGGCTATAGAAGCTATTTCAGTAAAAATACCAGCAGCGAAAAAGTTGTTACAATATATAGAAAAATGGAATAAGCTTTGTATAAATAATCCAGATGTATTGAAAAAAGAACTTTGGGGAGCAAATATTATCTCCTACAAAAGATCGATTTTTCTTCAGAAAGAATATGAAAAAGAAGATATTTCTTCTTTATCACCTTTAGAGCAAGTAGGAATTACTTTGGGAAGAATTAAAGCTAGTTTTATTGCAATGGCACCCCACTATAATGTTGAGGGTCTGAGTGATGATGCTTTCAGACCATTTAAATATCATCTTCCTAATATAATAAAAAATGAGATAAAAAAAATTCTTAAAAAGATAGAAAAAAAAGGAATTGGAATAAATACTTCAGATTATTTACTCGCTTTACGCCATTATTTAATGAAAGAAATTCCCGTTGATCGGTATCGCTTTATTCCCATTTTTCCTTCCTTATTAAAAAAATATATAAGAAAACCATTAAAAGAATATAAAAACTGGCATTCTTTTAAAATAGAAGTTGTAAATAAAATTAAAGATCCTGCTTTAAAAAAAATAATAAAAGATATTGCCAATGCGATGAAAATAGATAAAGAGATGGCTGTTTTCTCTGGAGTGATGATATATGAAAAAATATTAAGAAAACTCGGTAAACAAGCTCTGTTAAATCCCCGAACTGCTAAAAGATTATTAAATAATTTTGAGGAAAAATCAAAGAAATTAAAAAGATTTTTTAAAAATATTGATAAAAAAATTAGAAAAATAATTTCACCGGAAGAATACAAACGGCTTGTTAAATATTCTCGAGAATTAAATATTATAGAGATTATCAATGGAAAATTAGGTTATTATAAATTTGTACCAATGATAAAAGATGATAAAAATTTTGATGGTAAATTCTTTCCCTATGGGATAATTAAAACCCAAAAAAAAGTATTATATGAACTACTTAATAAATATAAGTTTTTGTGGAAAAAGAGTGGTCTCTGGTTTTTAAGAGAATTAAAGAAGTTATTAAAAATAAATCCTAGCTTATATACCAAATGGTTAGTCCCTTTTTTTGAAAAGAAAAAACTATTAATCGATGATATATATCCATTAATTGATAAATCATGTTATATATATTTAGAAAAATTAAAAAAATATGAAGATAAAAAATAAAAAAATTTTAAAAGGGACTGTTGTATATTTAAAAAAAGTATCAGGAAGAGTATATAAAATAAAAAATAAGCGAGATTTGGCTAATTTTAAAAAAAATTATATTTTAGTAACTTCTTCGTTAGAACCATATATGTCTACAGCTCTTTCTAAAGCCAAAGCGATAATCTGTGATAAAGGAGGTGTATTTTCTCATGCCGCGATCGTTGCTCGTGAATTATTAATTCCCTGTATAGTTAATACAAGAAAGGCTACAAAATTATTAAAAAATGAGGATTATATAATGATAAAAAAGGACGGAAGTATTTGGTTAAAATTAAAAAACTAAAGTATTGCCTTTTAAGCCGATAGATCTCAAATATTTTTTAATTATTTTTCCGTATCTTTCAGTAATAATTTCCTTCCGATTAATACCAAGTTTTTTTATCAAAGATAAAAGATTATTTTTTGTCTGAGCTTCAACTTCTAAAAAATATCCTATTTTTGGAAGCCTGTCGATAGTAACCTTACCTTGAGAAAGAAGATATGTCTCTCTTATCTTTTCTATCTCAGAACGAATATAAGTATACCCCAATCTTTTAAAAATCGAAATAATTTTTTCTAAATTAGAACACTTTACCTCTATTTCTTCTTCAAGTTTATAATCTTTCTTCTTTTTTCTACTTTTGTAACCAATAATTACATCATTACCTATTTTTTTTATTCTGAGAATGTCTCCTCTTTTTTTCATGTAATGATTAGGTTTGTCTAAAGAAATGTCATATTCAAAATTTTTGGAAATTAGTTTCCCTTTTAAATTAATAATTTTTTTCCGCCATTCTTCAGGATTATCAATTTTCAATTTAATTTCATATTCCTTCATAAAATAGAAGGGTGACCGACGGGAATTGCACCCGCCCCAGGAGTTCCACAGACTCCTGTGCTACTACTACACCACGGTCACCATCTCTTTTTAAATTTTCTCAAAAATTTACTAAAATGTAAAGTTTCTTTGGCCGATGTGCAAAGATTCGCTTCACTCAAAATTAAAAATAAAATCTAAAAATTAAAAAATATTAGAAATTAGAAATTAGAAATTAGAAATTACCTACCTTGTCCTTTCCAAGATGAGCCTATACCCTCCCTCGCCGTGTCTAAGCCAATGGGCAACACGACTAACAGTAGTTGTACTCATTTTTAATTTTTCTGAAATTTCTCGGATTGATAACCCTTGATTAATCATTTTGGCAGCTTGCCATCTTTTTGCCATCTCATAGAGTTCTTGAAGAGTACATAAATCGCGGAAAAATTTCTCTGCTTCTTCAACAGTTTTTAATTTTAAGATCGCTTTAAAAAGTTCTGTTGTTTCTTTTGTTTGCCAAGTCATAAAATTAAATAATATTGTGTTAACACATTAATAAAATAATTTGATTTATTTCAATAAAAATTGATTAATTGTTTATCCAGAAATAGACTTTTTCGAAATTTTAAATTCTTTTCTTTCTTTAAATTCTTGCTGTTTACCTTTATTCCATTGTTGAACAGGCCTTAAATAACCAACAACTCTAGAATAGACTTCACAGGGTTGTTTGATAATACATTTCGGACAGAAAAAGTGTTCACCTTCCAAATAACCATGAGTTGGACAAATAGAGAAAGTTGGAGTTAAGGTAATATATGGCAATTTAAAATTCTCAAAAATTTTTTTAACTAAATTTTTAGCCATCTGGGGATCTGGAATTTTTTCACCCAAAAAAATGTGGAGAACGGTATTGTGGATAAAGACTAAACAATCTTTTCCAGCTAAATAATTATGATTCTTTCTCGTCATTAAATCGTAAAACTGATTATCTTCAACATCAACCTTAGAAACCTTTTTAACTCTGACTACTGGAAGATAGCGTTTTTTTCTATTAGATAAATTTTCCTTAATCCTTGAAAAATGAACAATGTTAGTCAATTGATTCTTTATCTTAACTATTTCATAAGAGGGAATTCTTAATCTCCAAATATCCATTTCATTTTTTCTTCTGCTTTTCTTTAAAGTTTTAGAAATCATTATACCCCCCACACTACAAATCTCTAAAATATCATCAGCTAATTTCGAAGAAACAGTACAATATTCAAAATCCCCATCTCTTTCTGAAATATGGCCATCACTATCCATTAAACCAGATAAAAGCGAATAGAAATTAGACTTTGTAATATTTTCTTTAACTTGGTTGGGGATAGACACATCATAAACCTTCTTACCTTCTTTAAAACCATACTTAAAGAAAAACTCTACAACTTCTCTTTTTGAAGTAGTTAATTCCTTTAAAAGTTTGCTTCTTTTATCATTTTTAATTACCTTTGCTTTTGCCCCAAAATATTTTGATATAATCTCCTTAGCTTTTTCTAAAACATTTTGATGTGCGCTAGTAAACCTTACTTTATATTTTACTAAATTATTACCTCCTCGATTATCAATAAATTTTGAAATGCAACCGTCGCCGATAAAAAATCCAATAAGCCACATTAAATCTTGATTTAGTTCTGTTTCTTTTTCCGGATAGAGATTATAAGAG
>JBKBVX010000042.1:0-3829 GCA_046289355.1 Patescibacteria group bacterium
GAACATAGCCTGAAGAATAAAACCCTTGTTTTTCCTCGGAGAAGAGCAAGTACAACTATTAATTCTTATTTTATTTATACTACCCTTGCCTTTTATCTTATCAATTCTCCTTATAAGACTCTTGTTGCTTATTTAACTTGTTTTATTCTAGCTATCACTGCTTTTGATTATTTTGTTAATCATAAAAAATGATTTTTTTTAAAGTCATCTGGTTTTTCTTGCCAGCCTATGCGGCAAATATAGCCGCCTCAATTTTTAAATTCAAATTTTTAGACTTTCCGATTTCTAAAAAAATCTTTGGTTCTCATAAAACTTATGCTGGATTTTTTTCCGGAACTATTTTTGCTATTTTTATAGTTTTAATCCAAAAAATTTTTTTTAATTTATCATTTTTCCAAAAGATTTCCTATCTAAATTATTCAAAAAACTTTTTACTCATTGGCTTTCTTCTTGGTTTTGGTGCTCTTTTTGGTGATCTAATCAAAAGTTTTTTTAAGAGACGATTAAAAATTCAACCTGGTCAAAGATGGATTCCTTTTGATCAAATTGATTACACATTAGGGGCTTTACTTTTTATCTCTTTTATTTGGTTACCATCTCTTGAATTTATTTTCATTTCTATTATTTTAAATTTTTTTCTCCATATTTTTATTAATCATCTTGGTTTTTGGCTTGCCTTAAGAAAAAGTAAATGGTAAAATATAAAAAAGCGGGGCATGGCCTAACGGTTTATGGCGCCTGCTTTGGGAGCAGGAGGTTCTGGGTTCGAATCCCAGTGCCCCGAAAAGTTTAGACTATCGAGTCCCGACCTCAAAATATGAAAGTTATTATTTTAGCCGGTGGTAAAGCAACTCGTTTGCCAAAATCAGCAAAAAAAATTCCTAAAGCTTTGGTAAAAATAAAAGGTAAACCACTTTTAGAATGGCAATTAGATTTATTAAAAAAATATGGTTTTGATGATCTTAGATTTTCTCTTGGGGAGAAGGCAGATCAGATCTTGGAATTTCTCAAAAAGAAAAAGATAAAATTCGAAGCAATAATTGAAAAAGAACCATTATTGACTGGCGGGGCAATTAAATTTGCTTCTCGGGATTTAAAAGAACCTTTTATGGTTATCTTTGGTGATATTTTAGCTGATATAAACTTAAAAAAATTTTTAGATTTTTTCCATAAAAAGAAAAAAAATATTATTACTCTTTATAAAGTAAAAGATGCTACTTCCTATGGATTGGCAAAAATTAGAAAAGATGGTCGGGTAAAAGAATTTTTAGAGAAACCTCAAAAAAAGATGGCTGGCTATATCAACGCTAACTTTTCTATTTTCTATCCCGAAGTTTTTAAAAAAATAAAAAAGAAAAAATTTCTTGTTGAGACAGAAGTTTATCCTCAACTGGCAAAAAAAGGAGAACTTTATGCTTATATTCATCGTGGTAAATGGATAGATATTGGTACTGAAGAACGTTTAAAATTTGCTCGTCATCATTTTAAAATTAAAATTTAAATAAGCGGCAGTAGTTCAGTGGTAGAACGTCTCCCTTCCAAGGAGAAGGTCGTGGGTTCAAATCCCATCTGCCGCTTTTTGTTTACCAGATTTTTTTAATTTCAATTCCGCGATAATAATAACGAAGAATTTGATGAAACAAAGCACCATTTTCTCCAGCTACTCTGGCCCCTTGTTGGGGCATTCCTACCCCATGGCCAGAGAGAGTTAAGCCGAGACCCGGTGGATCACTAACAGAAACTAAGTAAGGCAGACATTCCTTAGTCATACCTACTTCACAACTTGAGCGAGTTCGGCCATCAGAGCGAGCAAAATAATAGGCGAGGATTGGATCTTGGCCGTAAAACATAACCATTCCTTTTGTTTCTTCAGCCGCCCTTTCAATCCGTGGCGATCTTAATTCCCAAAGATAACCACGATAAACCTGATCAGCTTGGGTAGCTCGAAGATGGAAAAGAGGTGCATCTTCTTCTGGGACATTTGTATATTTTGGATAAAGGATTCGAAAATAAGCATAGGTGCGAGCAGCAATTTTTTGAGCTTTAAGAGTTTCGATAGGATAAGAATCACGAACTTCAGCCACACCTTTCATATATTCCTCGATTGGCAATTCATTAATTAGCCACAACCGATCAGTTTTAGGATTATATTTTAATTCCAATTCACCACGATACTCATTATCATTACAAGGTTCCCCCCAAAAAGGTCCACGCTTCCAACTAGTAATTCTAAAAATAATTTCTTTATCTGGATCAGCTGACAAAAATCTAATTGGTGAATCAGTGGAAGCAACTCTTTTTCCATTGACATTAATAAAATATCTTCTATTAGCAAAATCAAAATCTATTTCTGTTTCTTCACCTTTAGTCTGAGTTAGAAGTAAAAAATTTTCGTTGAGAAGTCTAATTTGATATGGTTGTTGATCACGACTTTCTATTTTTATTGGCAAATAAACATATGGCTTTTGGCTGTTTTCATAGAAAAGACCGACTCTAATTTTTGGTTCAGGGCCTTTAATTTCTTCTTTAATTTGATACTCGGAGGGGAAAATTTCCCAGAAATGGTCAGCTTGAGAAATTGGTGTTTGCAAAGATTCTGTTGGAGGAGTTTCTTGGTCTTGAATAATTGGATTTTTACCACCATAGACCTTTAAGGCAATCTCGATTTCACCGCCAGGAATTTTTTCTTCACCATTAAACAATTGAAATTTTTGCCAATATAGCCCATTTATTTCAGGTGCCTGAATAGCAAATTTGAAAGTGCCAACTGCTCCAATTGGCACCCCCCATTTAACAATATAAGGGGTATTATCAGCAGGCCAATAAGGATGAGCAAAAACACTTCTTGTTTTATCTTCTGTTTTAAGAGCCACTTTCCCTTTTAACCAAGGCTTAGTTCCGATATTTTTAAATTTAACCCAAAAAGTAAAACCTTTATTAGCTTGAAGATTGATAATACCAGGATAACTTTGTTCAAGACGAAGAGCAGCATAACTCAGAGTTTTTGCCTCCGCTTCTTTAATTAATTTTTCTTCTAAAAATTTTAATAAAAGAGAAATAAAAGTTACCAAAATAAAAGCAATCAAAATACTGATAATAATTTCTTGCCACCTCTGTTTCATAATAGTTTCATTATATCAAATTTGGCAAAAATAGGTAGAGTGATAAAATAAAAATATGAGATGGCTTTTATTTTTAATTTGTGCCCTATTACCAATTTATCAAATCCGCTTTCAGATTTTTGGTTTGCCAACCACTTTGCTTGAGGTAATGATTTTAGTATTATTTTTTTGGTGGTTAATAAAAAAGATAAAAACTAAAGAAATTGGTTTTTTTAAATTAGATAAGAACTGGAAATTTTTTATCATAGCTTGGTTATTTATTGGAATTATCGCTGTTTTTTCCTCGCCTCAATTTTGGCCAGCCTTTGGTCATTGGCGAGCTTATTTTTTAGAGCCGATTTTATTTTTAATTATTTTTTTAGATCTAAATATAACAAATCAGATTCAATCCAATTTGATAATTTTTGCTTTAAGCCTTTCTGCTTTATATATTTCTTTTTGGGCTATTGGACAAAAAATTTTTGGTGGTGGAATGTTAAGTTTGGAAAGTTGGCAATATCCTTTATCTCCTGTTTGGCGAGCAACTGGTCCTTTTCCTCAATCTAATTTTTTAGGTCTATATCTTGGACCGATCGTAATTTTATCAGTTGGTAGATTGATCAAATTTTTGAGAATAAAAAAATTGTTTTTGATCATTTATTATTTATTAGTAATTATTTTGAGTGTTATAGCCATAATTTTTGCTCGAAGTGAAGGGGCGGTAATAG
>JBKBVX010000043.1:0-3768 GCA_046289355.1 Patescibacteria group bacterium
TCCCTGAGCAAAAAAATCTAAGGCTGGTGGCATCTCTTTATGCCAAGTATAAATTTCTTTGTTTTTATCTTGAAAATCAGTATAAAATCTCAATGCTTCTTCAGCAGGAAAATAATTGGACTCTCCCCTTAATGGTTGATTGAAGGTAGCATAACCTGCTTCATCGCTCATTTTCGTTCCAACTTGCATCATTAAAAGGGATAAAATATCAGTTGGTCTTTCTATATTATTGGCTGTCCCTAAAGCTGCTCCAGCCTGATAGATATTTCCTTCTTTATCAATTAAAGTTAATTTTTTAACTTGATCTGTAAATTCTTGCCAGTTTTTTGGTGGTAAGGGAATTTTAGCAGTATCTAATAAGTCACGGTTATAAAATAAAACTAAAGTATCAAATGAAAGGGGAAGGGCATAAATTTTACCTTCAATAATAACATCTTTTTCAACCTGAGGAACAAATTTTTCTCTGATCTGGTGTAAAGTTAAAAGTTTTTCTTCTTTAGAAACAATTCTTGCCTTTTTTAAACAGCCTGGTCCACTTTCTACCACTTTTTTTAAAACTACTTTTTCTGGCATTGGTTCAATCCATTCTTTATATTCATTTAACCAAGTATTAGGTAAAGAGAAAATGTCAGGACCAGCATCTCTCGCCCAAGAGTTGATCAGAGCATCTTTGTATTCTTCATAGCGAAACTTTCTTACATTAATATTAATATGAGGATAAATGTTTCGAAAACCATTAATCAAATCAGAAAAATTTTCTGGTTCATCCCAGATAACCCACCAATTAAGAGTGATCGGCGGAAGGAGTGTTTTCTTTGGTGCTTGAGGAAACGGTATAATCTGGCTTTCTGCTTTAAAACCAAAGATAAGAAAGAAAAAAATCAAACTGATGATAAAAATTCGAAAAAAACGCATATAGTTATTTTAAATATTGTTTCAATTCTTTTTTTATCTCTTGATGTTGAAGGCCTATTTTAATATTTGCTTTTAGCCAACCAATCTTATTACCGCAAGAAAGCCATTGACCTTTGGCCTGGTAAGCATAAACTGGTTTTCTTTCTTTTAAGAGAATTTTTATGGCATCGGTAAGATAAATTTCTTGATTTTTTTGTGGTTTAATCTTAGTTAAAATTTTGAAGATTTCAGGCTCTAAAATATAGCGACCAACAATAGCAAAATTCGAAAATACTTCCTCTTTTGGTTTTTCAATTACATCTAAAACTTGATAAATTCTTTTTTTAATCTTTTTTACTTTGGCAATGCCATAATGAAAAACTTCTTTCTTTGGAACTCTGGCCACCATAAAAATTGTTCCAGGATAATTTTTATAAACCATCATCATTTGGGCTAAGCATGGTTTTTGACTGACTATAACATCATCAGCAAAAAATAAACCAAATGGCTCATTTTTTATCTTTTCTTTAGCTACTAAAATGGCATCGCCAATACCTAATGGTTTCCTTTGATAAAGATAGGTAAAGTTGGCTAATTTATTTGTTTTTTTTACTTCTTTTAAAAGATCTAATTTCCCTCTTTTTTTAAGAAAATATTCCAATTTTTTATTGGCTTGAAAATAATTTTTGATTATTTCTTTTTCTTTCGAAATAACTAAGATAATATCTTTAATCCCTGATTCAACTATTTCTTCAATAATATATTGAAGAACTGGTTTATCAACAATTGGCAACATTTCTTTGGGAAAGGTTTTGGTAATAGGTAAAAATCTTGTCCCTAAACCAGCTGCTAAAATAACTGCTTTTTTTATCTTTTTCATTTTTTTAAATTATTTCTTTTTTCTCAACTCTTATTTTACCACCTTTTTCCAAAATAACAAGGTCATGACGAGAAATTTTGCCAGTTAAAAGAAAATTAGCTAAAGCATCATTAACTCTTTCCTGAATGGTTCGGCGAAGGGGTCTGGCACCAAAAACTGGATCATAACCAGCCTTGGCTAATTCTTCAATAGCTTCATCTGTTGCCTCAAGAAAAATACCTTTCTTTTCCAAACTCTTTTTTAATTTATTAAGGAGAAGTTTAGTAATTTCTTTAAGTTCATCAATTCCTAAAGGTTTAAAAACAATTATGCCATCAAAACGATTAAGAAATTCTGGTTTAAAATAGGGCAAGAGTTTTTCTTTAATTAAAGTTTCTTTAATTTCTTCAATCTTTTTCCCAGCTTGTAATTGCTCCTCAACCCAATCACTGGCTGCATTTGAGGTCCCAATTAGGATAAGATTAGTAAAATCTATTGTTCTTCCTTGCCAGTCAGTTAATCGTCCATCATCCATTACCTGTAAAAAGAGATTTAAGATGTCAGGGTGTGATTTTTCAATTTCATCTAAAAGTAAAAGGGTAAATGGATTTTTCCTAACTGCCTCAGTTAAAACTCCTCTTGGCTCAGTTGAACAACCAATCATTCTGCCAACTGATTCTTTAGTTTGAAATTCACTCATATCAAGTCTAATCATTTTTTCTTCTGAACCAAAATAAATTTCTGCTACTGCTTTAGCTAATTCGGTTTTCCCTACTCCAGTTGGACCAAGAAATAAGAGGTTAACGATTGGTCGATGAATATCACGGAGTTCAGTTCTGGCTCGACGAATGGCTGTAGCGACTGCTTTAACTGCCTCATCTTGATCAACAATTCTCTGATGAATTCTTGCTTCAAGTTCTAATAAAAGTTCTGCTTCAGTTCGACTAATTTTTTCCGGTGGGATACCTGTCTTTTTTGCTACTATCTCAGAAACATCATCTTTTAAAACAAAGGAGTTTTTCCCTTTTTTGTTTTGAACATAAACAGCTGTTTCCTCTAAAAGAAGAATAGCTTTCTCTGGTAAAAATCTCTCAGTAATATATCTTTTGGCTAATTCAACAGCCTGAACTAAGCTTTGATAAGAAAAGAAAACTTTATGTTTTGCTTCAATTGAGGCAACTTTTGCCTCAAGAATGAGAATGGTTGAATTTTTGTCTGGTTCTTCAATCTTTACTTTAGCTAATGTATGGCCAAGAGCGGTGTTTTCTAATATTCTTTCATACTCACCAGAAATAGAAGTAGAAAAAAATGGAAAATATTTTTTTCCTAAAATTTCAGCCAAAATTTCTGAAACATCCAATTCACCAGATGTTGTTTTGATGCCAACAAGATTATGAACATCTCTGATAAAAAGAACAATATTTCCAGCCCGAAGAATTTCGCTAATAATCAATTGGATTCTTCTCTCAATTTCTCCTGGTGCTTCTGCCCCGGCAATTAATCGGCTAATTGATAAACTAACCAATCTCTTATCAGACAAAACTTTCGGTACATCTTCAGCAACCATTTTTCTAGCTATACCTTCGATAATACTCATCTTCCCAACACCAGGTGGACCAACCAGGACTAGACTATTTATTCCCCCTTCTAACATTCTAAAGATTTCTTCAATTTCTTTTTCTCGGTCAAGACAAGGACTAAGATAACCTTTTTTAGCCAAAGCTGTTAGATCTTGAGAAAAACTATCAAGAAATGGTGTAGCGACAGCAGTCATTGCCAAATCCATTATTCCTTTTCCTTTAATCCTCGCTCCCCAAGCAAGTTTTTGCCAATCTTTTCTTATCTCTTCATAAACTTCTTTCCAGACAATGACATTTTTGACATCTTCTGGTTTAATTTCAAAATCATCTAAAATCAATTTAATTTCTTCTATCTCATAAACAAGACTAAGAAAAATTTCTAATGGTGAGATTATCTTTTTCTTTTTCTGGTAGGCTTCTAAAAAAGATTTAATT
>JBKBVX010000044.1:0-3734 GCA_046289355.1 Patescibacteria group bacterium
TTTTACAAGAAAAAAAATATTTTAAGAAAAGATGAAATAAAAATAGAAAACAAAAAACAAAAAATAAAAAAACTAATAGAGCAAGCACCAGAAAAAGAGAATTCTTATATTAAGACAAAAAAAATATTTTAATATAAAATCTTGGAGCATCTATGGAACTTAATCAATTGACAATTAAAGAAGCAGAAGAAGGAATTTTAAAGAAAAAATTTTCCTGCCAAGAATTAGTAAAGGATTGTTTAAAAGAAATTAATAAAAGAGAAAAAGAGATAAACGCCTTTATTACCATTAACGAAAAAGCAATTGATGAAGCAAAAGAAATTGATAAAAAAATAGCCAAAAAAGAAAAAGGGGAATTACTTGGTATTCCTTTAGCAATTAAAGATAATATTTTAGTTGAAGGATTGAAATGTACAGCTGGTTCAAAAATTTTAGAGAATTATTTTGCCCCTTATAATGCCACGGTAATTGAAAAATTAAAAAAAGCTGGAGTGATTATTATCGGTAAAACCAATATGGATGAATTCGCCATGGGTTCTTCTGGTGAAAATTCTGCTTTTGGACCAACAAAAAATCCTTTTGATTTAGTAAGGGTAAGTGGAGGTTCTTCCTCTGGATCAGCTGCTGCAGTAGCAGCAAATTTTTGTTTAGGAGCCTTAGGGTCAGATACGGGTGGTTCTATTCGTCAACCAGCAGCTTTTTGTGGTTTAGTTGGTTTAAAACCAACCTATGGCTCTGTTTCCCGGTATGGTTTAATTGCCATGGCATCGAGTTTAGATCAAATTGGACCAATTACCAAAACTGTTGAAGATTGTGAAATAGTTTTTAATGTGATTAAAGGTAAAGATGACTTAGATTCGACAAGTGTTGAGCCAAAAATTAAAAATTATAAATTGAAAATTGAAAATTTACGAATAGGTTTACCTAAAGAATATTTTACTAACGGTTTAGATAAGGAAATTGAAGAAAGGATTAAAGAGATAATTAAAAAATTAGAAAAAAGAGGTGTAATTATTAAAGAAATTTCTTTACCCCACAGTGAATATGCTTTATCTTCTTATTATATTATTATGTCTTCAGAAGTTAGCGCCAATTTAGCCAGATACGATGGTATTCGATATGGTGAATTAAAAAATAAAAAACAAAAGATAAAAAATATTTTAGATCTATATTTGGAAAACAGAACTAAAGGATTTGGGGAGGAAGTAAAAAGAAGAATTATGCTTGGCACTTTTGCTCTTTCAGCTGGTTATTACGAATCTTATTATTTAAAAGCAATGAAAGTTAGAAGTTTAATTAAAAAAGATTTTAGTCTTGCTTTCGAAGAGGTTGATTTAATAATCACACCAACCACACCAACTCCAGCTTTTAAAATAGGTGAAAAACAAACACCTTTAGAAATGTATCTTTCTGATATTTTTACTGTTTCGGTAAATTTAGCTGGTTTACCAGCCATATCTATCCCTATTGGTAAAACTAAAAAATCAGCCCTGCCAATTGGTTTACAAATTATTGGCAGATCTTTTCAAGAAAATTTAATTTTCGATTTAGGAAAAAAAATTGAAGAAATAAGGGAAATCGAATTTTGACATCTTTAAATCAATTTGATATATTTTAACTAAATTATGCGATTATTTGACTTTTTTTCGAAACGTTTAGGAGTTGACCTTGGTACAGTTAATACGAAAATCTATTTAAGTGGTCGAGGTATTGTTATTAATCAACCAACAATGGTTGCTATTAATACCCGAACCGATCAAATTATTGCTCAAGGATTTTCTGCTAAAAAGATGTTAGGTAAAGCACCAAGTTATGTTTCTGTTGTAAAACCACTTGAACAAGGTATCATCGTTGACTTTGAAGTGGCTGAAAAAATGCTTCATTCTGCGATAGAAAAAATTCAGGCCAGCTTTTTTTCTTTAGCTCGACCAGAAGTTATTATCTCTGTACCTTTAGATATCACTGAAGTTGAAAAAAAATCTTTTGAAGATGTGGTTCTTCGGGCTGGAGCCAGGAAAATTTATTTAGTAGAAAGGCCTGTTGCAGCAGCTATTGGTATAAGATTGCCTGTTGCTGAATCAGTTGGTAATATCGTGGCTGAGATAGGCGGAGGTTTAACAGAAATTGCTGTTATCGCTTTAAATGGAATTGTTGCTTGGAAATCATTAAAAATAGGGAGTGAGACCTGGAATAAAAATATCATTCAATATATCCGAGAGAAAGCAAATCTTTTACTTGGTGAACAGACTGCCGAAGAAATTAAGATAAAAATTAGTTCTGTTGTTCCTCAAAAAGAATTCCAAGAAATGAAAGTAAAAGGAAGAGACTTGATTACTGGTTTGCCGAAAGAAATTTCTATTTCTCAAGAAGAGGTGCGAGAAGCAATTTTACCAAGTGTTGAACAGATTATCGAGGCAATTTCCGATACTATTGAAAAGACACCACCAGAATTAGTAGCTGATGTTCTTGAACGAGGTATTATTCTTTCTGGTGGCGGAGCACAACTCAAAGGCCTAGCTGATCTGATTAATAAAAGAATCAAGATCCCTGTCCATGTAGCAGACGATCCAACAACTTCAGTTGTTAGAGGTTTAGGATTAATTTTGGAAGATTTTGAGAATTTAAAAGAAGTTCTTTTACCATCAACAAGAGAATAAACTAAAATTGAAAATTTGATATGAAAATAAAGGGGTATTTTTTAATTAGTATTATTGTTTTGATTATTATTCTTCATTGTTTTAAATGGCCACTTATTAGTAGAATATTTTATCCCTTTCAATTTCTTATCTCCCATTTTGACAAAAAAATAAATCAATTTTTTATTTTATTTTCTTCTAAAAAAAATCTTATTGAAGAAAATGAAAGACTGAAAAAAGAGATGACCAATCTTATTTTTGAGAATATAAAGTTGAAAATTATCGAAGAGGAAAATGAAAAATTGAGGAAAGAATTAAATTTTATAAAGAAAGAAAATTATCAATCAGTTTTAGTAAATGTCATAGGAAAAAAAGAAGAAGGGGGTATAGATTGGTTTATTCTTGATAAAGGAGAAGATTCTGGAATTAAAAAAGATTTTGTAGTTGTCAAAGAAGGGGTAGTGGTAGGGAAAATTATAAAGACAACAAAAAACTTTTCTTATTTTCTTCCTCTCTTTGATGAAAGGGTAAAATTAGCTGCCATAATTATTCCTTCTAGAGATGAAATTGGTAAGGATAAGATAGAAGGGGTAGTTAAAGGTAAACATGGTCTAAGTATTGAACTCGATCTTGTTCCTTCAGATAAAAGGATAGAAGAGGGAGATTTTGTTTTAACGAGCGGATTAGAATATAATATTCCAAAAGGACTTTTTATCGGAAGAGTGAGAGAAGTAGAAAATAAGCCAAGTGAGATTTTTCAGCGAGCCTTAGTTGAGACTCCATTGAGATTAGAAAATCTTGATATAGTTAATGTCATTATTCCTAAAATAAAAGAAGAATTTTAATATGTTTAGAGTCATTTTTTATCTTCTTTTAGTCTTCCTTATTAGTGGTTTAGAGAAAACTGAGTTAATAGCAAGAATTTTTTTAAATCCAACAATCTGTTTAGTTATCTTTTTTGCCACTTTAGAAGAAAAGTTTTCTTTTCTTTTACCAATTTTAATGGGCTTACTTTTAGATTTTCATTCGATCTTTAACTTCCCTCTTTTTACTATTTCATTCACTATTACCTTTTTAACCATTAAATTTTTTACTGAG
>JBKBVX010000045.1:0-3454 GCA_046289355.1 Patescibacteria group bacterium
AAAACTAGTAATTAAATTTAGCGGTGCTTCAAAAAGAACAAAGATAATAAAAAATAGTAGAACAATTAAACCAGCAATTGGTCCTAATTTAGTAAGATAAATAAAAATTAAGCCACTAATTAATAAAATTAAAACTGCTCTTAAACTAAGCCAATTGTTTATAATCATTAATATTAAGAAGTAAATTAGAATACCAGAAACAGTGGCGCCACCTTGACCACCTTTAAATTTAAGATAAAAAGGGAAGATATGACCAAAAATAGCTGCTAGGCCAGCAAGGTAAGCAAAAAAAGGAGGAACAAATTGGGAAGTTAATAAAATAGCCAAAACTCCTTTTGAGATATCAAAAATGCCGGTAATTATTCCTGGCCCAGGTCCTAAAATTCGATAGGCATTCCTTGTTCCGGCATTACCATCTCCTTCTTTTCTAATATCAATTCCTTTTAAAATTTTCCCCAAAAAATAAGCTGGTGAAATTGAGCCTAGTAGATAACCAATTAAAATAGCTAAAAGATTAGAAAACATTTTCCACGATTTTATTTTCTCAAATTTTTATTATTTATTTTAATTGATTCTTTCTAATCTAAAAAATATCTTTCTTTTACCTTTTGCTTTTTTTGCATATTTTTTGATTAGATCTTTAGCTTTTTGAAGAGTGTTTTTTGAAATTTTTTTACCCCGAACTAAAGCAGTAGGACCAGGAATATCTTTCAATTCAACTAAAATATCATTTTTTTGAGCCAATTTTTTTATTTTTAAATTTTCTTGGTGATTCCGGCCAACAATAATTAAATTTTTATTTTGCCAAAAATGTCGGCCGACTTTTAAAAGTTGAGCGTCATTTTCATCTATATCAGTAAAATTTTCTAACATCATTTTAAATCTTTTTGAAAATTCTTTATCGCATAATAAACAGCCACCAGCTGGCGAAGGATAATTTTTCAAACCATATTTTTTTGCCAATTCAATTTGTGGTAGTCGTCGTCGACCAGAAATAGCATAAAGTTTTTCCCGATCTATCAACCCTTTTTTCTCTGCCTCAGTTTCTGGAAGCAATTTTGCTGATAAAGGTCTTAAAATTTTACCAACCAAGTCTGTTTCTTTTTCAATTAATTTTAAAGCAGAGAAATGTTGACTCATTGGTCTTTCATCTAAAACTTCGCCGGTAGCGATAAAATCAACCTTCAATTTTTTCATCAATCTCTTAGCCTTTTTTAACATAAATATTCGACAATCTATGCAGGGATTAAGACCAGCACCATAACCATATTTTGGTTTTTTAATTATTTCTAAATATTCATGAAAAAGTTTTCCCTTTGTGCAATCAATGAATTTTAAAGGTATTTTCTCAACTTGACAAAAATTAAAAACAGAAATTTTATCAGCACAACAACCACTCCCAAAAGGTAAAATAAAATGAAGAGCAACCAAATTTATTTTTTGCTCTTGAAGAATTTTGATAACCAATCGACTATCAAGTCCTCCAGAAAAAAGAACAATTGCTTTTTTTTTCATATCTCTATCAATAAAACAATTAGAGAAAATTAAAATGTAGAGAGAAGTCGTCGACTTAAAATAAAAGAAATTCCTCCCCACAATAGTGATAGGATTAAAATCAGCCTTCCTTCCTTTTTAAGATCTGGTTCTGAAAGGAGGAACAAACCATAAATCAGACCAGCAAAAAGTGGATTAATGATAGTAATTAAAAGGCCAACAATGATCAACTTTTGTTTTGATTTTAAAACAACCTTTTCGTCCATATCAAGGCTAAAATTACAAATTGTTAGCATCAATGAAAATTGATCTAGTACTACATTTCTATTCGGTAATTTTGTAAACAATATCTCCTTCTTTGACCGGTTGATCAACTTTTAAACCAATTGATTCACCTTTACCTGCTTTCTCAACATTTTTGTGTTCAATTTGCATTGATTCTACTTTTTGAGTAAATTCTCTACCATGACCAACAATTTTAATAGTATCACCAACTTTTAGCTCACCAGAAAGTTCAACTACCCCAACAGAAATTTTGCTAAAATAATGAGTAATTTTACCGATCTCTTGTTCTGACATAAATTTTTTTATATTAATAAAATTATTCTCCTTTTATAACTGCTAATGGAATAACTTTTGCCACTTTTTTTGCTAAACCAGCACCACTTACGATATTAACAACATGATCAATGTCCTTATAAGCTTCTGGTGCTTCTTCAGCTAAACCGGCTACTGAACCACATTTGACAATTATACCCTGTTTGTTCAGTTGGCGGATCAATTCTTCTCCCCAAATTTTTCTTTTGGCAGCTGCCCGACTCATGGTTCGGCCAGCTCCATGATTAACTGAATAAAAACTATCTTTTGCCTCAGGATTACCAACTAAAATATAGCTGGCTGTACCCATTGAACCAGGAATTAATACTGGCTGGCCAACTGATTGATAAACTTTTGGCAATTCTGAATGAGAAGGTGGAAAGGCGCGGGTAGCACCTTTGCGATGGACAATTAATTTCATCTTTTTCCCATCGATTTCATGTTCTTCGATTTTCCCAATATTATGAGCAACATCATATAAAACTTTTATTGAACGGTTGAAAAATTTTTGCCAAACCTGACGAACTAAATGAGTAATAACCTGACGATTAGCCCAGGCAAAATTAGCCGCAGAAGCCATGGCAGCAAAATATGATTGACCTTCTAATGAATAAAATGGTGCACAGGCTAATTCTTTATCAGGCAATTTAATGTTATATCTTGAAAGCACCTTTGTCATTAAATGAACATAATCAGTACAAACTTGATGACCTAGACCACGTGAACCAGTATGAATTAAAAGGGTGATTTGATTTGGATAAAGACCAAAAATTTTAGCTACTTCCTCATTGAAAATTTGAGAAACTTTTTGAATCTCTAAAAAATGGTTTCCACTACCAAGTGTACCCAATTGATCTTGACCTCGAGATTTTGCTTTTTCTGAAACTTTAGATGGATCAGCTTCTTTAATATTCCCATAAGATTCACATCTTTCTAAATCTTCTTTCTCACCATAGCCTTGTTCCACTAATCTTTTAGCTCCAAAAGACAAAACTCTATTCATCGCTGATTTATCTAATTTAATTTTACCTGTTGAGCCAACCCCAGAAGGAATAGTTTTATTTAATTCAGTGGCTAATTTTTCTAAATAAGGCTTAATTTCATCATAGGTTAAATCAGAAAGTAATAATCTCGTGCCACAATTTGAAACAACAAAGTTATTAGCAATAAAATTATGATAAGGATTATTTACTGTAAAATCATAAACAAATTTCGGTCTATCAATTTCCTTTTTGACAATAATTTTATCCCAAACCATTCCTGATTTACCTAAACCCCTGGTTGATTTTTTAATAAATTCTTTAAAAGTGGGGAAATTATAGGCTACCCTTACTTTACTTTTCCTTGATTCCCATAACGATCT
>JBKBVX010000046.1:0-3435 GCA_046289355.1 Patescibacteria group bacterium
CTTTTTGGCAAACGATAGATCAAACAATTTAAAAAACTCCCAACTGATAAGCCGAAAATAAAGACGAGAAAATAAAATAGAAGAGAAAAAAAGAACATAGTATAACAGAAATTTTATTCAAAATAAAACCTTTCCCTTTTAGAGAAAGGTTTTAAAGAAGAAATAATTTTAATCGGACTAAATTTTATTACGGACAAGTATTTGTCTTCATGCCCTTTTCGTTGGCGCAAACTGGAGCTGGTCCAGTGAAAGCACCTGTTGATCCTTCGATATAACCCCATAGCTCATAGCTAGTGCAAGCAGTTGTGCTGTTATCACAGTTATCTGGCTTGGCTGTATAAGCATAATGACAAACCGCATTACTACCGCTGGCACAATCAGAAGCATTAGGAGCAGCACTTGGATCTTTTGGGACTAAACCCATATAAGTGACAGGTGTACCACCAGTGCAGGCTGTATTCTGGAAACCAGTTGTTGTCTCACCTGAACAAAGAATAATACAAGCACTTCCATTACAATCACTTCCAGTACCTAATGTTAAACTTGTTCCAGTCGGATAATTTCCTTTATCATTGAAGTAAAGTTCAAGGGCAGCCTGGATATTCTTTAAATCAGCTATTCTCTTTGCATCTCTTGCTTTAGCTCGAGCGCTAGAAAGAGCCGTAATGCCAATAGCAGCTAAAATACCAATAATAGCAATTACCACTAATAATTCAATTAGTGTAAATCCCTTTTTTCTTTTAATCATAGGTTTATTTTCTAGAATTAACAAACTTTTGTTTTTTTAGGAACGACCTTTTTTACTTTTTTTGCTTTCTTTGCTTTTTTTGTTTTCTTTGTTTTCTTCTTAGCCATAATTCAATGATTAATTATAAATTATTTTTTTATTTAAATTTT
Source organism: Patescibacteria group bacterium (assembly GCA_046289355.1). Classification (GTDB taxonomy): domain Bacteria; phylum Patescibacteriota; class Patescibacteriia; order UBA2591; family CALHIP01; genus CALHIP01. The sequence goes on from JBKBVX010000046.1 coordinate 898, forward strand.
CAAAATATTATAACCAAAAAAAGACAAAAAGTTATCCACACCCCCCTTTCTAAATCCAAAAAATGGAAATGATCTTTACTTGATTGTCAATTCAGAGATAGATATAATAATAAAATCTATGCGCGAAATAAAGCTCAATTTATTAGAAGATTTAGAAGAAAAAGAAAAAAAAGAATTTAGGGAGATTTTTAAAGAATCTTCTCGAAAAAAATTTATTATTAAAACCATAATTATTTTATTGATGGTAAGCGTTTTATTTTTTTCACGAGGTCTTATCACTGAAGAAAGTTTAATAAAAGAAATGCCAAAAATCTCTTTCTGGAAAAGCATGGCTAAAATGATTATCTTTCAAGAACATTTACTGAAAGGTGAAATCTCTGATCGAATAAATATTCTTGTTTTAGGTATGGGTGGCGCTGAACATGAAGGAACATATCTCACTGACACAATTATCTTAGTTTCTCTTAAACCGTCAACCAACCAATTGGCTCTTCTTTCTATCCCTCGTGATCTTTTAGTTCCTATTCCAGGTTATGGCTGGCGAAAAATCAACGAAGCTTATCTTCTCGGTAAGATGAAAGAAAAAAATGGAGAAAGATTGGCCATGTTAGTGGTCAGCAATATTTTAAATTTACCTATTCATTATTTTGTCGCTATCGACTTTACTGGTTTTAAAGAAATTATTGATGCTTTAGGTGGAATAGAAATTAATGTAGAGAGAAGTTTCACTGACCATTTTTTTCCAGCGCCTAATTTCCAATATCGAACTGTTTCTTTTCAAAAAGGTTGGCAAACTATGGATGGTCGCCGGGCTTTGGAATTTGTCCGCTCACGCCATGGCGATAATAATGAATCAAGTGATTTTGCCAGAATTAAAAGACAACAAAAAGTAATTTTGGCTTTAAAAGATAAAATTAAAAAAATAAAAATTTTAGAAGAAAGAGATAAGGTTTGGCGACTTTTTAATCTTTTGAATAAATATTTTCAAACAAATTTAGAATTTGATGAAATAATAAAATTAGGCAGAATTTTAAGTCAGATCAGTGAGGAAAAAATTATCACCAAAACTTTAACTATCGGCGAAGACTCTCCTCTTATTGAAGAAATTTCTAATGGCATATACTTTTTAAAAACAAAAACAGGTACTTTCAAAGAGATTGAAGAAATCGCTCATAAGATATTTGAAGAAAAACCAGAAAAAAAATTAGTTAAAAAATCAAAAATTGTTCTTCTTAATGGAACTTTTATTCAAGGATTGGCAAAAAGTAAGATTGAGATATTAAGCGAAAACTTTGAAATTGTAGAAATAGGTAATGCACCAGAAAGAAATTATCAAGAAACAGTTATTTATGATTTAAATAAAAATAATCTCAGAGATTTAAAAATTCTTAAGGAAAAACTAAATGGAATTGTTTCGGAAGATATTCCTCCCGAATTTAAAGATAAAGAAGTAGATTTTGTAATTGTTCTTGGAAAAAAATAAATCAAAATTATGAAGGTCATTGTTGGTTTAGGTAATCCAATACCAAAATATCAAGGAACACGACATAACGTTGGTCAAGCGATTGTTTCATATTTTCAAAAAATAAATAATTTTCCAAAGTTTCAATTAAATAAAAAAATAGAAAGTTTAATCTCTCAAGGAAAAATAAATCAAGAGAAAATAATTTTGGTTCTACCACAAACCTTTATGAATGAATCTGGCCGGGCAGTCAAGAAAATTATTGGAAATTATAAATTGAAAATTGAAAATTTAATTATTATCCACGATGATATTGATCTGCCATTAGGGAAGATAAGAATTAGAAAAAACGGCTCATCAGGTGGCCACAAAGGTGTTCAATCAATTATTGATTATTTAAAAACAGAAAATTTCATCAGAATTAAAATTGGCATTAGACCAAACCCAGAATTCAAAACTCAAAACACAAAACCACAACTCAAAATTCAAAATTTAAAAAGATTTGTCCTGCAAAGATTTAGCAAAGAAGAAAAAGAAATTTTTAAAAAAGTTGCCAGAAAAACTTGTCAAACAATTAAAGATTCTTTAAAAGAAACGATAAAAAATCAAACTATTGTCATTCCATATTGTCATTAGAAAAGAGCAGATCAAACTATTCGTTAAATATCACGATCGTGAAATATACCGAACTAATAATTTTTTAAAAAATAGTTAGTCTCTGTTATTCCACTGATATTTAGATTGTAAAAATGAAAGATAAAATAATTTTAATAAAATTTAATTAGGCCCGGGCGAACCCGGACCTAATTCAAAGAATATTTTTAAAAAATATCTTTATTTTTCCTCCTTTCTTTTTTTATCTTTCCAAAAGGAATCGGGGATAAAAAAGTTTTTTTTATCTTCCAAAAGAGATGGAGGATGAAGAAAATTATAAAGTATATCGATAAGAGCTACAATCTTGTCGAGCAGCAACAACAACATAAAAAATATCAACCCTTCTTTTAGTTTAATTTTTTTAAAAAGCATTTTTCCTCCTTTGATTCATTTTTTTAAGTCATTTTCATCATACCTCTTTT
>JBKBVX010000047.1:0-3408 GCA_046289355.1 Patescibacteria group bacterium
AGGTGAAGTTTATATTAAAGCCAGCACTCAAGGAAAGTCAGATCAGGCTCGCTTAACTGTAGCTACTTTACCTATAGTTATAGATAAATATCCAACTGATAAAACCGAATGTCGTAATGTCGCCATTTGGGCTCTTTTTAATCAAAAAATGGATGAGAAAAGTTTTGCCGGAAGATACAAAATTGAAGCAAATAATGTTGATGTGACAAATGATTTTTCACTTCGTTTTATCACCGAGAAAGAAAAAACAAAAGTCTATTTTGTTCCTAAAAATAATTTTTTAGAAAAAGATACTACTTATAAAATTACTCTTTTTGGTTCACCTAAAATTTTTGGTTCATCTGGAACATCTGGAATAAGAAGTATTGCTCCTTTTGAAAGAGAGATGGTTGATGATGTTAGTTGGTCATTTAAAACCGGAGAATACATCTGTCGTCTGGAAAAAGTAATAATTGAACCATCCTCTTATCTGTTTATTCGAGCCAAAGAAAGAAAAGATTTTCTAGCTAGAGCTTATTATCGAGATCAAGAAATTCAAAAAGTACCTGACTTATATGAATGGAAATGGAGCTGGCAATCCACTGATCCAACTATTGTTACCATTACCAACTCTGATAATCCTTCCCAAACAGCTGAAAGTCAAGCCAAAAATGGTCAAGTCAATATTTTAGCCACGGCAGAAATTACTGTTGATAATATCTTTATTCCTTCTACTCGTGGTACTCAAAAAACAGGCAGTGCCAATGTTGAAGTTTGGCTTTGTGAAAATCCTTGGCCTTGCACCAGTTTTCCAGATTGTCAGCCATATCAAGACATAAAAACTAATTTTGAATTCAAATATTGTCGTGACGCTGGTCGTGCCGGTCTTGATGGAGATCTACCTATTCTTGGAGGGCCAGGAGAGATTACTGGTCCAGCTGAGCCAGGATTACAAAAGCTTAACGAACATTTCTTCTCAGTTTATGATGGTTCACTTTCATTCTTATACGATGGAGCAAAAAAATTTTCGGTAATAAATAAAAGTGGTTATAATAATCAATATTATAATATCTTTGGTAATAATAATGCCTCAATTTCAGGAAATGTTGCTCAAGCTGAAGGTAAATTTGGTCAAGGTTTTTCTTTTGATGGAAATTCTTATTTAGAAGTAAGAGCCTCTGGTGTACCTTTTGGAAGAAATTTGACTATCGAACCAGAGAATTTCAGCTTAGAAGCTTGGATTTATCCATTTAAACCAGGAACCTTTGGTTCTTCCCCTTCTCCTGTTTCTTATTCTATTTTCCGAAAAGGATGGAAAGATGATCTAAGTTCTACTGGCCAAGGTTATGCTCTAGAGATTATCGATGATATAGTTTATTTCTGGATTTCTGATAAAGAAGGAAATATAACAAAAATAAAAGGTGGGCCAATTCCTCGAGATTCCTGGACCCATTTAGCAGCCACTTATGATGGAAAAACTTTAAAATTATATATTAATGGTATTCTCCAATCAGAAGAACAATCTCTAAAAGGAGGAATTACCCATTCTGAGATCAATCTTTATATTGGTGAGAATTTCCGAGGTCTTCTTGATGAAATTGCTTTTTATCATAGAGTTCTTTCTCAACAAGAGATAGAAAAACATCTTAAAGATCCAATTTCTCCAACCTTAGGTGATGTTATTGGTTTTAAAGTCTTTTCTAATTTTGAACATTTAAAACCAGAAGAATGGTATCAAAAATATGCTCCTGGTGCTGGTGGCAGTGGTAGTTATTCTTCTGTTGATGGCTATCGAGCAATTCAAGTTGGTAGAACAGTTTATGTTGGTGCAACAAATGTCGATCTAACCGAAGAAAAAATTTATACTAATATCTATCTTGTTTCCCAAAGCGATAATCCTCAACCAGAAACTTCACAAATTTTCAGGCGGAGCATTAACAATTGGAAATTTAATATCAATGTTCCTGATCCAGATCTAACTACTCCTGAAAATGAAAACAAAGGAAAATTGATTCGCGATCTCCAAAGAATTTGGGATTTAAAAACAGTTTGGCAAACCCTTGAGAGTTATCAAAAAATAAATACGCAAGAGCCAAATCTTTATCCAAGATTAGAAAGTGGAACTTACATTAAAGGTATGTCTACTTCTAAATGGCCTTCTTGGACTCCTTCTACTGGTCTCGGCCAAGATTTAGTTAAAGCTGGCTTATCACCATTACCAGTTGATCCAATTAATAAATTCGCTTTAAGAGATAATTGTGGCCAAGAACCAACTCGCTATTCTTGTTGTGCTAACTGTCCATTTAAAGATCCTAATTGTAGTCAAACCTGTTATAATCCGAAAGAATTAAAATACGAATGTTATCAATCACCAGATGGTAAAAAGAATTCACACATCTATCAATATATGGTTGAAGGTAATCCAATTGGCAAGGCTTATTCACTTTATGCTAATTTTGAATTTTTAAATCCTGATGCTTGGCAACATCAATGTGAAGAATTACCAGAGACTGAATGTCAGAAAAGAGCATTTTGTTACTGGAAATATTCCATTCCTCAAACATATCTTAAAAATAAATTTATTCTTGCTACTGAACCAAGTCTTCCTGGTTCTTGTAAACGTAAAATTTTAAATTATTCAGGTAATCCTTGTAGTAATTTAAATATGAATTGTGCCTGCTTTAATACTAGATTTTCTTCTGAAATTATTGAACCACCTTCTCCACCAAGAATAACCCTTACGGCTAATCCTACTCAAATTTATCCTGGCCAGTCAACAACCTTAAGTTGGACAACTGAAAATGCTGAGAGATGTGAAGCTTCTAGTTCGCCATCCCATCCTCAATGGAGCGGCGAGATTTCACTTTCAGGCAGTAAATCAATTACTCTTAATCAAACAACTATTTTTACTTTAGAATGTTCTGGTCCTGGTGGCCAAAGTCAGGCTCAAGTTCAAGTTGATGTTATTCAGCAACTTTTTACCTTAAATGTTTCTCTAACTGGAACTGGTTCAGGAACAGTGACTGGTTCTGGTATTAATTGCAGACCAGATTGCTCAAAGACGTATAATCCTGGAACTTCAGTCACTTTAACTGCTAATCCAGCTTCTGATTCAGTTTTTGCTGGCTGGTCAGGAGATTGTTCAGGAACAGGTTCTTGTACTTTGACAATGAATTCTAATAAGTCAGTGACAGCTACTTTTAACCTTGCCATTAATCCACCTACTGTTTCAACTATCAATGCAACTAACATTACTTCTAATGAAGCAATTTTAAATGGTCTGGTTAATCCTAATGGTTCAGCAACTACTGGTTGGTTTAGATATTCAACAACAAATCCTGGTACTTGTAATGATAACTTTGGCACCAGAGTACCAGCCAGTGGTGGAATTTCTCTGGGTGGAGGAACATCGTCAGTTTCTTATTCTCA
>JBKBVX010000048.1:0-3278 GCA_046289355.1 Patescibacteria group bacterium
GTTTAATAGAGCATTTTTCCAATAAGGGCGATTTAATTTTTGATCCTTTATGTGGTAGTGGAATGGTTGGAGTAGTTTCTTATATGCTCAATAGAGATTTTATTATGGGAGATTTAAATCCAAATGGGAAAATAGTATTTCAAGCGCTTTTGGATTATTATCTAAATAAAAATGGCCTTATTCAGGATAAAAAATTATTAACTTGGTGGAAAAAATGAATAATCTAAAATTTAAATCAGCAAGAAGAAAATTTGAAGAAATAAAAAATAAGCTAGAAAATTCTCAATTCACAGAACAAATAAAAGAGTTTGAAAAATCTTTAGAGAAATTAATTTCAGAATACAATACTGCTAATCGGGAAAACAGATTTGTGGTTGGGGGAGCTCTGGAAGTTTTATTTTGCGCATTATTAAACTCTGTAGGCTTCAAAGCGGAATGGATAAAAGAAGTAAGATATGATATTAAAATTGATAATATTCCTTTTTCATTAAAAAGCAACTTCATATCATTAGGGGATATTCGATTGATAAATATTTTAGGTAATGAAAAAGTAGTCTGGGAAGAACCATCAATATTTTTCGTCAGTGAATTAGGTGTGTGTTATGCTGATCCTGAAATGGGTTTAAAAACAAAACATACAAGTGAGGCATTGATTATTAATGTCCAAGAAATTAAATCATTAGTTAATCAAAATAGTAAGTGGCATATTAAAATCTCTATCCCCAGAAAACCAAGAAATTCCCAAACAATCAAAACCGCGAGCTATGATGTGGCCAAATCAGTATTAGAAGAAATTGGAAGTAAATATTTAATAAAATATCTGCCAGAAAGATAATCTTAGATTTGAATCAAAGAACATAAAGCGGTTTTAGTTTCAGGAAAGGTAGATTTTAAAGACGGCGTTCCAAAAATAATTTGTGAAAGCGTAGAAGAAATTATAGAGGAAAGCTAAATATGAAAAAAATAATTTGCAAGAAAAAACATCCAAAATTTTTGATAAAAAATTATGGCAACGCATCATAAACTAATAATTGGAAATTGTATGTCTATGAAAGAAATCTCAGACGAAAGCGTTCATTTAGTAGTTACCTCTCCGCCTTATTTTAACGCCCCTTTTGACTATAAAGGCGTATTTAAAAATTATGAACAGTATTTAGGAGTATTACGGAAGGTTGCTAAAGAATTATATCGTGTAGTAGCGGAAGGACGAATAGTAGTTTTAAATATTGATGATATGCTTATTGTTGGAGAAAAATTTCCCATAGTTGCTGATGCGACAAAAATTTTTCAAAAAGCAGGCTTTAAATATCGAGACAGAATTATTTGGAAAAAACCCGATGGATATTTAAGAATTAGTAGAAGAAGTGGGGTTATTTTACAACATCCTTATCCAATGTATTTTTACCCTGATAATCTTTTAGAAAGTATCCTTATTTTTCAAAAAGGAACTTTTAACTACAAAGCAATTTCTAAAGAAATTCGAGAAGCTTCAAAAATAGATATAAAAGAATTTCTTCAAAATAAATGGTATATGACCCTTTGGGAAATGAATAATGTTTTGCCAGGATCACCTTTGGAAAAAGATATCGCTGCCTTTCCAGAAGAATTACCATATAGAGCAATAAAGCTTTTTTCATATAAAGGCGAAACAGTTTTAGATCCTTTTGTAGGAAGTGGAACAACGATGAAGGTAGCAAGGATGTTAGGGAGAAATAGTATTGGAATAGAGATAAAAAAATCTCTTATACCGATCATAAAAAAGAAAGTAGGTTTTGAAGGTCAACAAACATTGGATAACAATCAAGATACTTTTGAAATAATCATTCGAAAAAAAGGAAAATATGGACCTATCAGCTAAAATTACTGGTATAAAATATAGACCTTTTTTGTGCCGGAAATTAAACATTTATACCATAAATAATTTTGAAGAAGCACTATCTAAAGATGCGACTTTTATTTTAAATATCGACAATACAAACCAAATTGCTATAAGTTGGTGGGTCTCTCCTAAAAGAACAAGGTCTTACCCTTATGCAAGAGTCTATGATTCTCTAGCATTCTCTGGCAGAAAAGTCACAATTATTCCCATAATGAAAGATGAAGGAATAGAAGGAGACCGCGATTTTCTCCAATGGGATACCATTTCTTTAATGAGTTTATTAGGAATTTATGTAATTGTAGCATATTATGTAAATGCCAAACCAAGTTTGAAAAAACAATATAAAACTACTAAAATAACTAAACAAGAATTTGATGTTTCGCATATTAAAAAAGAACTTGAGAGTCTTTTGTCATATCAATCGGATGCTTTACATTGGAATTTATCTCAGATCGAAAAAGTAGGAGAACTATTGGAAAAAGCACTAAAATTTTATGATATTATTTCAAAAAAGCTTAAAATTAAAATGCATTCAAAAGAAAGGGCGAAAAAAAGAATTGAGGAACTTTTAAAAGGAAAAGAAGAATTCATGAGACTTTCTCGAGATTTAGCAAAACGAGCTCAGTGGCGAGAAAGTGTAACGACTCAACCAAAAGAAAAATTAGATGGAAAAAAGGGAAGAATTACTATTAGAAATTATCTAGGCGGATGTTATTATCTTACTCTTGATGAGTACAAAATAAAGCAGAGAAAAATTTATCTTATTGAGAGTAAACACACAAAAAGAAATAATTTCCCATCTTTAGGAGACATAAAAGATGGTTTGCTAAAAATGGTTTTGTTTACAAATTTGGAAGATGTGAAGATTGATGATAAAAAATACAAAAGCATACCGGTGTTAAAACTTACAACCGAAAAAGGATTTAAAAAAGAAACGCTTAATAAAACCCAAATAAATTTTTTCAACTTGTTAAAAAAAGAGGCAATGACAAATAAATTCAAATTGTTAATTAAGTAAAAAATTTATGAAAAAAATTGAAAAAATTACTATAAAAGTATTCCATTAAAGATATGAACGAATGGAATAATGTTAATGCTGATTTAATTATTGTAGATCCTCCTTTTGGAATTGAATTTAATGGAAAACCTACAAATTATCACAGAAAAGCTGAAAATGTAGTGGATGGCTATGTAGAATGGAATGTTTCTGAATATGGGGAGAAAATTCAACAATTATTGGAATGTATAAAAAGAAATTTAAAAGAAAATGGACAAGCCTTAATTTTTTCTGGCTGGAATAATAGCAATATTATTCCCGATAGTCTTACTCTTGATGAGTACAAAATAAAGCAGAGAAAAATTTATCTTATTGAGAGTAAACACACAAAAAGAAATAATT
>JBKBVX010000049.1:0-3197 GCA_046289355.1 Patescibacteria group bacterium
GGGTAAAATCAAATCTTAATCTTTCTGGATTAATATCAGAACCAGCTTGTTGGACATGATTACCTAAAACTTGACGTAAGGCAGCATGTAATAAATGAGTAGCAGTATGGAGTCTAACAATTTTTTCTTTTTCTTTATCAGTTATTCCCCCTTTTAATCCATGACCGCCAAATTTTTTTATCGCTCCGGCTCGAGAAATTTCTTGATGTCTAACAAAACATTTTTTAAATCCATCTTTATCAATTTTTAACCCTCTTTCTTTGGCCAATTCTTCTGTCAACTCTATTGGAAAACCAAATGTGTCATAAAGATGAAAAACATCTTCTCCAGAAATTTCTAATAAATTCGTTCGCGAGACAATTTTTTCAAATTCCTTCAATCCCCTTTCTAAAGTTTTTTCAAATTTTTCTTCTTCTTGTTGAATAACAGTTAAAATATCATTTCTTTTTTGGTTTAATTCTGGATAAATCTCTTGATAATGTTCAATGACTATATTAGCTAAAGGAATTAAAAAACCCTTTTTTGCTTTAATTAAATTGCCATAGCGAATCGCTCGCCGGAGCAATCTTCTTAAAATATAACCCCTTTCTTCTTTGCTTGGTAAAATTCCTTCACTAATTAGAAAACAAGAGGCACGAAGATGATCAGCAATAATTCGATATGGCTTTACTTTTGATTGATAAGATATATCTGAAAATTCTTCAATTTTTTTAATAATTGGCCAAAATAAATCTGTTTCAAAATTAGATTTTTTATTTTGTAAAACACAAGCTAACCTTTCAAGTCCAGCTCCGGTATCAATATTTTTTGCTGGTAGTGGTAAATATTCATAATTTTTAATGTTTGACTCTTGATCTTTAACTTTTCTATTGTACTCCATAAAAACTAAATTCCAAATTTCTACAAACCGCCCACAACTACAATTTGGCCCACAACCTTTGATATCACATTCGCCTATTTTAAATTCTTCACCCCGATCATAATGAATTTCCGAACAAGGACCACATGGTCCTTCTTCAGTAATCGGACCCCAGAAATTGTCTTCCATCCCAAATTCCTTAATTTTTTCTTTTGGAATACCAGCCTTAAGCCAAAATCTAATTGCCTCTTCATCTTTTGGTATTTCATTTTCTCCTTTAAAGACAGTCACCCATAGTTTAGAAATTGGAATTTTGAATTTTGAAATCAATAATTCTAATGCTAATTCAATAGCTTCTTTTTTCCAATAATCGCCAAAAGACCAATTACCAAGCATTTCAAAAAAGGTATGATGAAAAGGAGAACCGATATTTTCAATATCAGAAGTCCGAAAACATTTCTGACAAGAAACAGCTCGTCGATAAGGTGGAATAACTTCACCAGAAAGATAAGGAATAAACTGCTGCATCCCAGCTGAAGTAAATAAAACAGTTGGATCAGCAGGAATCAATGAAGAAGAAGGTATAATTTCATGCCCATTTCTTTTAAAGAAATCTAAAAAATTTTTTCTGATTTTAGATGAATTCATATTTAATTATTATATAAAAAAATAGAAAAAAAACAATAATAATTTATCTTTCTATCAAAGACTATTTTCTATTATTTTTATGAGAAAGAAAAGGATAAACTTTAACTGTAGAATATGGTAAAACAAGGATAATACCTAAACTGACAAAGATAATTTGGACTGTTCTTAAAATAATAAGCATGGCAATAGCTTTATAAAGAGGAAGGTTAAGAAAAGAAAAAGAATAAGCAACAATTAATTCTAATCCTCCTAAAGAACCAGGGGTAGGAATAATTCCTCCTATAATAATAGCTAATTTAATAAAATAAATTTTAAAAATTGACAAACTTTCTCCTAAGAAAAAAATAAGAAGATAAATCTGGAAAGCCTTTAAAATTAAAATAAGGAAAGAGACAAAAATATCTAAATAAAAATTTTTTTTATATAAAAGAAGAAAATTTTTGATGAAATTTATTTCTTCTTTAATTTTTCCTTCATCCCGGACAACTTTCTTAAAACCAAAAAAATTAAGGAGAGAGATAGAAAATTCTGGTATTCTCAAAATTAAAAGAATAATAAAAGTAATCATTAAAGAAATAAAAATTGAAATAAAACCAAGAAGAAAATATCTATAAAAAAAAGAAATAATTCCACCTAAAATAAAAAAAATGAGTAAAGCATAACCTTCGGCCAATCTATCTAAGATAATCAAATTGAAAGTTTTAGTAAAAGATCTATTTTCATTATCTTCTTTTAAAAGAAGTGCTTTTAATCCTTCACCACCAATATGCATCACCGGCGTAATAAAACTAATAGCCTGTTCGCCAAGGGTAGCAATGATAAGTCTTTTTAAATTTGTCGAATAGTTATATGGTTGAACAATAATTTCCCATTTTTTTAGATAGAAAATAAAAATCAAAATACTAAGAAAAAAAATAATAGAAAAATGCCACCAAGAAATAAAAGTAAGAGTCTTTAAAATTTTATCTAACCCAACTTTATTAATAAGCCAAACAACTAAAACAATACCTAAAATTATAGAGAAAAAAAATAAAAGAAATTTTTTAAACTTCATAAATATTTATTCTTTTTTTACCTCTTCCTTTTTTTGTTTCTTTACAGTTTTTAAGCATTTTTTACAATAAACTGGTCTAATACCATCAGGAACAAAAGGAACACGAGTGATAGTGCCGCAAATACTACACTCTGCTTCATATTTCCTAATTCCATTTTGAGAGAGTTTTTTTGAAATCTCCTCTTGAGGAAGACCACTCCAGCGGGCAATTTTTTCCTCAACTACTCTTCTTTCTTCAGAATATCTTTCTCTGGTAATTCGGATAATTTTTTCTTTATGACCTTGAATTTCGGAAATTGGTGGTAAAGTTCTAGCAGAAAATGGTTCGGAAGTGATACCATCAATCATCAATTTCACATAGATATCATATTTATCTAAGTTGACTAAATCAGTTTCAGAAAATCTTGGGGCAAATTCTTTTGCTAAAATTTCTGCATCTTCTGCTCCAACGCGAAAGCAAATAATTGTCCCAACATTACCAAAAACTGCTGCTCTTACTTTTTCATCAAGTTGTTGAATGTATTGATGGGCTAAAATTAAATTGAGATGATATTTTCTTGCCTCAGATAAGATATTAACAAAAGATTCGGTAGCAAAATTTTGAAACTCATCAACATATAAATAAAAATCGCGACG
>JBKBVX010000004.1:0-21338 GCA_046289355.1 Patescibacteria group bacterium
GTTGTCAAATGAACAAATCCGATTCAGAGCGGATTGCTACAGTATTGGAAAAAATTGGTTACTCGCCTACTTCTAAGATAGAGATGGCAGATTTAATTGTTTTAAATGTTTGTTCAGTTCGACAATCAGCTGTTGACCGTGTTTATGGAAAAATAGATCAAATTTTAAAAATTAAAAATCAAAATAAAAAATTAAAACCAAAAATTATTTTAACAGGATGTATCTTATCAGAAGACAAAGAGAAATTAAAAAATAAAGTTGATTTTATTTTAGAAATTAATAATTTGCCAAAATGGCCAGAATTGATCTCAAAGTCAAAACCAGAAATTAAAACGAAAAACTATTTAGAAATCAAACCCCAATATTCTAGTTTTCCGATCGCCTATGTACCGATTATGACTGGTTGTAATAATTTTTGCTCTTATTGCGTTGTCCCTTATACCAGAGGAAGAGAAATTTCAAGACCGGTGGAAAAAATTATTTGTGAAGTAAAAAAATTAATTAAAGAAGGGTATAAGATGATTGTTTTGCTTGGTCAAAATGTCAATAGTTATCAGAAAAAAATCAAAATTCAAAAGTCAAAAGTCAAAACTATAAATTTTTATCAATTATTAAAAATGATTAATGATTTAAAGGGAGATTTTTGGTTAACTTTTATTACCAGCCATCCAAAAGATCTCTCTGACAAATTAATAGAAACAATGGCTAAATGTAAAAAGGTAATGCCCTATCTTCATTTGCCAGTTCAATCAGGTGATGATGAAATTTTAAAAAGAATGAACCGGCATTATACTGTTTCTCATTATAAAAATCTTATTCGTAAAATTCGAAAAAAATTTTTTCAAACTCGTCAAGGAATTGAAAGATATATTACTATTTCAACTGATATTATTGTTGGTTTTCCCACTGAAACAAAAAAACAATTTACTAACACTGCTAAATTAATGAGAGAAATAAAATTTGATATGGCCTATATCGCCAAATATTCACCTCGTTTTGGTACAGCCGCAGCAAAATTAAAAGATGATGTTTCTATAAAAGAAAAAGAAAGACGTTGGAGAAGTTTGGTTAAAATTTTAGAAAAAACAGCTTTAGAAAAAAATAAAAGATATCTTAATAAAGTTGTTGATGTTTTAATTGAAAATAAAAAAGAAAATTTTCTTTTTGGTCGAACAAAAACGTTTAAAAATGTAAAAATTCCAGTCTATAAATCAGATAACGAAAATTTGAAAGGAAAATTTATAAAAGTAAAGATAAAAAAAATTACCCCTTGGGGATTAGAAAGTTTTCCTATTTAAATTCACTCTTCTTCTATTTTCAATTTTAATTTACTCTTTATCTCAGGTAAAAAAATTATTTCTACTTCATATTCACCCAATTCTTTAATTGGTTCTTTGAGATTTATTTTCTCTGAATCAATTTCAAAACCCTTCTCTTTTAATAATTGAGCAATTTTCTCTTGATTGATCGAGCCATAAAGTTTTCCATCGGGATTGGCTTTTTCTTTGACAAAAATCTCTAAATTTTTTATTTTTTCAGCTAAATTTTTAAAAACTTCAATTTCTTTTTTTCTTTTTTCTTCTTCGAGAATTTTTTTTCTTTTAATTTTTTCTATTTCCTTTGGTGTGGCTAAAATTGCCAATTTTTTCGGAATTAAAAAATTCATAGCAAAACCATCAGCTACTTCCTTTATCTCATATTTTTTACCAAGTTTTTCGACATCTTGTAAAAGAATCACCTTCATAAATTTTTCATTTAAAAGATTGACGTAAAATTTCCATTGCTTTTTCTAATTGGGGATCTTTTCCTTCTTCGATATCTTTTTCAGTCAGCTCTACTTTAATATCTGGCTCAATTCCTTTACCTTCGATTTCTCTTTTTTGAGGTGTAAGCCAATAAGCAACTGTTAATTTGACGATTGATCCATCACTGAATTCGGTTAGTTCTTGAACACTCCCTTTGCCAAATGTAGTTTCTCCTAAAATTTTTGCCACACCATAATCTTGCAAAGCACCAGCTAAAATTTCTGAACCAGAAGCTGAGCCTTTATTAACTAAAACGATAGTCGGCAAATTAGAAAATTTCTCTTTCCTGCTAGCCCGATGCTCATATTCTTTTTCTCGACTTTTTTCAATAACTACTACTTTATCACCAAGCCAAGCGCCAGCCACTTCTACAGCTGCATAAAGATAACCACCAGGATTATTTCTTAAATCCAAAATTAGACCTTTTGGATTATAAGTCAAAATTTCTCTAGTAATTTTATCAAACTCATCAATTGTTTTCTCGTTAAAATAAGAAATTTTAAGATAGGCAATCTGATCTTTCATCTCATAGCGGACAGTCTTTATTCTAATGATATCTCTAATAATGACATATTCTTTTGGTTTTTCCCAATCTTTTCTCATAATCAAAAGTTTAACCTCTGTTCCTTTTTTACCTCTAATTTTATTTACCGCTTCATCAAGAGTCATTCCTAAAGTATCCTCATTATTAATAGCATAAATTTCATCACCTGGTTTTAGTCCAGCCCGAGAGGCAGGCGTATTCTCTAAAGGAGCAATAATGACAATCCGACCTTTTTTTATCCCTATTTCTGCACCAATCCCTTCAAAAGTTCCAGAAAGTTCTATTTTAAATTCTTTAGCAAATTGGGGATCAAAAAAGACAGAATAGGGATCATTGAGACCTGAAACAAGACCTTTAAGCGAACCGTAAAAAAGATCTTTTTCTGAGATAGGTTGTTTGATATATTTATTCCTGATTGTTTCTAAAACATCTAAAAAAAGGTTGTAATTGACATTGGTATCTTTAAATTCAATTTTTTTAATCAAATTAACAAAAGATGTCTCTTTTTCTTCAAAAGGAAAGTAGAGTCGGCCAAGAATAAAACCAATTAAAAAAGTAATGATGATAAGAATGATAAATTTTTGTTTTTTCTTTTTTTCTTTAATTTCTTCTTCCATAATTAATCTTCTAATCTTTTTATTTTTGCTCCAAGTTTAGCTAATCGTTCATCTATTTTTTCATAACCGCGATCAATAATTTCTGCATCATTAATTATTGTCTCTCCGTAAGCAATAAGACCAGCGATAATTAAGGTAGCACCAGCTCGCAAATCAAGTGTTTTTATTTCCTGCCCATAAAGTGGCGTTGGGCCAGTAATAATTACCCGATGAGGATCAGCAATAATAGCATTGGCACCCATCTTTACTAACTCTTGAATGTAACCTAATCTTCCTTCATACATCGGATCTTTAATCAAACTTGTCCCTTGACACTGAGTGGCTAATAGACCAAATGGTGCTTGAAGATCAGTAGGAAAGCCAGGATAAGGCAAAGTTTGTAAATTAAATGCTTTTAATTTTGCTGTATGATAAACTAAAAGAGAATTTTTCTTCAATTCAAAATTTACGCCAATCTGTTTTAATTTGAGTAAAATAATATCTAAATGTTCTGGGGC
This sequence comes from Patescibacteria group bacterium, assembly GCA_046289355.1. Classification (GTDB taxonomy): domain Bacteria; phylum Patescibacteriota; class Patescibacteriia; order UBA2591; family CALHIP01; genus CALHIP01. Next base: position 3,464 of record JBKBVX010000004.1, read on the forward strand.
TATATTTTTTATCAAAATTTTCCCTTGATTTAAAGCACCTATGACAGCTAAAGTACCGGTTTCAATTTGATCAGGAATAATTGTATGTTCAACACCTTTTAATTTTTTTGTTCCGATAATTTCTAAAGTATGGGTACCAATACCAGAAATTTTTGCTCCAGCTTTATTTAAAAAATTACATAGATCTTGAACATGTGGCTCAGCAGCAGCAAGTTTAATTACTGTTTTACCTTTGGCTAAAACTGCTGTCATAATAGCATTTTCTGTAGCGGTAACAGAAAATTCCTGGAGAACAATCTCATTTCCCACTAAACCTTTTGTTTTTAAACTATAAAATTCTCCTTCTTTTTCGATTTTTACTCCAAATTTTTCTAAAGCATTGAGATGAGTATCAATCGGTCGATTACCAATAATACATCCACCTGGCTCAGGAATTTCTACTTTACCAAAACGAGACAAAAGTGGTCCTATCAAAAGAACAGATGAGCGCATCTTTTTGATTAAAATTTTATCCAGTTTCTGTAAATTGACATCTTTATTATTAATTTTAAGAGTATGTTCATCTAAAAATTCAATTCTTGAACCCAAACTTTTCAAAATTTCGATCATTGTTTCGACATCTAAAATCCTTGGCACATTTTTTAAAATACAATCCCCAGAAATCAAAAGTGTGCTCGCCAAAATTGGGGTAATTGCATTTTTCATCCCTTTTACCTCAATTTCTCCTTCTAATTGTTGTCTCCCTTGGATAACAAATCGACTCATAAATTTTAGAAATTTATAATTTTTTAGGAAATTGAGATTGTCTTCTCTCTTTTTCAGCCACCAAATTACTTGCCTGCAATAATGAGTCAAAGGTACCCGCATCCGTCCAAAAACCTTTTAAGATTTCATAAGTCATTGTTCCTTGTTTGATATAAAAATTATTGACATCGGTAATTTCTAACTCTCCTCTTTCTGAAGGTTTTAAACTTCTAATGACATCGAAAACTTGGTTATCATACATATAAAGACCAGTTACTGCATAATTTGATTTCGGTTTTAGTGGTTTTTCTTCAATGCCAACAATTTTTTTTCCTTTAATTTCAGCTACCCCAAAACGCTTTGGATCGGATATCTCTTTTAAAAATATCTTAGCTCCACCAACTTTTTTACCATTAACTTCAAATTCTTGTTTAGCAAAATCTTCAACAAATTTTTTAATATTATCTTCAAAGATATTATCGCCAAGAATAACCACAATTTTATCATTATCAGCAAAATCTTCGGCCAAAGAAAGAGCAGCGGCAATACCACCTGCACCTTCTTGATAAGCAAAATGAATTTCTTTCAGACCAAAATCTTTACCTGAACCTAATAGTTTTAAAAAATCACCAGGAGATTCGCCGCCAGTGACAATCATAATGTCTTTAATACCAGCATTAACTAAAGTTTCCAATGGATAATAGATCATTGGTTTTTTATAGACAGGCAAAAGATGTTTGTTTGTCACCCGGGTTAAGGGAAGTAATCTCGTCCCTAAACCCCCAGCTAAAATAATGCCTTTCATAGTTTTAAATATTCCTTTAAAGCCAGTTTCCAACTTCTTAATTTTGGCAGTTTTGTATTTATCAGTATAGAATATTTTGGTCTTTTTGCCAATGTCTTATATTCTGATGAAGAACAAGGTAAAACTTTAATTTTTATTTTTGCCAATTTAACAATCTCTTTTGCAAATTTATACCAGGTTGTTATTCCTTCATTAGTTAAATGATAGATGCCAAATGGTAGTTTTTCTTTAATAATTCTTCTTGTTGCTTTTGCTAAATCTAAAGTATATGTTGGCTTACCAAACTGATCATTGACAACTCTTAAAACTTTTTTCTTTCTTGCTAATTTTAAAATTGTTTGGACAAAATTTTTATGTTTCTTTGGTTCAGTTTTCGAACCAAAAAGCCAACTTGTTCTAATTAAATAATATTTGAAATTTTTATTTTTCAATCTATAATTTTCAATTACCTTCTCTCCAAATAGTTTTGAGAGTCCATATTTATTAGTTGGATTTTTAGGAAGATCGCTTTCTCGATAACCACTTTTCTTTTTACCATCAAAAACATAATCAGTTGAATAATGAACAAAAATTGCGCCTATCTCAGCGCAAACATTAACTAAATTTTTTACTCCTTGACTATTTATCTTTTTTGCCAAAAAAAACTCCTTTTCTGCCATCTCAACATCAGTATAGGCTGCTGCATTAATGACAATTTTCGGATTTAATTTTTTAATTTTTCTCTCAACTTCTTTTTTCTTGGTAATATCTAAATCTTTACGACCCCAACAAACTGTTTCATCATTTCTAAAAACAAAACAAAGATCTGATCCTAACATTCCCTTACCTCCAAGAATTAAGATTTTTTCTTTTGTTTTCATTTTTTAAAATGATAGATAACATCTTTCCTTTCAACAACAATCTGCCAGTTATGACGCTTAGCATACTGATAAAGCTTTCTATTTGGATTAAAACAGATTGGTTTTTCCACCATTTTTAAAAAAGCGATATCGCTTTCTGTATCACCAATGCCAATTGATTTTTTTAATGTCAAATTTTCTTTTTTTATTGCTCGTTTCAAAATTTTGGCTTTATTAAAAATCAATTCTGGATAAAGTATCTCACCAGTGAATCTTCCTTTTTTATCGATTTTATACATCTGGCCATAAACCTTTTCAAAACCAAGTTTTTTGCAGAATTCATCAACTATTTTCTTAGGAGAGTTAGAAATAGCTAAAAGATAGTATCCTTTCTTTTTTAGTTTTTTAATCAGATCACGGGTATAACAATAAAGACGAGCAGAATGAAAAGCAACTATATTTTTAACAACTTTGGAAAATTCTTTTTCACTAACCCCTTTTATATTTTGAATAAATGTCTTTATTACCTTATCGATATAATTTTTATATGGACGTCGACGGTTTAACCAATCTTGATAACTACGAAGATACAATTTTCTTGCTTTTTGAGGGAAAATACCATTTCGAATTAACCCTTCAGTTAATTCGATAAGTAAACTGGAACGAAAAACTGTTCCATCAATATCAAAGATTGCTAATCGTCTTTTTTTCATTAATTTATAATTACCTAAGTGTTTCTTTTATCTTCATTAAGGCAACAAATGTATTACGTTCTTGTTCTTCAAGTTTACGAGAAATGTACTTAATGGTTTTTTCTATTGAAGGAATAAAAACATGTTCTAAAGCATTAACTCGACGCCTAGTTTTTTCAATTTCTAAAGATAAAAGATAAGCCGAATTTTCTAATTCAGCTAATTTTAAAATATCTTTTAAAAGTTGAGAAAAGATTTGTAAAGAATAATCAAGTTCAACTGAAGAAAAGGCTAAAGAATAACAAAGGAAGTCTCCTTCTTCTTCAAATTTAAAATCAGGAATAGTCACATTCATAACATTTCTTGTTATCAAAGTCAACTTAATTTTTTTTGAAGAAGTAACAAATGCTTCTTCTAAAACTTCTGGTCTGATCTCAACTGTAGCAAAGATAAAATTTCTTAAGGCAAGCTGAATTTCTTTTTCTATCTTTTTTGTTAACTCATATGTCTCTTTAATAATTTTTAAAAATTCTCTCATCAAGGAGTCTCTTTTTTCTTTCAAAAGTTTATAACCATAAATAGCTAACTCTCTCCTTTCTTTGAGTTTTAGAAGTTCCATTCTTGTTGGATTGACAGCTAATCTCATATAAAAATAAAATGTTATTTTGGTAAATATTTTTCAATATATATCTCTTTAATTCTTTTTAATTCTTGTTTAGGCAAAATCGATAAAAGTTGCCAGGCTAAATCTAAGCTCTGAAAGATTGTCCGATCTTCATACAATCCTTGCTTGATAAAACGATTCTCGAATTCCTCAGCGAACTTTAAATATTTTTTATCAAGTTCAGTTAAGGCTGCCTCTCCTAAAATAGTAGCTAACTCTCTTGCCTTTTTGCCTTGGGCATAAGCTGAAAAAAGTTGATTAGAGATACCTGGATGGTCCTCTCTTGTTTTTCCTTGGCCGATACCTTTGTCTTTTAAACGGGAAAGGGATGGTAAAACATCAACTGGTGGATAAATACCTTTGTGATGAAGTTCGCGAGAAAGAATAATTTGTCCTTCAGTAATATAACCAGTTAAGTCAGGAATAGGATGAGTTTTATCATCTTCCGGCATGGTCAAAATTGGGATCTGAGTAATAGATCCTTTTTTACCTTTTAAACGGCCAGCTCGCTCATAAATCGTCGAAAGATCTGAATACATATAGCCAGGATAGCCACGCCTGGCTGGTACTTCTTTTCGAGCAGCAGAAATTTCGCGCAAAGCCTCACAATAATGAGTCATATCAATTAAAATGACTAAAACATGCATATCTTTTTCAAAAGCTAAGTATTCAGCTACAGTTAAGGCAATTCTTGGTAAAGTAATTCTTTCAATGACTGGATCATCGGCTAAGTTGACGAATAAAACTGCCCTTTCAATCGCACCAGTTTCTTTAAAATCTTTAATAAAATATTCTGCTTCTTCAAAAGTAATACCCATTGCACCAAAAACAACAGCGAATTTCTCTTCGCCTTTAATTAGTTTTGCTTGACGGGCAATTTGAGTAGCAATCTCTAAATGGGGTAAACCAGCTCCTGAAAAGATTGGTAATTTTTGACCGCGAACCAATGGATTCATAGCATCAATTGAAGAAATTCCTGTCTGGATAAATTCTGTGGGATAATCTCTCGCTTCAGGATTAATTGGTGCACCATTAATATCGAGTAACTTTTCTGGAATAATTTTTGGACCACCGTCAATTGGTAAACCAGAGCCAGAAAAAATTCTTCCCAACATTTCTTCTGAAACACCTATCTCCATTGTTTTACCTAAAAATCTTGCTTTTGAACCTTCAACAGAAATTCCTCTTGTTTCTTCAAACATTTGGACAATGGCTCGATTTTCATCAATTTCTAAAACTCTACCTCTTCTAATTTCTCCATTAGGTAATTCAACTTCAACTAATTCCTGATAAGTAGCTTTTTCCACATCTTCAACAATTAAAAGTGGCCCAGCGATTTTCTTAATTGTTTTATAGGATTTGAGCATATTTTTAAATTAAAGAGAGGTTTTTATTTCATCAACTAGATTTTCTATCTTTTCTAGTTCTTTTTCAGAGATAAATTTCATTTTAACAATTTTTTCTCGTAAAGGAGAAGAAGAAATTTCTGAAAATGATTTCCCTTCAGATAGTTTTTTAATTCCTCTTTCATAAAAGGTAAGAATTGCTTTTAACATCAGATATTGTTTTTTAAGAGAAGTATATGTATCAATTTCATCAAAGGCATTTTGCTGAAGAAAATCTTCACGAATTGATTTTGCTGTCAAAAGAATTAATTGATCTTTTTCTGACAATGATTCAACACCAACTAATCTAACAATTTCTTGGAGCTTCGCTTCTTTTTGTAAAATATCCATTGCTTTCGTTCTTAAATCGGAAAAATCTGGAGCAATTTCTCTTTTCAAAAAATCTTCTAATACTTCAGTATAAAGAGAATAACTAGTTAACCAATTTAAGGCGGGGAAATGTCTTTGACTAGCTAAATTATCATCAAGAGCCCAAAAAACTTTAGTTACCCGCAAGGTATTTTGAGTAACTGGCTCTGAAAAATCTCCACCTGGCGGTGAAACTGCACCAATCACAGCTAAAGAACCAATTCTTTTTTCTTTACCTAAACAAATGACTTCACCAGCTCTTTCATAAAAACTGGCTATTTTTGAACCTAAATAAGCCGGATATCCTTCCTCTCCTGGCATTTCTTCTAATCGACCGGAGATTTCTCTTAAAGCTTCAGCCCAGCGAGAAGTAGAATCAGCCATTAAAGCGACTTTATAACCCATATCACGAAAATATTCGGCTATGGTAATACCAGTATAAATTGAGGCCTCACGAGCTGCCACCGGCATATTGGAAGTATTAGCAATTAAAACAGTTCTTTTTATCAATGGTTGACCTGATCGTGGGTCAAGAAGATGAGGAAATTCAAGTAAAACATCAGCCATCTCGTTTCCTCTTTCTCCACAACCAATAAAAATAATAATATCAGCATCAGCCCATTTAGCTAATTGGTGTTGAACAACAGTTTTGCCACTCCCGAATGGTCCTGGAACACAGGCTGTTCCTCCTTTAGCCACTGGGAAAAATGTATCAATTACCCTTTGGCCAGTAATTAATGGTTCTTTTGGGATTATTCTTTCTTTAACTGGCCTTGGCTGACGGATCGGCCATTCCTGTTTCATTTTTATTTCTTTAATACCTTCTTCTGTTTCAATCCAACAAATTATTTCTTCAACAGTAAATTCCCCTTTCTTTATCTCTTTTATTCTTCCTCTTATAGATGGTGGAACTAAAATACGATGTTCAACTAAACTTGTTTCTTGGACAACACCTAAAATATCACCTTCTTCAACCTCATCGCCTTTTTTCTTTCTTGGTTGAAAATCCCATTTTTTATTTCTTTCTAAAGCTGGTATTTCAATACCACGAGTAATATAATGACCAAATTTTTCACGAATAACATTTAGTGGTCTTTGAATACCATCATAGATCGAACCAATTAATCCTGGACCCAACTCAACAGTTAATGGTTTACCTTCGAGATAGATTGGTTCACCTGGTCCTAAACCAGCAGTCTCTTCATAAACTTGAATAGCTGCCTCATCTCCTTCAATTTTAATAATCTCGCCAATTAATTTCTTTTCTGAGACTTTGGCTAAATCATACATTTTTACGCCAGTCATTTTTTTACCAATCACTAGGGGACCAGAAACTTTTTTTATTATTCCTTCCATATTTTTTATTTATTTTTTATTTTGAAAAAGTATATCACTTCCTATTGCCCTTTCAACTATTTTTTTTAATTCTTTTAAACCATAACCGGTGCTTCCTAAATGGGTAGGTAATGAAATAATTGCTGGAATAGTTGCTCTCTTTAAAGACAACAACTCTTCTTCTAATTTTTCTTCCCAATCTTCAGTAATAAAAATAATGGCAAAATTATCTTGACTGATTTTTTTAATTGCTTCTTTCCCTTCCTCTAAATTACTAATAGGAAAAATTTCCAAATTAAAGGCCTTCAAACCAAAAATTGTATCTTTATTGCCAATAATGCCAATTTTATATTCCATAGTTTAATAGAGAGCTCTTATTTTTCCTTTTAATATCTCATTTTCTATTTTATTTAATTTTCCACTCATAATCAATCTGATATTTTTGTTTGCATTCTTTTTAGCGTAAAAATAGGCAACAACTATTTCTGGACCATAAGCAATATATTTTGCTTTTCTCAGATATTCTATTTCTGCCTCAAAAAATCTTTTTTCTAACAACCAAAGATCTTTTTCTTTTAAATATTCTGAAAAATATTTTTCAAAATAAGGAGGTAAAAATTTAACCAAATATTTAAGCGTTTTTTCTATATCTTGATGATAAAGATTAATTAAATCATTAATATCTATTTTTCCTGGAATAACTAAGGCTTGGCTAAGAAAATCGACATCCCTTTTTAAATTTTTTATTCTTAGAAAGATTCTTAAATTGGTTAGATCTAATTTCAAATTAACAAAATCAATAATAAATTTATTTTTTAATTTCTCGGCTAATTTTTTTAAAAGCAAGAAATATTTTTGGTCAAAGAAAAATTCTATTTGATAAGGATGTAGATCTGGTTTTAAAAAATTATTTGCCTCATCAATAATTTCTTGAAATTCTTTATCTATTTTTATTCTTTCTTTATCAATAATAACTTTTTTAAAAATAACTGGCTCGAAAAAACCTAAAGGAATAAGTAAATAATCTAAATCTTTATTATACAATTTTTCTTTAAAGATCACTTTCAGATTATGAAAATCATATTCTAAAAGTAAAAATTTTATTAAATCTTTATCAAAAACAAATTGCCATAATAATTTTTTGTCTTCCAAAAGATCATCTAAAATAACCATCTCAAATTCTTCAGGTTTTCTTTCAAGAAGATGAGCCCCATAGTCAGTATCATAAAGAATTTTGAAAGCTGATTCTAAATTAGGGGCATCAATCATTCTTTCTAAATCGACAACATTAAGAAGCTTAGTCTCAAGATATCTAATTTTCCCAGTAATAAAGGTATAGTTTATTCTCTTCATAAGTCTTTAAATAAAATTTTTGCCACTTCTATTTCTGTTTTTTCACGAATGATTTTAATCAAGTTTTCAAAACTATTATCAATTTCTAATTTTTTAGAAGAAAAAATAAAACCACCTTTAATCGGCAATGATTCTTTGGAAAGGGTAATTTTTTTCTTGCTTTCTAAGATTGCTTTTTGGGTAATTTTTTCTCTATTTTTGGCTGGAATAATCTGACCATCTTCTGGACATTTATTAATTAAAATTAAAATCAATTTCAGATATTCTTCATCACTAAGTTTTGACAATCTATCTAAAACTTCTTGATAGACCTTTTCTAAAATCTCTTGTTTTTTGGACAAAATCAAATTTTTTGTCTCTAAAAGGACTTTAATCTGATGATGTTTTATCTTTTTTTCTGTCTCTTCTTTTACTTGATCTAAAATCTGATTTTTCTTTTTTTCAATTTCTTTCTGATATTTTTCTTCTATTTTCTTGATTTCTAAATTAGCTTCTTCTTTGATTTTCTTTATTTTCTCTTTTGTTTCTTTTTCAATTTTTTTAAGAATATCATCTAAGGCCATACAATATAAAAATTCCTAATATCTAATTTCTAATTTCTAAACCTCCAATTTGTCATTAGATATTTGGATTTTGTTAAAAATTCCCTTAGCCTACTTTAATTCCATTAAGTAATAAAATCGTTACCAGCAAACTTAAGACAGCATAAGTTTCAACCATCGCAGCGAAAATGACTGGTTTCCCAGATTCAGCTGGTTTTTTTGCCACAATATTAACACCGGCTGCTGCTACTCTTGCTTGTAAAATAGCAGAAATTAGACCAACTACGCCAACCGGTAAACAAGCTAAAAAAATTTGCCAACCAACATCTAAAGAAATGAATTTAACTCCACCTCCTAAAAGTCCAACTTTCTGTAAAGCCATAATTGCACCTAAAAATCCATAAATTCCTTGGGTCCCTGGCAGGGCTTGTAAAAGTAAAACCTTACCAAATTTTTCTGGATCTTCAGAAACAAGACCAGCGGCTACTTCACCAACCAGCTTGACGCCTAAAGCTGAACCAATACCGGCTAAAGCAGCAGCTAAAACTGTACCTAAAATAGCTAAAATAAGTCCTAATTCCATAAGTTTTAATTATTATTTATTAAACGAATATATCTCCCCTCTTTTTTAAATGGTCTAAATCTTATTCCTCCGCCTTCCATAAACTTAGGAAAGAATTCCACAAATTGCAAACGAGCCGAATGAATAAAACCACCTAAGGCATTAATTCCAATATTAAAAATATGACCACCAAGCAAAACAAAAATGGCAATAATAAAACCAACAACCGGAATCATTTGGCTAAAAATTTTAGCGATTAAATTAACAACCATAGCTATAATGCTGGTAGCTAAACCAAGAGCTAATAAACGAGAATAAGAAAGAGTATCAGAAAGATAACCAATCAAACCATAAAGAGAAAGAATGCCAGCTGGAATCTTTAAGAAAATATTTTTTTGTTTTCTCCCTTGGGTTAAAACAACTAAGATAGCTCCAATTAAAACTAGATATTTAGTTAAACTAATTGATAAAGGCAAAAATTTAGTTTGGGCACCAATAAAGATTAATAATGAACTGATAAGAAATATCCAAGGACCATTATCTAAAATAGCATTAATGGTATCATTATTTTTTATTTTCCAATACATGTTAACAATTAAACCAGTTAAAATTTGGAAGACACCTAAAACTAAAGAGACAATTAAAAGTTGAAGAGGATTTTTAACTGGATTAATAATTCTTATTTTAATGAGAAAATCTTTTATTGGTTTTAAGAAATCTGGTAAGGTTTCCAATTCAATTCCAAACCAACTACCTAAAAGAGCACCAACAAAAAATGTCATTATTCCTAACCAAATGAAAAGACGGAAGAATTTTTTTGTTTTTTTTGGCAAATTCAGAGATTTAATAATTATCCATGAAAGGAGAGTTAAAACTAAACCATAACCAGCATCAGAAAGACAGATAGCAAAGAAGAGAATGAAAAATGGTGTTAAAAATGGAGTTGGATCGGGCTCATCATATTTTGGCGCTCCATAAACATTAGTTACTGTTTCAAAATCGCTAATAAATTCTTTATTTTTTAAAATAACCGGGATCGATTCATCTTTTTTTATTGGCGCCTCAACAATCTCAAATTCTGGAGTAATTTTTTCTAATCCTTCTTTTAAGGGATTAATCATCTTTTCCTCTATCCAAGCCAAAAGAGAAAGGGTAAATTTTGTTTTAGAAATCTTTTGTTTAATCTCCTCTTTTTCTTTCTGCCAAGAAAGCCAATCAAAAATTATTTTCAATTTATCTTGAAAATCTGTTAAATAATCAATATTTTTATTTGTTTCTTCTAATTTTATTTCAAGAATTTTTAATTCTTTTTCTAATTGTTTAAAATATTTAGTTGGTGAAACATTTAAATCTAATTCTATTTTTTCAAAATTATTTTCTTCTAAAATTTTCTCTACCTCTTTTTCTATCTCTTTAGCAAAGATAATAAGAAAATAGACGTTTTTATTTTCTTCACTTACTTTTTTAATCTCAACCAATTTAATTTTATTTATCAAATTATCAAAAAATTTCTGCCAGTTAGAAGAGATAATCCTACCGGTTAGAAAAGAAATTGTTTTTACTTTTTTCAATTCATTAAGATCTAAATCAAGATTTCTCCAGGGCGAAACTTTCTCTTTCTCTTCAAGAAGTTTTTTTATTTTGTTAGAAAATTCATTTAAATTTACTTCTGCTTTTTCAACCTCTTCAATAATTTTTCGCCAATCAGTGGAAGAAATAATTTTTTCTAATTCCTCTTTAGTAATATCTATTTTTGGTGAAATAGTTCTGGTTAATTTCTCTTTCAAATCTATTTTTTTCTTTTTCTTAAAATCAGCTAAAAAGTCTATTGAGAATTTTAATCTGGCCAAATCATAAGTTAGGTCACTACTTTTTTCTTCTCTTTCTTCTTTTAAATCAATAATCTGAACGGCACCTAATTCTTGTAAAAAATTTAAAATTTTTTCTCGATAAGTTTCAGAGGCAACTAAATAAATTTTTTTTACAGGTACGACCATAAATTTTTAAAAATAAACTCAATTGCTTTATCTTTATTAACCTTCTCTAATTTCTCTATTTCTTTTTTTCTTCTTTCTTTTTCTTCTTCATTTATTTTTTTCATCTCTTGATCAGCTTTTTCATATATTTTTTTGATCTCTGGTCTAAGTTGATTCTTTAAATTATCTAAAATTTCAATTTTTTCTTTCTCTTTTAAAGCAATGGTTTCCTTTGCCTCTTTCTCTGCATTTAAAATTGCTTTTTCTGCCTCTTCTTCTGCTTTTTTAATTTTTTCTAATAATTCAACCATAAGAAAAATTTAGATATTATAACAAAAAAATAAAATAAGAAAATAAGAAATTGTGGAAAACTTATTTTCCTATTTTTTTTAATTTTTCAATTAGATTTTTGTTACCATCTATTCCATATTGATATCTATCATCAAGAATATCTTTTCTTTGCCAATCTTTAACCATATCATCAACATTAAAAATTTTATAACCTCCTTTAGCACGAGAACAAATTACTCTTTTTAATCCAGCATTGATAATCATTTTTTTGCAAATAAAACAGGGATAAATATCCATTTTTTTTGGTGAAGGTAATAAATATTCTCCATAAATATAAATATCTCCACCTAATACTGAGATGCCAGAACGAGCAGCATTGATTAGACAATTCATTTCTGCATGAACACTGCGACAAATCTCATAGCGATAACCATGGGGAATATTTAATTTATCTCTTAAACAAAAACCATGTTCAAAACAATCTTTTGTCTTCCTTGGTGCTCCAACATAACCAGTGGCAACAATTACATCATTTTTAACAATAATTGCTCCAATCTTGACTCGAAAACAGGTTGATCTTTGAGAAATTTCTTTAGCAATATTTAAATAATAATCTTCTTTAGGAGGTCTTAAATTTTTCTTAATTTTTGCCATATTGCTTTTTATAATATTTTAAATATTTTCCTGATTTTAATTTTTTCCACCACCACTGATTTTTCTGATACCATTTAATTGTTTCTTTAATTGCTTCTTTAAATTTATAAATAGGTCGCCAACCAAGTTTCTTTATTTTAGAGCAATCAATTGCATATCGAAAATCATGACCCGGTCTATCTTTGACATATTCAATCCATTTTTCATCTTTATTTAATTCTTTAAGAATAATTTTTGTTAATTCTAAATTTGTCAATTCTTCGCCACTAGCAACATTATAGATTTCACCAATTTTCCCTCGATGGATAATTAAATCAATTGCTCGACAATTATCTAAAACATAAAGCCAGTCTCGACGATTTAAACCTCGGCCATATAAAGGAACTTTTTTATTTTCTAACAAGTTAGTGACAAATAAAGGGATAATTTTTTCTGGATACTGATAAGGACCATAATTATTAGTTGAACGGGTAATTAAAACTGGCAGATGGTAAGTTTTAAAATAAGCCAAAGTTAAAAGATCAGCACTAGCTTTTGAAGCAGAATAAGGTGAAGAAGGGTTTAAAGGATCAGTTTCTTTAAAATAACCTTCTTTCCGGCTACCATAAACTTCATCAGTTGAAATCTGAAGATATTTTTTAATTTTTAATTTCTTTACTGCCTCAAGCAAAATATAGGTGCCAAAGATATTAGTTTTAATAAAAGAATCTGGCTCTAAGATCGATCTATCAACATGAGATTCAGCAGCAAAATTAACAATGACATCAACTTTTTTCGCTAATTTTTCAACAATTTTTTTATTGGTAATATCACCTTTAAAAAATTTATATCGCGGACTTTTTTCAATATCTCTTAAATTATCTAAATTCCCACAATAAGTAAGTTTATCAAGATTAAAAATCTGATAATTTTTATATTTTTTTAAAATATATCGAATAAAATTTGAGCCAATAAAACCAGCCCCACCAGTAACTAAAATTTTCATATTATTATTTATATTCCTCGTCGTATTTTGAAATCAATGGTTGAAGAAGAAAACGATTTATCTTTACATCCTCAATTGTCTTTTTAAGACCTTCTTCAAGACTAACAATTGGAAACCAATTCAATTTTTCTTTAGCCAAAGTAATGTCTGGTAGTCCTAAAGGGGTCATAAAAAGAAGAGGTGGACGGAAGATAATTTTTGATTGAGAACCAGTCTCTTTAATAATTCTTTCAGCCACTTCTACCAATTTATATTTTTCTGGATGACCTAAATTAAAAGGACCACTTTCATTCGAATTCATCATTTTTATCATTCCATCAATGATATCGGAAATATAACAAAAAGAAGAATCAAAATTTTCATCACCATAGATAATAAGTGGTTTATTATTAAGTGCCTGAAGAACAAAGTCAGGAATCATATGACCTTCAAAAAGAGGCATTCTTGGACCATAAGTTCTGAAAATTCTTACAATTTTTGTTTCAAGATTATAAACCTGACGATAGGTCTCAACGCATGTTTCAGCAAACCTTTTACCTTCGTCATAGCAGGCACGGGGTGAAATAAAATTAACTGAACCGACTTCACTCTCTTTGAAATAAGGATTATCTTTCCTTCTTGGTCCGTAAACAACAGATGAAGAGGTAAATAAAAATTTGGCTTTATATTTTAAAGCCAATTCCAGGAGATTAATAGTGCCAATAACATTTGTCTTTAAAGTTTTAATTTTCATTTTTTCAAAATTTTTTGGTGAGGTCGGACAAGCCAGATGATAGATCTCTTGAATGCCCTGAACATCAATTTTAAATTTTTTCAATTCTGATATTTTTTCTAAATCAATTGGTTCATTGATGTCATGTCTAATAAATTCAAAATTTGGGTATTGCAAAAGATGATCAATATTTCTTTCAGAAGAAGAAGTAAAATCATCAAGACAAATGATATTAGCTTCTTTAATTAAAGCATCGCAGAGATGACTACCAATAAAGCCAGCCCCACCACTTATCAAAACATTTTTTCTACCTGCTGGATAAAAATTTTGAGCCATAAAAATTAATTTTATTTATTCTACTATTTCTAATCCCATTTGTTTAGCTGTTCCTTCAATAATCTTAACAGCCTTTTCTAAATCTTGAGTGTTTAAATCTGGCATTTTAATTTTAGCAATTTCTCTTAATTGAGCCTTGGTAATCTTACCAACCTTTTCTTGAAGAGATTTTCCTGAACCTTTTTCTATTCCGGCTGCTTTTTTCAATAATTCACTTGTTAAAGGAGTTTTAATAAAAAAATCAAAAGACTTATCTTCATAGACAATTAATCTGACCGGTAAATTTTGACCGATTTTATCTTTAGTTAAATCATTAAATTTCTTGCAGAAATCAGCAATATTAATGCCATGTTGGCCTAAGGCCGGTCCTATTGGTGGCGCTGGTGTGGCTTGACCAGCTGGAGCAATAAGTTTGACTATCGCTTTGATTTTTTTCATATTTTTTTCACTTGTAAAAAATCTAAATCAATTGGTGTTTCTCGACCAAAAACATTGATAAGAACCTTTATTCGTCCCCTTTTCTCATCAATTTCACTTACCTTACCTTCAAAACCTTTAAAAGGACCATCAATTATTTTGACTGGAGAATTGATAGAAAGATCAATTTTATACTTTGGTTCTTCTATCTGCATTCTTTTGAAAATAATCTTAATTTCTTTCTCCGAAATCGGGGTGGGTATAGTGCCTGAACCTATAAAACCTGTAACACCTGGTGTATTTCTGACAACATACCAAGAATCATCTGTGACATTCATTTCAACTAAAACATAACCAGGAAACATCTTTTCTGTGACAATCTGTCTTTTTCCTCCCTTAAATTTAATTCTTTTCTCCATCGGTACCAAAACATTAAAAATTTTATCTTTCATACCAAAAAATTCAATCCGTTGACGAAGATTATTGGCTACATTTTCTTCATAGCCAGCATAAGTATGAATAGCATACCATTTTCGACCTAAATTTATTTGTTTTGGCATAGTAGTTTATTTAATTAATCGACCTAATATTAAAGTCAATAACCAATCAATAATTCCTAAAAAAAGAGCTACTCCTAAAGAGATAAAAATGACAAGTAAGGTAAGATTAATTGTCTCTTTTTTGCTTGGCCAAACAACTTTTTTAAGTTCTTCTCTTGATTCTTTAATATAGTTAGTGATTTTTTGAAAGATGGTCATAAATGAGATATTTAGTATATTCATTTCATCTTTAAATGTCAAGATTTTGAACCGCTTTAGCATGAAGTTGAATAAATCTCTTGCGGGGTGCTACTTCTTTGCCCATTAAGATATTAAAAATTTCTTCTGCTTTTTCCGCATCTTCAATGGTAATTTTCTTAAGAACACGTCGGGCTGGATCCATGGTTGTCTCCCAAAGTTGTTCTGGACTCATTTCACCTAAACCTTTATAACGTTGAATATCTATCTTCTCTTTAATTATTTCCTCGCCGATTTTTTTTACTTTAAAACCACTTGTCATTTTATCAGTCTTAAAGAGATTTTTGATAATTTTTTCTTTCTCTTCTTCTGAATAGGCATATTTTATTTCTTTGCCAATTTTGATTCGATAAAGGGGTGGTTGAGCAACATAAAGATAACCTTGTTTAATAATTTCAGGAAAATGACGATAAAAAAGAGTTAAAAGAAGAGTTCTAATATGAGCACCATCAACATCAGCATCGGAAGCAATGATAATTTTATGATATCTAAGTTTTTTCAAATCAAATTGTTCGCCAACATTCGTTCCTAAAGCGACAATTAAAGATTTTATTTCTTCATTAGCAAAAATTTTTTCTGGTCTAGCTTTTTCAACATTTAAAATTTTCCCTCGCAAAGGCAAAACTGCTTGATTCTCTCTATTTCGAGCTTGTTTACAAGAGCCACCAGCACTTTCACCTTCAACAATAAAAAGTTCACTTTCTTCTGGTTGGTTAGAAGCACAGTCAGACAATTTCCCAGGCAAAGAAAATTTTTCCAGACTACTTTTCTTTAAAACAGATTCTCTTGCTTCTTTGGCTGCTTGCCTGGCCCGAGCAGTCAATAAACATTTCTCCATGATTGCTTTGGCATCTTTTGGATGTTCTTCTAAAAAAGTATAAAATGATTCAGAAAAAACTGAGTCAACGATACTCTTGACTTCTGGATTACCTAATTTTGATTTTGTCTGGCCCTCGAATTGTGGCTCTTTCACTTTAACACTTATAACCGCAGTCAATCCCTCACGTAAATCATCGCCAGTAAGATTTTGGTCTTTTTCTTTGAGAAATTCTTTTTTCCTGGCATAATTATTAATTGTTCTTGTTAAGGCACTGCGAAAACCAGCAAGATGACTACCGCCTTCGCTTGTATAAATATTATTAGCAAAAGTATAAATTGTCTCTTTATAATCACTGGTATATAAAAGGGCAATTTCAACAATTGTTCCTTCTATTTCTTTTTCAACATAGAAAATATTTTCATGAATAGGTGAAGCATTTTTTGTAATATATTTAATAAAAGAAACAATACCACCTTCAAAATAAAAAGTATAAGGTATTTCTACCTCTTTCCTTTTATCAATGACAGTAAATTTTGTTCCTTTTGTTAAATATGCTTGTTGTCTTACATGCTCTAAAATTCTTGTTAAAGAAAAATTAATTTCAGGGAAAATTTCTTTATCAGGAAGGAAAGTAATAATTGTGCCTGTTCCTTCGGTTTTTCCTACTTTTCTTACCTTATTTAAAGGTTTACCCCTTTTATATTCTTGTTGATATAAAAAGCCATTCCGTTTAACCTCAGCTTTCAAATATTCAGATAAAGCATTAACAACACTTATACCAACTCCATGAAGTCCACCAGCCACTTTATAAACTTGACGATCAAATTTAGCTCCAGCATGAAGTTTTGTCATCACTACTTCAAGAGCTGATTTTTTAGTTGGCTTATGAAGATCAACTGGTATTCCTCGACCATTATCTTCAATTTTTACAAAATTATTAGGTAAAAGTTCTATTTTTATCTCGGTAGCAAAACCAGCCATTGCCTCATCAATTGAGTTGTCTAATGTCTCAAAAATTAAATGATGAAGACCGTCTGGTCCGGTTGAACCGATATACATGGCTGGTCTTTTTCTAACTGGGGTTAGACCATCTAAAACAGTGATATGATCAGCCTTATATTCCTTGGCTGCCATTTCTGTTCTATTTTTTTGATCTTCTTTCTGCCACATATGGCAATATTATAGCAAATTTTTATAATTTTGGCAAATAAAAAATCGAGACCAAGGAATAAAAATTTCTTAAATTTGGCTCGAGGTTAGATGGCTGACTCTATTTTTTTTAAAACTTCAGGTAAAAGGGGAAGTAAAATTTTAGCTAAATTGATAAAATATTGGCTAAATTTCGAATTTTCAATTAATTTGATCAGCCAATCAAGAGGAACTTTGGTAAAAAAGTAGAGAAGTAAACCAACAGTTAAAGCACCAGTTAAACAGCCAAAAATAGCTCCACCTAACCGGTTGATTGTTTTTAAAAATGGTAAATGAGTAATTGGCCTAAAAATTCGATCGACAATAAAGAAAATAAAACCAACTAAGCGGTTGATAATAATATATAAAATAAGGAAAGAAATAATTTTCCCTAAATTTTCATTTTTAA
>JBKBVX010000050.1:0-3160 GCA_046289355.1 Patescibacteria group bacterium
GCAGTAGTAGCTGCTCCTATTTGGCAGGCTTTTATGAAAAAATATTTAAAAGGAAAAGAGGTTGAAAATTTTACTCCACCAGAACCAGATTTAGTTGAAAAGCCAGTTTTAAAAGGTGAAATTCCTACTGAAGTGACATTGAAAATTGATCGAGCTTCTGGTAAATTGGCTACTGCTTTAACTCCACCCAATTATATTATTGAAAAAAAATATACCCTTACTTATCATTCTATTCTTCACTATGTTAATAAAGATGATCCACGCGGACCAGTGCCGACTCATCCAGAAGATGATCCGATGTATTTTCGTTGGGAAGAGGCAATTAAAAATTGGGCTAAAAGAAAAGGGATAGTTTTCGATTCACCTCCAACTGAGTATGATGACTTACATACATTAGAGAATCGACCAAAAGTTCAAATTGAATCGCCAATTGAAGGAACAAATGTTTTTCCTGGTCTTCTTCCAATTATTTTCTCTGCCCAAGCACAGCGAGGAATAAGAAATATAGAAGGTTTTATTAACAATTTTTCTTTTGATAAAATTTATGAAACCCCTTATCACCTTTTTTTAAATACTACTGGTTTAACTCCTGGTTCACATCGCTTAACTATCCGGGCTTGTGATGATATTGATAATTGCAGTGAATCATCCGTTAGTATTTTTCTCAACCAAACTTCTCAACCTACTATTTTTTTCCTTTCACCTAAAAATAATGAAAATATCTACCAAGAAAGTTTTCCTTATCTTATCTCCATTTCTTTACCAGTTATTAAAATTAAAGAGATAAAACTTTATCTCCAAGAGAATGTGAGTCTAAAAAAAGAATTATTGGCTAAAATTAATTACCCTCTTTCTTATCGAATAAATATCAATTGGCTTGATAGTCCTTCACCAGGCAATTATCAACTTATTATAGAGGCGACCGATGAAAATAATTTACCAATTAGTGCTGAGAAAATAAATATTACTATTTTTTAATTATGAAACCAATTTCTTCTTTAATTTGGTCAGCTATTCGCCGGGCTGGTTTAGAGAAAGAAATAATCGCCTCTTTAGTTATTGAAGAATTTAAAAAATTTTTAGTTAAAGAATTTGGTGAAAAGATTTTAAAAAAGGTAAAAATTTTATATTTTCAAAACCAGATTTTAACCCTTTCAGTTTTAAGTTCTGTGATTGCCCAAGAAATTAAATTAAATGAGAAAAAATTTTTAAAGAAAATTAATCAAAAATTTGGTAAAAAAATAATTAAATCAATCCGTTTTCTATCTCATTAATTTATAAAATTTTTATGGAAAAATTTTTTCTTTCTTTGGTTAAATTTCTTCCTTCTTGGCTTAAACCAAATCATCTTTCGATTATTCGCATATTAATGATTTTTCCAATCTTATTTTTTCTCTATACTCATCAAAATATTATCGCCTTTTTTCTTTTCTTGTTAGCAGTTTTTCTCGATATTATGGATGGGGTTTTGGCTCGGGCGCGTTTTCAAATTACTAAAATTGGTGAATGGCTTGATCCATTAGCGGATAAATTGTTAATTTTGAGCATTCTTTTAACTTATGCTTGGCATTATCTTCCTCACTGGTTGATAATTATCCTTTTAATTTTAGAAATGATAATTGTCCTTGGCCGACCAATTAAAATTAAACTTGGTAAACAAGTTTCAGCTAATATGTGGGGGAAGATTAAAATGGGCTGTGAAAGTGTGGCTATTCTTAGTCTTTTAATTGCCCCCCTTTTTCTTTATCCAATTGTTATTCTTTTTCTTCTCCTTTCTATTTGCTTTGCTTTCCTTAGCCTTCTTAGTCATATTCTAGATATTTATAGAACTTGACAATTATTTTTTAAATTCAAGTTTCTTGAGAAAGGGAGGTAAAATAAAAAGTGTTTTATAAATTTCTGGACTAAAATATTTTAGTTTTTTCTCCAAATTATTTTCTTTTAATCTTTTTTCAATAGTTTTTTCTGAAAGATTTAAAGGATTAAATCTTTCATTTTTTGAAGCAATCAAAAATCCCCAAAGATCATCAAAAAAAGATATATAGACACGATAGGAAAAAACTTTAGGAAAAATTTTTTTGATTATTCTTTTTACTTTAAAATGCTCTTTGTAGTTTACTTCACTAAGAGGGTAGGTGTGAGTAACAAAGATACCATTTTTTTTCAATTTTTGAAAAACAATTTGGCAAAAATTTAAAAAAGATATTCGAACTTTTGAACCTAAATTAAAAAAACTGAAAACTGTAAGATCGGAAAAAATAAAATCAAATTTTTTAACTGTTCTTTTAAGAAAATTTAGAGCACTGTCAAAAATTAAATTTACTCGCGGATGATAAAAAGAATTTTGATGTAGCTCGGGAAGAAATTTTTGGAAAATTTCTATTGCTTCTTTATCAATATCGACCGCTGTTATTTTTTTTATATTTTTATACTTCAACAATTCTCTTAAAGTTGCCCCTTCTCCTGCGCCAAGAACTAAAACTTCTAAATTTTTTCTTATAGGTTGAGAAATTAGAGCCGGATGAATTAGACATTCATGATAAACCCACTCATCTTTTTCTGAACTTTGGGGAGTACCATTGATAAATAGACTTTTTCCATAATCAAATAAATCAAAAATTTGAATAGTTTGAAATTTTGTTTTCTTTTCAATTAAAACCTTCTTTATTCTATAAGCAATTCGGAAATTGGCAAGTTTTTCAGTAAACCACCTCTTTTTCATAATTTAAAATTCCCCCCTTTTGATTTCTAAAACTTTAATCTTTTTTGGTTTAAAGACTTTTTTTAAATATTTTAAAGCTTCGTGAGGTTTAGTTTTTTTACCACAAGTAAAAATATCAACAGCAACATAATTTATCTGAGGCCAAGAATGAATAGCAATATGAGACTCAGCTAATAAGATAATTCCAGTTATCCCTTGAGGTTTAAATTTATGGATAGCAATTTTTAAAGGAATATTTTTAGCTTTTTTTGCTGAAATTCTTAAAATTTTTTCTATTTCTTTTTTATTATCAATAATTTTTCCATACCAAAAATCTCCGACAAGATGAATGCCGATATAATTTTCTTTTATTTTTTTTCTTATTTTCTTCATTGTCTTCTTCGTCATCCATATCAGAAAAATTATTTATTTAAATATTATAAAAATAATTAAATATCA
>JBKBVX010000051.1:0-3151 GCA_046289355.1 Patescibacteria group bacterium
GACCAGTTAAGGCAAATGTGATTTGACCAGCCTCAACTGTCACAGTATTTTGTTGTGGAGTGGCATCAACTTCTTCAATATAAGAATTATTATCACCACCTAAAGTATTATCAGCCTTTAAATTATAACCGTAAGTTTTACCAGTGACGACTACATCAGCAGCATAGCGGACATATAAGGTGGCAGTATCATTTTTGCGACCACTTATATCACCTTTCACAGTGAAGGTAGCGGATTCTCCTTTATTAATATTATAAGGTGTGTCTAAGACAAAAACAAAATTAGAGCCAAATTTTTCTCCGGTCGCTACTAAATCACTGCCACGATATAATTTCAAATTGTTGAGAATATCGCGGCCATTGTTGTAAAGGGTAATAGCCTTAAACTGAGCATCTTCAGTCGAATCAACATGAACAGTGAAATTAGCAATTTCTTCATTGACCTCACCAACTTTTCTGGTATAGGAAGCACCATTTGATTCAACATCAAACTTACCAACAGAGGTTGTTGAGGCAGTCATCACCTTACCATTAACTGGAAGTCCACTTACTGAACGAGCAGTAGAAACAACAGAGGTAATCCCAAGAGCATGATCACCAGAGCTATTATTGGCAATATCAGCGACAATAGATAAGGTTTTAGTTGTTCCTTTTGGGACAGTGTAGTTGAGATTAACAAAAACTACCTCATTTGTGCTAGCATTAATAGCCCGGCCAGTGGTTAATCTCTTTGCTCCCTCATAAAGATAAACTTTAGAGAGCTCACTAGAAGAACCAAGGCCAGTTCTTTTAACAGTCACACTGTTAATAGTCACATCAGCAGTATTATCAGCGGTGAAATTAACTTTGGTGAAAACAACACCAGTAGCATTGGATGGAACTCTAGTCGAAGCTGGTGTATCAGAAGCTAATTCCACAGTTAAAACACCAGGAGCGGTAGGAGTAATTGGATGAACACCAATAGCTAAAAGAGCAGATTCAACTCCGGTAATGGGAGTGGTTTCAGTAAAGGTTTTAACTGGTCTGGCAGCTCGATTAGTGTTATAGCGGTTAGCTTCGACGGCTGCCAAGCTTGAGAATTTTCTCACTGTGTTGCCTTCACCAGTTATACCATAAGAACCATCAGCGAGTTGGACAAAAACACCTTTTGGATAGGTGGTAATGTCCTCAATTAAATCGCCAATTTCGTATCTAACAGTATCAATGAAAGCATCAGGTACCCAATAGGTTAATGATTTACAATCGTTGACGCCAAATAAAGCATTATAAACAGAACAACTCTTAATTGGTCTCATTTTTCCATCTTCCATTAAGAAGACTGATCTTGCCTCAAAATTCCCATAGATGGTCTGTTTGTCAGCTCTGAAAGCAGTCCCATTTCTGAATTTGGCATAACCTTTTACGGTATAGCCATCTAAATCAGAACAGGAAACTCTTTTCACAACAGAAAAATCAGCTGGATAGCCATGAGAAAGATAGACAGAAAGGTATGGGAAAACAACTAATTCAGAGCCAGAGACATAATAGACAGCATCTTTTGGGAAATTTTTGCAGGCAGTATCAGCCACAACCAGATCTCCGTCAACGATTGTCACAGCGTTGACTTTAAGAGAAGGAACAACTAAAGAAACAACAAATGATAAAGCAACTAAAGAAGTAAATATTTTTCTCGACATATTTCCCTCTTAACATGCGAATTATCTAAATAAATTCGCATGATTATTTAACGTCCTCTCGACCTTTAAACCCTGAAAAAATCAGGGTGCGGTTCAGATTGGTCGACCTTTAAAAACTCAATCCTACCCGCAGGACGTATATTAAACAATTATAATTTTATTCTTTTATCAAATCTGTTTTAAAAGAACCTTCTTCTTTTTCTAAATCAGTTTTAAAATCTGATTTTTGAATTTTTGGCAATTCCTTCTCCTCTTTAATTTCTTTTCCAATCTCTTTAACTGGCTCTTCTGTTTTTTCTTCTTGAGTTTTTATCTCTGAATCAGTTTCTTCAATTGGTTTTTCAAAAAATACTTCTTCAAATTGATTAATTTTTTCTAAAGCAGCTGAAATATTTTTTTCTTTAATTGCTTCTTTTGTTTCAGCTAAAAGTTTTTCTAAATCTTTCTCTTTAATAACCTCAACAATTTTTTTATTGTCTTGAATTGGAAAATCATTCCCAACTGGTTGATGAGTAATTTCTTTTTTCAAAGCAACAATTTCTTTTCCTAATTCCTTGGTTGCTTCTTTAATCTCTAAAGGAACTTCTGAATCTTTCAAACCAACTTTTTCAACAATAGTTTTTGTTTCGGTTAATCTTTTCTCCACCATTTCTGCCCGATAAAGTGTTTTTCTTTCTGCTGGCATTAATTGATAAACTATCTTTTCAGTTAATCTTTTTAAAGGATAAAGGGTTTGGCCAGGTAAACTGGCTTTTGCCTCAACAAAAATTTTTATTCCGCTGACTATAATCATTAAAAGAATAACTAAACTCACAATGATTGGCCTTAAATAAAAAAGAAAGCCGAAAATTGGCTTTCTTATCAACGGAAATTTTTCTTTAAAATAAGCCAAAAATTGGGCTTGGCTCTTTTTTATCCATATCTTATCAGGCTTAATAGCCCGATATCTTTTAACCAAGTCTTTAAACTTCATATATTAAAGAAGACGAAAAAAAGGAAAAAGTGTGGCAAAAAACAATTAGAGATTTTTAAGGTATTCTTTTAATTTTTTTATACTTCGAGAAGCGATGGTTCTGACATTTTCTTCTGACTGGCCAACAATTTTGGCTATCTCTTTAAAAGGCAGTCCTTCAAAAAAACGAAGGATAACAATTTCTTGATGCTCTGGTTTAAGAATAGAAAGATATTTTTTAATTTTTTCTATTTCTAATTTTTGATCAATTATTTTATTGATATCTTTATCAACAGAAATTTTTAATGCCTCATCAAGAGGAACTTCATATGATTTTGTCCGATAAAAATCAATAACTAGACGACGAGCAGTTTGATAAAGAAAAGCACGAAAATTTTCAATCTCTTGACCTTCTAATAAATAATTAAGAGTTTTGATAAAAACAGAATTGGTTAATTCTTCAGCAACTTCTTTTTGAGAAATTTTAAAAAGAATAAAACGTCGAATTTTTTCAACATATTCAT
>JBKBVX010000052.1:0-3150 GCA_046289355.1 Patescibacteria group bacterium
CTGGTTGAGTATTTTCTATTATTATATCAATCACATTTTTAGCACAATCCAGATTTTTTAAAAAAATTAAAAAAAACGGTAAAATCAACAAACCTTTCCATTCTTTAATCATTTTTATCCTCCTTTTTTTCATCTGATTTTGGCATAAAATATGGACAAAACGGATTGAGAAAGCCACAATCGCTAATTTTCCACTTACAAAATTCGCAAGGATTATCGTTATTTTTTTCCTCGTTATTTTTTTTCTCGTTATTTTTTTTCTTCATTTTTCCTCCTTTTTAAAATTTTTTAAAATAAAAAACTCCAGCTTTTTTGGAGAAATTGGTTTGAAATTTTTAATTATTTTTTCTTAATAGACCAATTTCTCCAGAAAAACTGGAGCAAAGAAAAAGAAGTATCTCTTGATTGATTTAATTTTCGCCATTTTATAATTAAGACGTAAAAAATTTAATTTTGTGACAAAATATAGGTCATTTTATCTCATTTATCAACCATTTCCAATAATTTTTTTCTCCTTTAGTCATCGGCCAAGATAAAATAGCTGGAATTTCATAAGGATGGTATTTTTTTATTAATTTTTCAATTTTTTGATAATTTTTTTTAACAGTTTTAATAATCAAAGCCCATTCATTAGATTTTTCAATTTTTTTATTCCACAGATATTGACTAAAAATTGGCCAATAATTAAGACAGGCTGCCAATCGATTTTTTAAAATTTTTTCTATCAATTTTTCTGCTGATTTTTTATTAGGAAAAGTAGTATAAATGAAAATTATTTTATCATTTTTCATAACCAACTGGAATGATTGCCAAAGGTCGAAAATTCTTTTTTAATTTTAAAATTCTTTTTAATTCTTCTTCATCAAAAGCACCAACCCAACAACTACCAAGACCTAAAGCAGTAGCAGCTAGAAGTAAATTTTCTGTGGCAGCAGCTGCATCTTGAATAACATATAAATTTCGACCACGCTCGCCATATCGAGAAGCAGTTTTTTCAATATCAGCAATAACTACAATAACCACTGGTGCCTGAGAGATAAAATATTGACCCATTGCTGATTCAGCAATTTGATTTTTAATTTTTTCATCACGAATAACTATAAAATCAGTTGGATAAATTCCACCAGCTGAAGGTGCCATCTTTGCTGCTTCAATTATCTTTTCAATAGCCTCTTGAGAGACATTTTTCGTTGAATCAAAATTTCGAACCGAATGTCTTTTTTTAACAATTTGCCAAAAGTCTGACATAATTTTTATTTTAATAACCTATAGCTAATCTCTCAATCAAAAAATTAGGAAAACCTTTTTGTCTCATTTTTTCTTGAGTCTTTTTATAATTATATTCTACCCGATGATATTCTAAACTCAAGATTTCATTATCAAATATAATAAAACTTGCTTTTTGATTGTAGTCGCGTGGTTGACCAACAGAACCAGGATTAATAATATAGCGACAACCATCTTCAAATTTTAAAAATGCTTTATCAGGAGGAAATCTAAATTGATAAATTTTGTCCTCTCTTTTTTCAAAAATTATTGGAAGATGGGAGTGGCCAACAAACAAAACTTTTTCTTTAAAAAGGGGAAAAATTTCTTGGGCTTGATAAATTTCTAATAGATATTCCCAGATTGGATCACGAATCGATCCGTGAGTTAAAATAATATCTTTTTCTGGTTTTAAAATAAGAGATAAATTTTCTAAAAATTTTTTGTTTTCTTCTAAAATTTCTTGGCTATTCAATTTTACTGCTGTTGCTGCATAAGGGTTAAAATTAAAAGTCGAAATTTTTTTAATAACTGCTAAATCATGATTACCAGCTAAAGAAATTATTTTTTTCTTTTTAATTAATTCAATACATTCATTTGGATTTGGACCGTAACCAACGATATCTCCTAAATGCCAGATTTTTTTAACCTTCCTTTTTTCCAATTCTGAAAGAACTGCTTCCAAAGCTTCTAAATTAGAATGAATATCAGCTAAAATTCCTATTTTCATATTCTATTCCTCTGATATTTTTTGAGTGGTAAAGATATAAATTTCTGTTTTTGGATCACGCCAAGCATCAGGTGGTAGGCCAGCTTTATAGACACATAAAGTAGATAAAAATTTTTCTAAATCGTAATTAAATTCTTCAGCCACTTCTGGCAAAAATGTTCCACCATAAAAACCTTGTTTGATAATCACACCATGTTCGCCCAATTTTATTTGGTTTGGATCAGAAATTCTTTTTAAAGGAGAAAGAATTGAAATCTCAATTTTAATTTCTGGTAATTCTTCTAAACTAACAGGTAAAAATCGATTATCCTCAAAAGCAGCTGCTATTGCCATTTTAGCTACCGCTTCAGCCAATTGATATCGTGGTTCTAGATGGCCAATACAACCGCGCAATTCATTATTCTTTTTTAAAGTGACAAAAACTGCTCTTTTTTCTTTAAATTTATCAGAAACCTCAAATTTTGGAATTTTCCTATATTTAAGATAAGATTCAATTGAACTTCGAGCAATCTTTAATAGCCATTTTTTTTCTTCTTTTGAAAATTGATCTTCCATAATAATTTTTTAAAAATTAATCAGCAAAACGATAAAGGCCATATTTTTTAGCTAAATCTATCGCCTCTTGATATTCATTTAAAGTAATGTTTCTGGAAATTTCTTTATATTGAAAAGCTTTATACTCTGGTCGATATTGGTCCATAATATTTATAAATGTATCTTTTGAAATTTCTTCAGATAAAAATTTCATAATTTTTTCTGTCCCAGCTAAATTATTTGGTAAAACAAGATGACGAACCAAAAGCCCTCTTTTTGCTATTCCATTTTCAATAATTAGATCTCCAACCTGACGATACATTTCTTTGATCGCTAATTTTGTTATTTCAAAATAATTTGGTGCCATGGAGTATTTAATTGCTAATTGATCATCTGAATATTTAAAATCAGGCATATAAATATCAATAATACCATCTAAAATTTTCAATGTTTTTATTGAATCATAACCGTTAGAATTATAAACTAAAGGTATCTTTAGACCTCTTTCAATAGCAATTTCTAATGATTCTAAAATTTGTGGTACTTGTGGAGTTGGGGTAACTAAATTTATGTTATGGCAACCGATTTTTTGAAGCGAAATCATCATCTCAGCTAATTCT
>JBKBVX010000053.1:0-438 GCA_046289355.1 Patescibacteria group bacterium
AACCTGGTTTTTTGAAGGTCAAAAAACAATTCCCTTCTTGATCTTTCTCACATTTAAAGGCATCTAAAGGATAGGGACAATCTCCTTTTGGAATAAAGATTAAACTATTACCTCTAATAACAAAAGAGCCATCAATAAAGTTTCCATCGATATCTTGAACAGCGAAATTCCAATCATCACAAATTGTATTTTTAGGATTATTTAAATCAGGTCGAGCAAATTTAACTGATTCTGGTTTTAAATTCTGATTAAAGGTAATAACAATTTTTATATTTTGAGGTGTTGTCTCACCTGGTTTTGGATAGCGAGAAGTAATCACCAAATAATCTGCTCCTCTGGGAAAACCGCCTGCTCCGCCACCACCTACTCCTTCTCCTGGCCCTTCTCCTAAATAGGCCCTAAGAAGTGGACCAACTACAAACATAACAATTGCGTAGG
>JBKBVX010000053.1:448-3107 GCA_046289355.1 Patescibacteria group bacterium
TGGCGGTCATCCAAAGAAAACCGCCATAAATTAAAATAAGTAAAGCAACGACACCTAAAAAAGAAAGAAGATAACGAATAGCAGTAAAAATTATTTTAAGGAGATCAGCTCTAATTAAAGGTGTCGGGGCAACCAGATTGATCATTAAGTTTTCATAATTTAAATCATTGATCTGAGCCTGAACTGATTCAAAATTAAAAATTAAAAAATAAAAAATAAAAAATAAAAAGAGATATTTAAAGAAACTCTTATTTTTAAATTGCTTTTTTTCTTTATTTTTCATATTTATTTGTTAATTTCTTTTTTCAATAATTCAACTACTCTTTTTCCTTCTGCTCGGCCAGCTATTTCTTTCATTACTTCTTTGATTATTTTACCAAAATGAGAAGTATTAAGCAAGGCTATTTTTTCTTTAATAATTCTGATAATTTCCTCATCAGAAATTTCTTCTGGCAAATAACTTTCTAAAATCTCTAATTCTTTTTTTTCTCGATTAAAAAGATCTTCTCTTTTCTCTTTATACATTTCCATTGCTTCTTTTCTTTTTTTTACCTCTTTTTTTATAACCTTAATTATTTCTTCATCATCAAGTTCTTTTTTAAGCGGCCGCAATTCAATTTCTTTATTATGAAGAACAGCCAAAAGAAATCTTAAGGTAGAAATTTTATCTTTATCTTTGGCTAAAATTGCTCTTTTTAAATCATGATTAATTTTTTCTAAAAGTTTCATCTTTGATATTTTTTAAGATACTCCATCTTTTTTTGCATAGCAATTCTATAAAGAGCATCTTTTTTCCTTTGTCGACGATTTGGTTTCTTTTTAAAAAATCTTTTTTCTTTAGCCAATTCTAAAATTCCTTCTTTTTTAAGAATTTCAGAAAAACGACGAAGCATACTATCTACTGATTCGTTTGATTTACGTTTTACCTCGATCATATTTTTAGACTAAACTTTCTATCTTTTCCCCGCCTAAAAGATGAAGATGGAGATGAAAAACTAATTGGCCAGCATCTTCTCCAGTATTAATTATAATTTTATAACCGGATTGGTCAATTTCAAATTTTTCGGCCAAAATCTTGGCTTGCCATAAAAGTTTTCCTAAAATTTCTTTCTCTTTTGCTTTAGCTAAAGAAGGAATATGTTCTTTAGGAATAATAAGAAGATGAATCTTGGCTTTAGGATGAATATCTTTAAAAGCCATTATTTCTTCGTCTTCATAGACAATTTGGGCGGGAATCTCTTTTTTTACAATTTGGCAAAAAATACAGTCCATATTTTTAAAGATTATAATTTTCCTATTATCCCATCTTGATATAATTTCATTAATTTAACAGGTAAAATTTGATTAGCCAGATCTTTTTTGCTTTTGACAAAAACTTTTAAGTAATTATCAGTTAAACCCTGCCAGAAACCATCTTTTTTCTGTTCGAAAAGAACATCTCTGGTTCGATTTAAAAATTTTTTTCGCCAGTTTTTATTCAATTGATTACTCAAAGAAAGAATGATTTTGGCTCTCTTTTTTTTGATTTTTTCTTCTAATTGGTTAGGAAAATAAGCAGCTGCTGTTTTCTCTCGGACTGAATATCTAAAGACGTGGATTTTGGCTAAATCTAATTTTTTTAAATTTTTATAAGTTTTATTAAACTCTTTATCATTCTCGCCGGGAAAACCAACAATGATATCAGCTGTTAAGGTAAGATGAGGATATAATTTTCTAATTAATTTTATCTTATCTTCTATCTCTTGAAAAGTATAATTTCTTCCCATTTTTTTAAGAAGAGAGTCTGAAAGAGACTGAAGAGAAAGATGAAGATGGGAACAGATTCGATTATTTTTAAAGCAGGAAATTAATTTTTTATTTAAAGCATTTGGCCAGATGGAAGAAATTCTTATTCTAGGAATATTTGTCATTTTTAAAATTTTTTTTATCAACCAAACTAAATCTAAGGTTTTTGATTTACCATTTCTCATTTTCAATTTATTTCGCCAGCGACTGATATTGACACCTGTCAAAACGATTTCTCGATAGCCGATCTCTTCTTTCTCTTTGATCCTTTTAATGATTTTTTTCCAACTGATTGATTTTTCCCGACCTCTCAAATAAGGAATTAAACAATAAGAACAATAATTTTTACAACCATCTTGAATTTTAATAAAAGAACGAGTTCTCAATTTTATTTCTTTTTTTTGAGATCGATCGCCTTTTAAAAATTTTTTTATCTCTGCTAATAAATATTTCTCATTTTCTTTTGGAATAATAAGGTCAGCAAATTGGCTAAAAAAATCTTTTCTTAAACAACCACTCGCAATAATAAAAGATTTCTTTTCCTTTCTTTTTAATTCTTTTATCTTTATTTCTGTCTCTTTCTCCGCCTTTTTTGTCACTGAACAACCTCTGACAACAATTAATTGAGGATGAGAAAAAGAAAATTCAAAACCTTCTTTAACTAAAGCATCGGTCAATTCTTCAGTCTCAGCAAAATTTAAACGACAACCGAGAGTATAGATGGCAAATCTCATATTTACAATCTTTTTTTTATCTCTTCAATAATTTTTTCTAAATCAACAATTTCTTGGAGGCCAGTTTTCATATCTTTAATGATAATAGTCCGATGAGCTACTTCTTCTTGGCCAATAATCAAGGTAAGTTTGACACCAAT
>JBKBVX010000054.1:0-3009 GCA_046289355.1 Patescibacteria group bacterium
TTTCGTTGTTTGAAAATTTAAATCATTGAAAATTTATTGAAAATTGAAAATTGATAATTTTTAAATCATTCTCTAATTTCTTCTAAAATTTTCTCTTTTTTATTTTTTGTATCACTGATAATCTGGCCATCTTTTAGAGAAATAATTCTTTTTGCTCGCTCGGCAATATATCTTTCATGAGTAACTAAAATAATCGTCCTGCCTTGTTTGTTTAAATTTTCGAAAGTTTCTAAAACTATCTCGCCAGTTTTTGAATCTAAATTTCCAGTTGGCTCATCAGCTAAAATCAATAAAGGATTATTAACCAATGCCCGAGCAATAGCCACTCTTTGCATCATTCCGCCTGATAATTGATTTGGCTTATGGTACCAAAATTCTTCAGGAAAGGCTGATGCTTTTAAAACCGATTGAGCAATCTCTTCTCTTTGTTTTTTTGAAACGTTGGCATAAACTAAAGGTAAGGCAACATTACGTAAAACAGTTGCTCTTGGCAAAAGATTAAACTGCTGAAATACAAAACCAATTTTCTTTTTCCGAATTTCAGCCAGTTCATCATCAGAAAGTTTTGAGACATCTTTTCCCTCAAAAAAATATTGACCAGAAGTTGGTTTATCTAAACAACCTAAAATATGCATTAAAGTTGATTTACCGCAACCAGAAGGTCCAACAATCGCCACAAATTCTCCTTTTTCAACTGAAAAAGAAACACCCCTTAAGGCGTGGGTTTCAACCTCTCCTGATTTGTAAATTTTAGTCACATTTTTTACTTCAATAAACATGAAATAAATTCAATAGAAAAATTTTCAATTTCTAATTTTTAATTTCTATTAAATAATTCAATTTTTGATTCATTTAAAAATTATTTCATTGAAAATTTATTGAAAATTGATAATTGAAAATTGAAAATTTTAAATCAGTTTTGAATTTATTATCTCATTCTCATTTGACCACCCATTCCTGGTATTTGAAATTGCCGAGTTCTTTGAGTTTGATTAGTTTTAGTTTGACTAATTGTTGAAGAAATAACAATATCTCCTTCTTTTAGGCCAGATAAAATTTCAGTTAAATTATCATTTGAAATACCGATTTCAATTTGTTGTATTTTTGGCGGACTTGGTAAAATAATTCCTGTTCGACTATTTAAAAATTCTTGCTTCTTCTCTTTTGGAATTTCAATTAATTCAACATAATGAATTCCAGCCGAAGATTTAATCGCATTATTTGGCAAAACTAAAACATCTGATTTGGCATCAACAATAATATCGGCGGTCACACTCATTGATGGTTTAATTCTCTCATCTTCTGTATCCAAGGCAATTTTTACTCCATAACTAACAACTCCCTGACTGACAGTTCCTACTGTATCAATTTCTATAACTTTCCCGGTCAGAGTTAGATCAGGCAAGGCGTCAAAAGTTAAGGTTGCTTTTTGACCAACTTTTACTTTTGCTGCATCGACTTCATTTAAAGAAATCTCAGCAATTTTTTGTTGAGTAATAATACTGGCCAAAACAGTGCCAGTTGAAACCATATCATTCTTTTTTACTTTTACATCAGCAATAATACCATCAAAAGGAGCATAAATATAGCAATCTATAAGGTTTTCTTTTGCTGTAATTAAGGCATCTTCTTTCTGTTGAATAGCAATTTTTTTGGCCCGGATATCCAATTCATCAGGGCCTTTTTTAAGTTTAGCAAGAGCTAATTCTTTCTCTTTGACTGTTCTTTCTGCCGCTGCTAAATTAAGAGGATGGTTCTGTTCCATTTCTTCTATATCTTTTAAAGCATTTGATCTTGCTTCTTTATTATCCTTAATAGTTCTTTGAATCGATAAAAGATTTAAAAGATGGTTATTTATTTTTGAGGTATAACTTTTTAAATTTGATTGATATTCATTTATTTTACTATAAACTTTTCGATCATGATCAGAAAGATAATCGACAACAAAATCAAGAAGGTTGGTTTCATTTTTAACTGCTTCAGCTATTGACTTTGTAGTTTCTATTGTTTCATCAAGTAAAGCTTCAATGACATTTTTTTCTGAATAACGACTGGCATTTTTATAGTTTTCAAAATTCTGATCATAGTTTTTTTTGGCTGTTTTATAACTATCTTCAGCAGTTCTAATAAAAGGTTCTATTTTGTCCCTATCTTGCCAATCAAGGGCGTTTCGATAAACATCTACATTCCATTGGTATCTACTAACTGTTCTTTCACTTTCCCCTATCTCATAACTGTATAAAATATCCCTTATTCCAGTAACAATTGTTGGTAAATCTAAAAAGGCATTGGCAATAGTATTGAAACCATCTTCATAGGCTTTTTCCAGATTTTCTTCTGCTTTTTGTTTTGCATCTAAAGCTTTTTGATAATCTCTTTCCTGGCTAAATTTTAATTTAGTCAAATTATCCCTTGCTTGAACTAAACTACTTTCAGCCTGATGAATGGTCAGTTCATCTGGTGGTTCTAATAATTTTTCTAATTCGAGTTTGGCAGTTTCAAGAGACCGCTCGGCATCTCTGACTGCTTTTTTAAAATCTTTATCATCTAATTTCATAATCAGCTTTCCTGCTTTAACTTTATCCCCTTTTTCAACATAAATTTCAGCAATTTTACCGCTTACTTTTGGTTTTATCTCAATTTGATCTGAAGAGGAAATTTGACCAGAGCCAGAAACTGAAACAATAAGCGTATCTTTTTTAACTGCTGCTATTAAATAACGGGGTACTTTATTTTTATTGGTAATGATTTTGTAGCCAAGATAAGTTCCAATCAAAACTAATACCAAAATTAATCCTGTTATTAATTTTTGTTTAAATAATTTTTTCAACATATAAATTACCTAATAATTTAAAAGAATGGAAATCTTAAAGGTTTTAATGGTATTGGCCGTTTTTCTAATTCTCCGTTAAAAATTCGAATAAGTCTTGCCTCAATTTTCCCCTCTTCGCTTGGCGAACCAATAATTACCGCCCAGTTACCAACTTTTAAATCTTCTTTTTTAATCTT
>JBKBVX010000055.1:0-2999 GCA_046289355.1 Patescibacteria group bacterium
ACTCTTTCAAATTTTTAGATCTTATTACTTTATCAGTTAAAATCTAACTATTGAGACCCGACCTCGATAGTCCATGCATCTCATCTTTTTCAGCACTTTTCATTTTTAGATTTTTAATTTATAATTAATTTATGCTTTCAATTATTTTACCTGCTTTCAATGAAGAGAAAAATATTGGAAAAACTCTTGATAGCATTTTAGATTTCACAAAAGAAAAAAAATTAAAAACAGAAATAATTGTTACAAATGATGGTTCAAAAGATAAAACCGGTGAAATTTTAAAAAAATACCAAAAAAATATGAAAATATTATTGTTATTGAGCACAAAAAAATTTAGAATATGGAGTTGCTTTAAGGTCAGGTTTTGAAAAAGCAAAAGGTGATTTAATTTTTTTTACTGATTCTGATTGTCAATTTAACATTCAAAACCTCGAACCTTTTCTTGAAAAAATAAAAAATTATGATTTTATGGCTGGCTATAGAAAAGAGCGAGAAGATCTTTTTTTAAGGAGATTTTTTGCTTTAATTTTTAGAATATTTTCTGGAATTTTTTTTGGTGTTTGGTTAAAAGATATTGATTGCGCTTTCAAACTTTTTAAAAGAGATGTTTTAAAAGATTTTTCTCTTTTTTCTTCTGGAGCTTTAATCAATTTTGAAATTTTAGCAAAACTTAAAAAAAGAGGCTATTTTAATTTTCTTGAAATACCAGTTGAACATTTTAAAAGAAAACATGGAAAACAAACAGGAGGAAACATTAAGGTAATTTTAAAGGCAATTTTTAACTTTTTTATTTATGGATGAAAGTCAAAAAATTCAAATAAAAACCGAGGGGGTAAAAATTTTTTCCTTGATTTTAATTTTTTTTATTATCACAATTTTTAAATTTTTTTTAAGTTTCTTTTTACCATCTTTTCAATCTGATATTGATCTTTTTCGCGCCTGGAGCAAAGATTTGGCTGAAAATGGATTTTTTGGTTTTTATGAAAGATGGAATTCTGATTATTCTCCAGGTTATCTTTTTCTTTTGTTTTTCTGTGGAAAAATAGCAAAAATTTTTTCTTTATCGGTAAAATGGCACAATTTTTTAATTAAATTTTGGACAATTTTATTTGAAGCAATTGGAGGATATTTAATTTACTTAATTGGAAAAAAACATAAAAAAGAAAAATTAGGTTTTTATTTGGCAATTTTTTATCTTTTGAATTTAGCAGTGATTTTTAATTCTTCTATCTGGGGCCAATGCGATACACTTTTAGCAACACTTTTGCTTTTAACCTTTTATTTTTTTGAGGAAAAGAAAATTGTCTTTGCAATTTTATTTTTTACTTTAAGCGTTTTAACAAAATTGCAAGGACTTTTTCTTTTGCCTTTGGTAATAATTTTATTTTTTAAAAACTTTTCTTTGAAAAGATTTTTTCTTTCAATTTTAGTTTCTTTTTTTATTTTTTATTCTCTATCTTTTCCATTTTTTAAAAAAAATGAAACTTATTTCATCTTAAAGTACTTATTCAGAGGCGCAAAGCAGTATCCTTTTGCAACTGTTAATGCTTTCAATTTTTGGATGTTAATGAAAGGTCAATTAGCTCCTGAAAATAATCAGTTTTTTGGTCTAACTTATTTTAAATGGGCTTTAATTTTTTTAGTTCCTATTATTTTTATTTCTTTGTTTTTAATTTTAAAAAATTTTGAAGATCCCTTTTTTCTTTATTTTTCTCCTTTCTTTTTATATTTTGGTATTTTTTTATTTTTAACGAGAATCCATGAACGCTATTTAGTTCCTGCTTTAATTTTTCTTTACCCAGTTTTATTTTTTAAACCAAAATTATGGCCATTAATTTTAATTTTAAGTTTTACAAGTTTTTCAAATATGTGGTATATCTACTATAGAGCACTTGAGGGGATGAAAAGAAATGATATTAATTTTTTATGGGTAAAAAATAATGATCCTTTAGCTCTTTTTATTAGTGGTGTTAATT
This sequence comes from Patescibacteria group bacterium, assembly GCA_046289355.1. Lineage (GTDB taxonomy): Bacteria > Patescibacteriota > Patescibacteriia > UBA2591 > CALHIP01 > CALHIP01. The sequence continues at coordinate 1,977 of JBKBVX010000055.1, forward strand.
TTTTTGTTTTCCTTTTTGTTTTATTATTTGCGTTTTTTTTAATTTTTAAAAAAATTATGAAAAAAAGAGAATAAAATTATAATAATTTTCCAATTTCTTCTTTTAATTTTTTCTTTTTTAACAAGATTTCTGTTTTTTGGAGAACCTCAAAGTGTTGTTTTTGATGAGGTCTATTTTGGAAAATTTGCAAGAGATTATTTAACAAAAGGTTCTTTTTTTTGATTTATATCCTCCATTTGGAAAACTTTTAATAGGAAATTTCAGCCTGATCTCAAAATTTCCGCTTAAAATCTAACTATCGAGTCCCGACCTCAATAGTTGAAAATTTTTAAATTTTTGTTATGATTATATAACTATATGAAAAAAGAAAAAGATTCATCGATCATAGATAAAAAAATAAAAGTTATATTTCAAAAATCTTGTAGAAAAATTCAGGAAATTGTTTTTAGAAATAAAAAATCTAAAGGTTTTAATATTAAAAATGTGCCTTTTGAATTTTGTTTGATTTATGGAGAATTAGCTGAAGCTTTTGATGCCTGGCAAAAGAAAGAGGAAGGTTTAAAAGAAGAATTAGCTGATGTAGCGATTTATCTTTTTGGTTTGGCTTCGATTTTAAAAATTGATTTAGGGAAAGAAATTATTAAAAAAATAGAAAAAAATAAAAAGAGAAAGTATCTCAAAGTAAAAGGAGTTTTTATAAAGGAAACTTCGTAATATTCTTTTACTAAAATGAACTAAGGATTGTAAAATTTGATTTCTTACCCCGGTGTCAAGCAGCGAAAAGAGGGGTAATAAATTTTTAAAAGGCCCCCACAAGATGTTACTAATGGGGGGGCCTTTTTAAATGATTAAGCTAAGGTTCATTGGCGATTATCTTTCCGAGGCCGACTTCGTTGACTCCGGTTTTATATGGTTCGAGAAGTACCTCTTCGGTCTTAAAACCAAGCTCGAGGTAAAGACGGATTCTATCTGTCTCGGTGGATGGAACAAAACCATAGACTTTCCGTCTGCCGAGTTTCTTAA
>JBKBVX010000056.1:0-2945 GCA_046289355.1 Patescibacteria group bacterium
TTCCCATTTTTCTCGAGCTTGCAAAGCTGCTGCAATTTCAAAGGGAGTGAACATAGCCATATCATGCATATCAGCTATCCCGTGATTAAGTTCTCTCTCTAACCACCTGACCGTCGTTTCTGAAATTTCTTCAATCGTTTTTCTTGATTCAAAAAAACCAAAAGCCATTGTAACGACTTCTTCAGTAATCTTACCGGTTGATGAAAGTTCGCCTTTTAATTTTACTTTATTTTCTTTTTCATAAGTATCAACCAATCGAGAAAGAACCTCTATGCCTTTAGAATTGACAATACCGCCGTGAAAGGAAGGATCAATTACAATCACAGGCTCTTCTTTACAAACTTCATCTAAATCTTCTTTGGAAAGATCTTTTAAAGCAACTGTATCCCAACCCAAGCCAAGGACTGGTTCCCGATTTTTTTTATATCTCTCTTTAAGCAAGTCTATTAATTTTCTTTTCTCTTTGACACCAAAAAGAAATTGCGGTTCTACTGCTTCAAGCATTGAGTAAAGAATGGGATGAGTATGAGTATCGACTAAACCTGGGATTATTTTGCCATCTTTCAAAGACAAATCCTCCACTTCAAAAGGTAAACGAGCCCCCAGAGCTACTTGCGATCTTAAACCTTCCATCCACTCCTTTATTTCCCGAGGGTTACCAATTTTTACGATTTTTCCACTTTTTTGATCAATGACAATTTGGACATCTGGTCCTAAATTTTCTCTTTCTGGAATCCCTACCACATTTTCTTTGATAGTTTCGATTCTTAAAAATTTTTCTTTTTCAGTCATAAAATTAAAGTTAATTTTAAAATATTTTAAAATTATCTAATTTTTACACCCAATAAATAAACTATTGTTGCTATAATACCGGGTAAGAATGCCGTACCAAGGAAATTAGTATTTCTCGGATGTTTATCAATTACTTTATCAACTGTGAACCTACCATCGGTTAGTTGTCTTGGCTGACAAACATAAAATAATGCGCCTTTCTTTAATTTATTAATCTCATCCAAACCAATAATTTTTACTTTCTTATTGAATTCACTCACTAAGTTTTCCGGAGTACCTGCTTGGGGTATGCCTTCAACAATCCAAAGGAAATCTACCTGACTAATAAAATCTTCAAGCTTGGCTCGTTTAAAAATGGGACCAAAACGATTAATTTCTTTCTCAATTTCTTGACTGATACCCAATCCTTCCACAACCGAATCTTCATAAATTTGAGTACCAAAAAGACTAAGAACACGATAGGATGCTTTAGTTGGCCTCGAAGCACCCGTCATACCATAAAAACCAACTTTTATTTTACTTAGATCACCAAATTTCTTTTTTAGAAAATAAACAAAACATAGACCATTAATTGAATGTTCATCTTTAGCTAACGCGTTAATAATTGGAATTTTAAACTCTCTTTTTAACTTATCAAGATTTACTTCATCACTTCTAATTACTATTAGATCACTAAATTGGGCTAAAGAAGAGAGGGTATCTTCAATATCTTCTTCACCACTTTCAAGATAAGTTCCTTTTTTGGTAGTTAGGCCCATCCATCCCCCACCCAGTTTAATAATGGCTGACTGAAAAGCTGCTAAGGTCCGGGTGCTTTCTTTTAAAAAAGCAACCCCTAAGACTTTTCCTCGACAGAAATTAGTTAAGTCTTTTTTCTTATTTAATCTCTCTTCTAACTTTTCGGCAATCTTAAAAACATTAAGATAGTCTTCTCGAGTGAAATCTGAAGTATGGGTGAAATGTTTAATTTTCATAAAGTTTTTATTTATGAAATTACTCAATTTTCGGACCAAAATTGATCCAAAAGAGTAATTTAAGGAGTTCGACCTTTTAAAAATTGAATTTAAATTCTAACTCCTTAAGATATAGGATAACACAGTAAAATTCAAAATGAGAAGGTAAAATTTAAAATTTTTAATTTTGAATCATTACTTTGCATTTTGAGATTTGAATTTAATTTTTTGATTTTTGACTTTTTAGGAGACTGGTCGAATTTTAATCAATTCTCTATTTTTTATAAAGTGGTAATTGGTCGAGATTGAACAATATATATTTTTCCTTTTTCTAAAGCCCATTCTATATCACAAGGAAAACCGTAATGGTCTTCAATTTTTTTACAAATTTCTGCCAGTTCAATAATTTTTTGATTAGACAAACATTGTTTGCCACCTTCAGATTTAGAAATTTTTACAGTTTTCGTTTTAGCACCAACCCTAATTATTTTTGTTCTTTGTTCATTGACATTGATATCTAGAATTTGGAATTTGGATTTTGTTCGAGACTTAATACTTTGAGTCTTAGGTTTTTCTACCACATATGTATCAGGTGTCACCTGGCCAGAAACAACCGATTCACCTAAACCCCAAGAAGCCTCAATCACCATTTGATTTGGATCACGAGTTACGGGATGAACTGTAAAAGCTACACCAGCCACTTCGGATTCAATCATTTTTTGAACAACTACTGCAATTGAAACTTCTTTGCCATGCAATTTCTTTTCAATTCGATAAAAAATTGCTCTTGGTGTAAAAAGTGATGACCAACATTTTTTAACTGTTTCCACAACTTGTTTTCGATCAACTCCTAAATAACTTTCTAACTCACCAGCCCAAGAGGCAACCTTTGAATCTTCGGCTGTAGCTGAAGAACGAACTGCCACATATTTTGCTTTCAATTTATCAAAAGCAGATAAAATCTCTTTAGCAATTCCTTCTGGTACTTTATATCGACCAATGATCCCTCGTAGAAATTTCGAGACTTTCTCTACAGTTGAAATTTTTTTAACATTAACTTTCTTAAGTTGAGCATCAATTTCTATATCGATGTGATTTTTCTTAATAAAATCTTCAAAAGCACTGGCTAAAACAACAAAGCCTGGTGGAACTGGAATTCCGGCTCGGCTCATTTCACCTAATGAAGCACCTTTACCACCA
>JBKBVX010000057.1:0-2814 GCA_046289355.1 Patescibacteria group bacterium
TTTGAAAAGTAATTATAAATTGCGATATCGTAATTGGCAACATAGGCAAATGCTTTAATTGCCAAATTTCTTCTAAAATCTATTGTATTTTCATTATTTTTTATTTTTTCTATAACTTCTTCATAATCATTTTTATCAGTAACAGTTATGATATTTTTATAATTTTTTGCAGATGCTCTTATTAAGGATACTCCACCAATATCAATATTTTCAATTGCTTCATCAATTTTATGTTTTCCTGATATTATTTTTTCAAAAGGATACAAATTTACAACAACAATCTCTATGTTTTTTAATTTAAATTTTTCAATTTCTTTTTTATGATTTTCATTTTCTCTATCTGCTAACAAAGATCCAAAAATCAATGGGTGCAATGTTTTGACTCTTCCATTTAAAATTTCAGGAAAATTTGTTATTTCAGAAATTTCTTTTACATTTATATTATTTTCTTTTAACAAATTTGCTGTTTTAGAGGTAGAAATTATTCCATATCCTAAATTTTCAAGATTTTTTGCAAATTCAACAATATTTTCTTTATCATAAACACTTATCAGCGCGTATTTCATTTTGGAAAAATTAAGAATTTAAATTAAAAAATCAATTAAAACGAAAATGAAGAAAGAAATGCTTACAATTCCATTTATATGGAGGTTATTCCTATGTTTTCCAGATTCTTAATTCCTTTTTTCCATTGCTCTAAAGACATTTCACCCCTCAATCTTTTTTTTCTCTTAATTCTACAGAAAGGACAATTTAAATTGCATTTTCTAGTAATCAGAATTTTTGCATCATATCCTTTATCTATAATAGGAATACTCTCTTTTTTTAGTCTCACCATCATAAGTATAGTTTAGATAGTTTATTAATTTTATCTTTTTTTCTCGTCCGTCTGCGCCTTACCAAAATTAAGAAAATAAATAATTAAGAAAATAAATGATTTTTTCATTTTTTTTCGACCTTTTCTATCTTTAATTTTACAAAATTTAATCAAAACATCAATTATTTCCTCAACTTTTTGTTTTGCTTTTTAAATAATTCTTTTACTTTTTTACGCGCTCTATATGATTTTTGAGCTCGATTTTGTTGAAATTTTAAGTAAAATTACTCTTCTTTGAAATAATTTTTGACTTTTAAATCTCTTTGTTTTCTTTAATTGAATAAGTTTTTTAATAAATTATTGATGAAATTCATCTTTCCATCTTTTAAAATCAAAACATCAAAATTTTTTTTGTATTCTTTTAAATTTTCTTTTGTTTTTTCATTTAAAAAACCAATTTTAATGACATTTTTATAAGAAAAGCCATTTAGCATTTTAAGATCGTGGATATCATTGGCCAAAAGAAGGATATTTTTTCTTCTTTTAATTTTTTCAAAAATTTTTGGAAATTTTTTGATGATTGTGCCATCTTTATTTAAAGAATGAACAATTGGTTCTTCTGCCCTGATGAAATTTCCTTTTTTGTCCCATTTTAATATATTGCTGATAATAAAAATATTATTGGATAATTTTTTCTTTTTAGCTAAAACCATTAAAATGGCATCAATTCCCAACCCACTTGAAGAAATGATTATCAAAGGAATAGATTTTTTTCTTAAAAGACTAACAAATTTTGAAAACCCTTCTCTCAGCATTATTAGTTTAACTGCTTTTTTGAGATGACCTTTTTTCAATCCATATTTAGCCAATAACTTAAAATGAATTCTCCACCACTCTTCCATTTTTTTAAATTTTTCTTTAATTGGGATTTTTGGATCTATTTCTATCAGATGATATTTTTCATAAAGAGCTTTAGCTTCTTTTGAATATTGAGGGGTAAGATAATTTTCGTCTCTTAGAATCGAGATGAGCGAAGGTCGTTTTTTCCCTTGATAAAAAAATTTGGTCAGAGTGCCGTCAAAGTCAGACAAAACAAAAAACTCGCTTGGACCATCTTTTTTAATTAAATTTACCAATCTCTCTAATCTTTTTTTGTTAACAATAATAATCTCTTTCATAAATTTGTCTGTTTAATCAAATAATTCTGATAATTCCTTGACATTGATTTCTTTGGCGTTTTCTTTTAAATGCAAATAACAAAGGGGGCAGGCGGTAACTAAAACTTTGGCCCCGGTTTTTTTGGCTTGAGAAATTCTGTCTTTAGCAATTTTATTGGCTAATTCTGGTTCATTTGATTTTACTCCGCCACCGCCACCACAACAAAAAGATTCTAATCTATTTAATTCCATTTCTAAAATTTCATAACCTAATTTTTTTATAACTTCTCTTGGTTCTTCATAAACTCCCATTTGCCTTCCCAAATGACAGGGATCATGATAACTGACCACTTTACGATCAGAATTTTCAATTTCCAATTTCCAATTTTCAAATAGTTTTGACTTTTGAGATTTGAGTTTTGAATTTATTGTTTGAGTTGTATGTTCCACCTTAATATCCCATTTATTACCCAAAACTTCCTTGTAATATTTTTTCAAAATCATAAAACAGGCTGGGCAATTGGTAATGATTTTTTTAACCGCGTGTTCTTTAAAAATTTTTAAATTTTTCTCGGCTATATTTTTAAAATCTTCAAAATATCCGGCTTTTAAAGCCGGGGAGCCGCAACAAAGTTCTAACTCAGATAATTCAATAAAATCAATGCCAAGATTTTGCAAAATCTTTTCATATTTTTCTTTTAAATCTTTGGCGACAAATTTTGTCAGGCAACCCGGATAATACAAAATATTTCCGCCTAAAATTTTTTCAAAAAGTCTCATGAAATTTAAAAATTTACAATTTACAATTTTCAATTTTCAATGAATTATCAATTGTCAATT
>JBKBVX010000058.1:0-2775 GCA_046289355.1 Patescibacteria group bacterium
TGCGATTAGGTCTTTTGCAAGCGAACTTGGTAATATTTGAATATAACGAACACCATTAATCGTTATTTCAAGCTTATCGTCTGTCCTCTCAATTTCAAATAAAATTACTTCACTTTCTATGTCTAAATGTTCAGTTGCGTAAATTAATATCTCTTCGCTTTCCGTGTCAATATTGAATTTGGTCAGCACGTTGTCCAACTTTGTCTTGTCTTTAAGAAACGGTATTAATTCTGTTAGTTTCATTTTTGATTGTCGGTTTTTTAAAATCACACATAACGGTTTGCAGCTACCCGAAGGGCGGGACTTTTACCACAAAACTTAATTTGAAAAACTAATTTTTGATTAACCACAAAACTGTCTTTGGAACACGAAACCCCGCCTTTTGGGTAGGTGCTGTTATGCGGTCGGCTTTCTGTTTTTAGTCGTGTTAGTCCTTTCTTAACCATCCCAAAATTCGTTTATTTTTTATTTCCCATTTTCCATCTTTGTTGTCAAGTTGAAAAGTTTCTCTTGATTTACTAAACGGACCTGGATTTTGTTGTATTATTTCAATTTCATTTTCTGTCACGTTTGATACAATTGCTACGTGTCCATATTTATTAAATGTCGTGCCGTCAAAAATTAAAAGATCGTCAACTTTTGGTTTGGTTTCACTCGGATTTGCGTATTGAGTTAGGTTTCTTTTTTTACTTTTTTGTCCGTCTTTCAAAGTGTTGTCAAAAAAGTCTTTTGCGTTTCCGTAACTGTCGGGCATTTTGTGCTTTAGGTGTTCGTAGTAATATCGTTTTACAAATTCAACGCACTGATATTTTAGTCCTAAGTTGTATCCGTCCGCTGTTGTGTTTCTACTAGTTACATTGTCAACACCACCGTTGTAATAAACGTAAACTCCGTTTAAACTGTCTATTTGCTGTCCAACAACAAAGTCAGTATTGAAGTTGAACTTTTTAAAAGTCCAAATTCCACAAAAACTCAAAATGAGAAGTCCGATTAGTAAATATGTCCACCTTTTAATTTTCAATTTTTCTGTCTGTTAGTTGTCTGTTGTATCGTCTTTTAAGCTGCCGCATAACGTTTTGCCGCTTTGCGAAGGCGGGGATTTTTAGCACTAAACTTCATTAAATGCACAAAGCTTGAATTTAGTAATTCACTGTCATAGAAGCACATAACCCCCGCTTTTGCAAAACGGCTGTTAGTGGCTGGCATTTATTTTTTCAGTTAAATATTCAATAAACCAATAATCATTTACTAAGTTATTCACATTTTGTAAAACATCTTCCCAGCTTAATTTTCTAAAATTTCCATTTTTAGAATATAAAGAACTTTCAAATTTTAATAATTTATCCTTGTTTTTATCAATGAAAAGTTTTTCAAGACCCAAATTAATTAATTCAAAATCCTCTTCTTTGCTCATCATTGATAAGAAAGCCCAATTTCTAAAAAGTTCATAATGTCCACTTTCAGCGATATCATTTAAGTTAACCTCTGGTACAGTATATTTTTTAAAAATTTCTTTATCTACTCTTAATTCATTTGAACTTAAGTATTTTACTTCTATAAAAATCAATTTATTATGAAGTTTAATAATAACATCTGGTTCAGTTCTTCTTGAAGAAAACTCGTTAAATGAATCTGAAACATTAACTAACTGATTTAAAAAAACTGAATTTTTATTTAATGTACAAATATTTACCCCCCAAAGGTATATGTCAAAAATTGTTTCATTACTTTCTATATTTAATATTTTGAGTAACTCAATATATTTATTACTCACGACAAAATATTTGAAAAAACTCCATGTTAGAGCATCTTCTGAAGTTGAAAATCCAAACTTATTGATTTTGTTTTTCCGATTTAAAATATTTAACGCGTTTTCTAAAGAAAAATTCAAATCTTGTCGTAATGCTTTTGGAACATTTTCATAATATTTCTTATAAATAATTGTCGGTTTACTTTTGGAATTTGAAATACCAATTTCGCATTTTTCGCAACGTCTTAAACAATCATAATAGGATGTTGTTTTTACTCTATTTTGGTTTTTTGGAATTAATAACTCCTTACAGTTTGGACATTTTATATTTGATAAAGACATTTTTGAAGTATTTTGATTTATGCTTGCCACTAACGTTTTGCAGCTACACGCAGGTGGGGATTTTTAGCACTGAACTTCATTAAAAGTACTGAACCTGGATTTAGCACTTCACTTTCATAGAAGTACTGAACCCCCACTTGCGTGTAGGTGCTGTTGAACTAAACCTTCGGTAGCACCAATCTTTCTTTTTATTACCTTACGAATATAATTAAAATCTTATTATCATGACTACAAAAAAAAGAACCCTTGTGAATTAAGGGTAAACAAACTTCTGCATCGAGCCATTGCCGAAGTGCCTGGATTCAGTGAACTTTTACACCGTTTTGAACGTAATCTTTCCATTTTGGGACGTAGTGAGGCTACTTTCAACAATTACTCCCGACACGTGGCGGCTTTATCGCTTCACTTTGGAAGAGTGCCCACCGAACTAGACCCCGAACAAGTCCATGAATATCTTTTCATGCTGCAAAAAAGGTCAAAAACCCCTTCACAAACTTATTTCAAACACACCGTCTACAGTCTTCGATTCCTACTCAAATCAGAAGGGTTGGAGTATGAGTATCTAAAACTCCCACAAATCAAACACGAGAAGAAACTCCCGGTGGTGCTCTCCAAAGAAGAAGTTTGGAAAATGCTTCAAGTTACTAAATTACTCAAACACAAAATCCTTATTGGTTTGCTCT
>JBKBVX010000059.1:0-2606 GCA_046289355.1 Patescibacteria group bacterium
GAAGCTTAAAAGCTCTCTATTATTGTTCTGAAAAAACAAAGTTTTTGATTAAATAAACTTTTAAATCTCTATTTCCTGGTCAAAGCTCAATCAAAGAAAACGAAATTTTAAAGAAATCAAAAAAATTACTCAAAATATTAAAGTCGTTTCTGCGTCTGAAATTTTTAAAAAAAAGAATTTTGCAACTAGGTTTTAGCAGGAGTTTATTTGATGGGAGGTATGCTATAAATAAAAAATGATTCCTTTAAAAGCAGAGTCTTGTTTTGAATGCTATAAAAAAATTAATTCCAGAAAAATATCTGGAATTGAATTTGAAGACATTTAATTTTGATGCTTTAGGCACTTGACCTTTTTATTTTTGCTCCTAGCTTTCTCAATTTTTCGTCAAGATTTTCATAACCTCGGTCAATTTGTTCTACTCCTTCGATAATTGATTTTCCTTTCGCTGCCAAAGCTGCCAAAACCAGAGAAGATCCTGATCTAATATCAAAAGAATTTAGTCTTGTCCCTATTAATTCAGTTTTTCCAAAGATCAAAGCTCTATGAGGATCAATAATTTCAATGTCTGCCCCCATTTTTTTTAATTCATGCAAATGTTGAAATCTGTTTTCGTAAAGGGGTTCATGGATCAAAGACTTTCCTTTTGCTTGAGTCAATAAAACCGAAACAATAGGTTGCAAATCAGTTAAAAAACCGGGATAGGGTAAAACTTGAATTTTTGTTGCTTTAAATTTATTCGATTTTTTAACCAAAATTTCATCCTTATTTATTTTAAATTTTACTCCAATTTCTTTCATTTTTTCTAAAAAGGCTGTTAAATGTTCAGCATTTACATTTTTTATTTTTCCTTCTCCTCCAGTAATTGCAAAGGCAACAAAAAAAGTACCAATTTCAATTAAATCAGGAGAAACTTTAAACTCTGCCCCTTTTAACTTTTCTTTTCCCTCAATCTCAATGGTATGCGTTCCAACTCCAGAGATTTTTACACCCATTTTTTCTAAAAATTTTCCCAAATCTTGAACTTGTGGTTCTGCAGCTGCTAATTCAATTTTAGTTTTTCCTTTTGCCAGAGAAGCTAACATCATTATGTTTTGAGTAGCACTAACTGAAAACTCTTCCAAAACTATTTTTTTTCCAACCAATTTTTTTGGCCTCTCAAAATAATAAAAACCCTCTTTTTTAGAAACTTTTACCCCAAATTTTTCAAAAGCCTTCAAATGAGTAGTAATTGGTCTTAATCCAATCCTATCTCCCATGGGGTGTGGAACTTTTATTTTTTCAAACCTTGTCAAAAGAGGACCAATTAACAAAACAGAAATCCTTATTTTTTCAAACAAATCAACGGGAATCTTCTCAGGATCGATGTTTTCAGTATTTATTTTCACTTTTTTTTCTCCTAACCACTCAATTTTTGCTCCAATTTTTTTTAAAATTTCAATTTGATTTAAGACATCGCTGCAAAGTGGCAAATTATCAATTATTGATGGTTCTTTTGAAAGTAAACTTGCAGCTAAAACAGCTCCAGCTGAATGTTTATAACCAGAAATTTCAACTTCTCCCGAAAGAGGTAAGCCCCCTTCAATTAAAAAATTATTGTTCATATTTTATTTTCATAAATTAGATTTTAATTTTTATATTTTTAAATCAGATTTTAACTTTTGGCAAACACCATTTAAACTCCTACCGCAATTAAAGTGTGGTCGGTTGCATATTTTTTATAATTTTCTTTGGCTTTTTGAAAAGTGAAATTATCCAAAGTTTTTTGTCTCTCCTTCTTAAAATTTCAATAAATTTTGGAAAACGAAAAATAATTTGAGAAACCACCAGAATAGAACACAATGAGATCTTTCTTTTTTAGCATTATCTTTCCTATTTTATAATATTTTTTTACTCCTTCTTCGCCAGTAAAAACACCATAACCTTTACCATCTTTTCTGTTTCTAAATTTCTTTTCGCATAATTAAATGTCTTTTTTCTATTGAAAAATTATTCCATTCTTTATAAATTTCTTTAACTCTCTTTCAGGCTGGTTCTGTCATATCTTCCATCTGAAATTTTAGCTTATTTTTTTCATCAAAATTATTAATACATATGTTTAAAAGTAGACAATGTGGTATGGAAATGCCATGGGTAGAAACAAATGCTTAATAATCTCCCATTCATCATCATTAAGCTTATGAAACTCCATAAAAATATAAAAGGAGAGAAATTATATGGTTTTGTAATGAGCTCATAACAAATAGTAGTGAGAAAATGCAAATCTCTGGCACAGATTCGGAAGCCATTGAAATTAAAATAAGGAATGTCCTTCATGAGGAAATTTGTAAGAGGATAGAAAAAATCGTGGCTCCTAAAATAGTATTTTTTGTTGGAGCAGGTATTTCGAATGATCCTCCTTCTAATCTTCCACTTTTCAAGAGATTAAATGAAGAACTAATTTGTTTAACTACTGCAAGAGAGTTAGATGAAAAAGATCGCGAGGATTTTGCCAGTAAGATTAGGCCCGAAATAGTGCTTCAAATTTTAAGAGAAATTTTATCACAACAATTAATGGATGAAGTGCTGAAGTTAATAGGAAAGATTATGGAAAAGGCGGAGCCGAATCA
>JBKBVX010000005.1:0-20780 GCA_046289355.1 Patescibacteria group bacterium
AGGAACAACCTGAAAGAGAAGAGCGTTTGACTCGCCACCACCTGGAGGAGGATTAAAAACAGTAATCGGATAGATACCAACATTTTGAAGATCAGTTTCAAGAATTTCTGCTTGGAGGGTATTTTCATTGATATAGGTGGTGGCTCGATTTAAACCATTAAAACGGACAATTGAAGAGGAAATAAAATTGCTGCCGGTTAAATTCATAATAAAACCGGGAGAATTAACAATAACTGAGGAAGGATCAATGGAGGTTAAAATTGGTAAAGGATTACCTCCACCTCCACCACCTCCTCCGCCTCCACCAACAATCACAGAAACACCAACCCCTTCAGAGATGTTAAGGAAAGCAACTACACCGCTATCAACATTTCCAGTACAATTTTCATTAGCATAGGTATTGATTCGAGCAAAATAAGTACCGGCTTGACTTGAATTGGTTATATTTTGGATAGCCCAAGAAGCATCATTAGTTGGTGAATCAGCAATCGAACTGGTAATTTTAAAAGTATTAGCATCAAGACTGGTATAACTCCAATTAGAATAAGTAAAACCATTCCAAAGTTCTGAAGAGGCTTTACTGCCAGTGGCTGTTGTCAGTCCAGGCGGAGGATTACATTCTCCACTTGAAGTTGTACAAAAATCAACGTAAAGACATTTAATTGGTTGACCACTTAAATCCCCTTCAAAATCATAGATGCTTAAATGATTGATTATTGGATCTGATAATCTAACTTCAGAATTGGTAATAGAGGCAGCAGAAGTTTGATGAGAATTTAAAAAAAAGAATAAAAAAATAACAGCCAAAATAATTTTTTTTCTAATCATCTTCGCCATAATTATAAAAATTTTATCTTTTTTGAAAATAAAAAACAAGAGGAAAATAAAAAACCCAGAAGAACTGGATTAGAAATGATGATAATTTTTATCTTAATTAAGAGTTGATTCGCCTTTAAATAAAATTCTTAAAGCAGCTAACCATCTTTTTCTGGTACGATAAAAGAAATAAATAATTAAAATCGCTGCTATAAAAATAGCCAAACTTAATTTCCATGGCCAAACCCAAAAAGTCCAAACTGCAGTAAAAGGTTCATTAGTTGAACCATAACTGCCAACAACAGTGGCAGTAAAACGGCCTAAAATATTTTTCTTATCCCACTTGATGTTAATAATTCTTCTTCCTTTAGGCATAACTACCTGCTGAGGAATAATTAAGTCAGCTACTTTTTTATTCCGCCAATCAGTAATTGCCACTGTCCCTCTTGGTCGAAGATGAACTGTCCCTAAATTTTCTAAACGAAGAGAAAAATTAATAGGTCCATATTCTTGAAAAGTTGGACCTTTAAACTCGCGGACTAAAAGTTTTTCTTCAACTGGACCAGAAACAGAGACAAGAAGTAAGGAAGCAACCTTTTGTAAAATCATTGCCCCTGTTCCAGCTTCTAAAGTATCTATTTTACCAACATTAGCAATTAAAGCGCCATATTTGCCACCCGGTTCAGCTTCGATTGGAACATTTATGGTAAATTCAACAAATTTTTCCTCGCGGGGGGAAATTTCAAATTGAGATGGTTTAATTTCTACCCATTTAGTTAAAGAATAAATCTTTTCTATTTCTGGTTCTAATTGAGTAATTTCTACGCTACCTTCTTCACCAACAGCTTTAAAATCTTCAACGCTCATCACCACTTTAAGAGTTTGTTGACCAGGATTATAAAGTCTTAAAGTATTTTTTAATATCTCGCCTGGATGAACAGATAAATCAAAAATTAATGGTGAAATAGTAATAACTTGGCCGCTTGTTTGAGCCAATAACTTTCCATAAGGAAAGAAAAGAAAAAATAGTAAAATAATGAATAAAAATTTTTTTATAATCATAAATTAATATCTAGGAGTAACTACATAAACAATAGTCGTAGAATAAGAACCAGCTGGTTGGGCTGCATCAACAGATAACCGAAAACCAATATAACTCCGATCATCGGAAGCTGTTGAACTACTGTTCATAATCTTTACCCTTGGTTCATTTTCACCAGTATCAGGAATGATCTTAAAATATTGAGTAGCAGCTCCGCAATAATAAGTTCCCCAATTAGCATCGGCTTCGGAGGCGGCATTGCCATAACCTGGCTGATCTTTCATACAATAACCAAAACCATTATTATTAGGATTTGCCCATGGAGCAGCATCAGTTTCTGAACAACTACCATCGCAATTGCCATCGGGAATTTGATTAGGACCACTGGTCAATTGATCTGTCTCACCAATGGTCACATCATAACCATTACCAGCGTTGGTACTAACCCTTAAATCCTGACAACCATCATAAAAAGAATTAGGATCAACAGTTCCAAAAGGAACGGTGGTAGAAGTTGATGTCTTCTTTGTTCCACCAGTTGTCGGACAATCATTTGCCGCTACTCCATAAACAGAGAAGGTTAAGGTTTCCAAAACTTTAGCTGAAACTTCCACTCCTGAGACTGTGGCAAAAGCAACTACACCATCATCAACTGGATCACTGGAACAATCAGTATTATTATAGGTATTGATCCAAACATAAAAAGTTGTATCAGCTGTGCTTGGATTGGTAATATTACCAACTACCCAAGAAGAATCATCACCACCAGGCTCACCAGTTGCATAAGTCAATTTTAAATCACCGTTGGTTGTGTTATTAATAGTCCAGTTCTCTGGATGAAAAACATTCCAACCAGTTGTTTCTTTAGTTGCTGAAGTAGTATCAAGACCTGTTGGAGTTGTACAAGAACCACTGGTATCAGGAGAAGTACAAAATCTCATTCTAATACATTTAACAGTTGAAGCAGAAGTGTCGCCTTGAAAGTCGTAAATGACACCAGTTTTTGAAGGTCTTGAATCACTGATTCTTACTTCTCTTTCTAAAATGGTGGCTGCTTTACTTTTTGGAATCAACCAATAACCAATTAAAAATAAAAATAAAATTGCTAGAATTAGAGCTTTTTTGACTTTGATGATTTTAGCCATATATTTTTATTTTATTAAAAATATTTATTTTTGTCAAAAAGTTATCCACAACTATGGAAATATTTCTTTTATTCTTTCTGGATCATATTTTTCTACTATTTCTTTAGTTAAAGCATTTTTTTGACAAATTTCTTTAAAAAGATAAGCGCTTTTTCTTGGTCTCCTTTCTAAAGTCTCATAATTTAGTTCAAATAAACCAAATCTTGGCTTAAAACCTTCTCTCCATTCAAAATTGTCAATTAAAGACCAATAGAGATATCCTCTAATATCAACTCCTTCTTGGATTGCCTGCCATAAATATTTTAAATGGCGTAAGATAAAACGTCGACGTCGCCTATCACCAGAATCAGCCAAACCATTTTCAGTGATATAAATTGGCAGATTAAATTTTTTTAAATCTTTTAAAAGAAAATATAGACCTTCGGGATGAACTTCTTTTCTGATTGTTCTTGTTTCTGGATTTTCTGAAGTCATCCTTTTTATTAAATCAAAAAATTTAAAAAATTCAACTCGATGACAAGTATAATAATTTAAACCAATAAAATCATGAGTATTTTTAGTTAAAGAATAAAAGATATAATTGTAAAAAGAATGAAAAAAATTTGCTAATTTTTTATCGAAAAATTTTTCTTTAGGTTTAAAAAAAACTAAATTATTGGCTATACCAACTTTTGCTTCTGGCAAAAACTGATGAATAATTTGATAACTTTTTTGGTGGGCTTTAATTAAATTTAAAAAAACTTTAAAAGCAGAAATTAAATTTCTCTTTTCCGGAGGCCAGAGACCTAAAAAATAAGAACAGGCAACATAAATCAATGGTTCATTAAGAGTTAACCAAAAATCAACAAGATGAGAAAATTGAGAAACAATTTTTTCAACAAATCTGGTAAAATAAAAAACACTTTTTTTATTTTCCCAACCACCAATTTTTGCTAACCACCAGGGTAAGGTAAAATGCCAAAAAGTCAAAAAAATTTTAAATTTTTTTTCTTTAAGATAATTTAAAATTTTTTGATAGTGAGCAATCTCTTTTTCATTAAATTCTCCTTCTTTTGGTTCAATTCGGCTCCATTCTAAACTCAGACGAAAAGCATTTAAATTTAGATTTTTTGCTAAATCAATATCTTCTTGATAGCGATGATAAAAATCACAAGCCAGACCAGAAGTTGAACCATCTTTTATCTTTCCTAATTTTTCCCAACTATACCAGTCAGAATAATAATTATTTCCTTCTACTTGATAAGATGAAATTGCTACACCCCAAAGAAAATCTTTTGGAAATTTATATTCTCTAATTTTTAATTTTTCATTTTTCATTTTCTAATCATAACTCTTTTTTGTAAATTTTTCAAACTTTTTTATTCTTTTTTTAAAAATAAAAATGCCCCCGCTGGGAATCGAACCCAGATCAATAGCTTAAAAGGCTACTGCTCTACCACTGAGCTACGGGGGCAGGGGGAGGATTTCTAATTTCTAATTTCTAATTTCTAATTTCTAAAACCAACTAGAATGATTAATAACGTCTTTCAAGAGTATAGGTTCCGTCTTTGTTATACCGTAAAGTAAATTGATATTCTACCCCATTCCGATCAACTTCAAATGGAGCTGGCTGAAATGTCTTAGCATATCTAAAAAAAACAGCTGCCTCTTCAAATTGAAGATCATAAGATAGATACTCGATACCAATTTTAGCATTGTCTTCATAATAGACAATTGCTCCATGGACATTTGCTTTTTTTAACATATGAAATAGATTATTGATCAATAAAATTATACCAGAAGTGGAAAAATTGTGCAAAAAAATGATTTGAAAATTTTAATTAATTCTATAAAATAATGAGAAATATATGGCTGAACTTATTGAAAAAATTCCGCCACAGAATTTAGAAGCAGAACAGGCCCTTTTAGGTTGTCTTTTGATTGATAAAGAAGGAATTATCAAAATTGGTGATATTTTACAACCGGAAGATTTTTATAAAGAAGCTCATCAGATAATTTATAAAACAATGATAGAACTTTTTGAAAGACGAGAACCTATTGATATTTTAAGTCTTTCTAATCGTCTTGAAGAAAAAGGTGAGTTGGAAAAAATCGGTGGAAGAAGTTATCTTGTCAGCTTGGCTAATACAGTTCCAACCTCAAGTCATATTTTGAATTATGCAGAAATTATCAGAAAAAAAGCTACAGCCAGGAGATTGATCCAAGTTTCTTCAGAAATTAATGAGCTGGCTTTCCAGGAAGAAGAGGATATTGAAAAAATTTTAGACCAGGCTGAACGTAAACTTTTTTCTGTTTCCCAAAGATATTTAAAGCAAAGTTTTGTCCCAATTAAGGATGTTCTTACTGAAGCTTTTGAAAGAATTGATGAACTTCATCGAGAAAAGGGAAAACTGAGAGGATTACCAACTGGCTTTGTTGATCTTGATAATATATTAGCCGGCCTTCAGAAGGCAGATCTCATTATTTTAGCTGCCAGACCATCAGTAGGAAAAAGTGCTTTAGCTTTAGATATCGCTCGTCATGTTGCTGTTGAAACAAAAACACCAGTGGCTATTTTTTGTTTAGAAATGAGTCGTGACCAGGTTGTAGATAGAATTTTATGTGCTCAGGCAGGTGTTTCCCTTTGGAAAATGAGAACTGGTTATCTTTCCTCTTCTGATGATGGTGATTTCCCACGTTTAGCTCAGGCTATGAGCATTCTTTCAGAATCACCTATTTTTATTGATGACTCCCCTCTTTTAAATGTTGTTGAAATAAGAGCTAAGGCACGGCGACTTCAAGCTGAGCATGGTTTAGGACTGATTATTGTTGATTATCTTCAATTAATGGAAGGAGTCACACAAAAAGAGTCAAGGGTTCAAGAAGTTTCAGAAATTTCTCGTTCTTTAAAAAGTATTGCCAGAGAATTAGATATTCCAGTTTTAGCTGTCTCCCAACTTTCACGGGCAGTAGAACAAAGAGGAGGGCCGGCTATTCCAAAATTATCTGACTTACGTGAAAGTGGAACATTAGAGCAAGATAGTGATGTAGTAATGTTTATTTATCGAAAAGTAATGGATAAAGGAATAAAAAAATGTCCAGAAGAAGAAAGGCATATCGCAGAAATTCATATTGCCAAACACCGTAATGGACCAACAGGGGTAGTTAGACTTTTCTTTGATGAAAATACAGTCAGTTTTAAGAATTTGGCTCCTAAAGTGGAAATACCAAATGAAGAAATATAGATTATCAAATCATGACAAAATTTCTAAAATTTTCACTTTAGTATAAGGTTGACGATGGCCTTTTTTTCGACGATAACGAGTTTTTGGTTTATATTTAACAACCAAAATTTTTTTATCTTTACCTTGCTCTAAGATTTCAGCCTTGACCTTAACTTTTTTTATAATTGGCTGACCAATTTCAACTTTTTCACCTTTTTCATCAGCCAATAGTAAAACCTCATCAAAAGAAATTTTTTTTCCTACCTTTCCTTCAATTTTTTCTATTTTAATAATATCTCCTTCTTTTACCAGATACTGTTTTCCCCCAGTTTTAATAACAGCCAACATAAGTTTAAATAATTATTTTTACCTTATAAAATTTATCTTTTATTGTCAAGTTCATTTTTAATCTTTTTATTTTTTATCAAAATTGCTAAACCAATCATTAAAAAAATTAAAATACCTAAAGCCAAAACTTTAATTTTTGTCGTAGGAAAAAAAATACCAATTAAACCAAAGATTAAAGCTAAACCCCATAAAAAAATTACTGCTCCTTGATGAGAAAAACCAAAATTAAGAAGTCGATAATGAAGATGTTTTTTATCTGCTAAAAATGGTGATCTTTTTTCTTTGAAGATTCTTCTTAAAATAACCCAAATCATATCCAAAATTGGAATACCTAAAACAAGTAAGAGGGTAGCAATCTTACTTCCAGAAATAATGGCTAAAACACCTAAAATAAAACCAGAAAAAGTTTCACCTGAAGTCCCTAAAAAAATTTTAGCTGGATGAAAATTAAAAAAAAGAAAGCCAAAAGAAACACCAGCTAAAATAATAGCTAAACCACCAATATCAGGTTGATAAAATTTAGTCAAGAGACAAAGAAAAAAAATTATCAAAGAGCCAATAATTGTCATCCCTGGAACTAAACCATCAAGACCAGCTAAAAGTTTGAGAGCATAAATCATTATCAATAGCCAGATAAAAGTAACAAGATCAGCTGGCCAAGAAAAATAATAAGGAATTCCTCGAAATCTTAAAATTTCAAATTTTTTTTGCTCTAAGAAAATTAAGCCCTTACCAAATGGATTATTAATATATTTGATACCAATACCAGAAGCAATAACAATTAAAATTGCCAATATAGAAAAAATAAGTTGTTTGGTTGGAGAAAGATTATAAAGATCATCAAGAAGACCACCAATAATTAAGACTAAACTGGCAAAAAAAATTCCAATAATATTTTTGAAAACAACAGTTTCTAATTTCAAAAGGCCGGTTATCAAAGAAAAGAATAAAATTAGAAAAAAACTAAAAAATAAAGCAAGGCCGCCAAATAAAGGAATTGGTTTTTGATGAATTTTTCTCTCTGGTGCTTTATTTGGATAATCAAGAATTTTGTATTTTAAAGCAAAACGGCGAACAATTTCTGTTAAAATAAGAGAAAGAAAAATGGCTGAAAGGAAAAAAATGAGATAATTCATAGAAAATTTTTATTTAAGGTTGAGTAAGAATAATTACTCCTTTTTTGGTTATAGCAATCGTTTGTTCAAAATGGGCTGATAAACTTCGGTCTTTAGTGACAACTGTCCAACCATCAGGTAAGGTTTCAATTTCATAACTACCAGCATTGACCATTGGTTCAATAGCTAAAGTCATACCTTCAATCAATTTTACACCTTGGCCTGGTTGGCCAAAATTTGGCAAGGCTGGTTCTTCATGAGGTTTTTTACCAATACCATGACCAGTTAAATTACGGACAACAGAGAAACCATTTTTTTCTATAAAGTCTTGTATTGTTTTAGCCACGTCACCCCAAGCTAAACCAACTTTGATTTTTTTTATTCCTAAAATTAAAGATTTTTTTGTTACCTTAATTAATTTTTTAGCTAGAGGTGAAATTTTCCCTAAGCCAAAAGTAATAGCCATATCTGTGAAAAGTCCTTGATATTTAATCCCACAATCAATGGAAACTAAATCGCCTTCTTTAAAAATTCTTGAAGGTAGGCTCGGGGTATGAACTAATTCATAATTAAGAGAGATACATAAGGCAGTAGGAAATGGTTTTTGATGATATTTGTCTCGATAACCTAAGAAGGCTGGCTGAGCACCATTTTCTTTAATAAGATCTCTGGCTAAGAGTTCAATTTTAGCTGTTGAAACACCTGGTTTTACTTTCTTTCTTAATTTTTCTAAAATTTCAGCCAAAATTTTTCCACCTTTTCGCATTTTTTCTATTTCTTCTTTTGTTTTGAGAATAATCATAGTTTTTTAACTTTTCAATAATATCTTTAAAAACTTTTAAAATTGGCTGTTGACCATTAATTTTTATTAATTTTTTTTCTTTTCGATAAAAATCTATTAAAGGTTTTGTTTCTTTTTGATAAATAGAGATTCTTTTTAAAACATTTGTTTTTTTATCATCTTCTCTAATAAAAAGTTTACGACCGCACTTATCACAGATTTCATCATTTTTTGGTGGAGCATAGATTAAATGATAGGTTGCTCCACAGCTGCAGACACGACGACCGGTCAATCGTTTTAAAATTTCTTTTTTTGAAATCCAGATCTCAAAAACAATATCTATATCGGTTAAAGATTTTAAGTAATTGGCTTGATTAAGATTTCTTGGATAACCATCTAAAATAAATTTTTTCTTGCTTTTAATTTCTTTTTCAATTATCTTATTGGTAATTTGATCAGGAACCAATTTTCCTCTTTCAACAATTTTTTTGATTTTTTTACCCAATGATGTATTTTTTTTAATTTGCCAACGAAAAAAATTACCCGTCGAAATAAGGGGTAATTTTAATTTTTTGGCTAACAATTCAGCTTGGGTACCCTTACCTGAAGCTGGTGGACCAATGAGAATTATTCGCATAAATCACCTTTTGAAATTTATTTTATTAAAAATTTCTTCTGTATTTTTATATAAATCTTTTAATGTTCCTTCATTTATTATTGTGTAATCAGCCATGGCGATTGGTCCAGCTTTTTCTATATTTTCAATTTCTGCATAATCTCTGGCTTTAGCTTCTTCAAAAGAAAGAGATCGATATTTTATATTTGGATCTTTTTTATGTTTTTCCCCTCTCTTTTTTAATCTGGCATATCTTGTTTTTGGCGAAGCATAAACAGCAACAACAATTAATCTCTTTTTATATTTTTCTTTTAAAATTTTGTATTCTGACCAACTATAAAGACCATCAATTACAACATTTGAATTTTTAAGAGCTTTATCAATTTTTGGGATATTTAAAATAGCATAAGCACCCATCCCATATTTCTTTCTCAATTCTTCTCTGATCATTCGTTCATTTTCTTCTTTTGGTTCAAGTCCTCGTCTTTTAATTTCATCTAAAGTAATTTGACCAAATCGAAGATAGGCATATCCATTTTTAATAAAGTAGTTAGCGACCTCACTTTTCCCTGCCCCACACATCCCAACCAGAGCAACGATTTTATTTTGAGATTTTGACATATTTGACTAATTATTTTTCATATTCTCTCATGGCTATTTGAGCCTCAATTTGTTTAACAGTTTCAATAACAACACTGACAACAATTAAAAGTGAGGCACCACCAATTGTCAAGGCTCTAATTTTTAAAACTCCTTGAGTAATAAGAGGTAAAATAGCGATTAAACCAAGAGAGATGGCACCAGCTAACATAATGCGATTTGAGATTTTAGATAAATATTCAGCTGTATTTTTTCCTGGCCTTAGACCAGGGACAAAACCACCTTGTTTCTGTAAGTGATCAGCAATTTGATCTGGATGGAAAATAATAGAAGTATAAAAATAGGTAAAGGCAAAAACTAAAATAAAATATAAAAGGCCATAAAAAATTTGATTTTGAAAAAGATTGACTAAAAATTTTCCAGAAGAGGCAATAACTTCATTTTTAATCTGGGAAAGAAATTGACCAATTAATGGTGGGACAAGAATTAATGAAATAGCAAAAATAATAGGAATCATGCCTGCCTGATTAACCCTTATTGGCAAATAGGTATCAGTACCACCATACATTCTTATTCCTCTAATCCGTCGAGCATAAGAAACAGGAATATTTCTCTGACCTTCATTTAAAATAACTACTCCAGCCACAGTAATAATCCCTAAAATGATTAAAACTCCAAGATTAACAATTTGAGAAAGTTCAAAAGTAACTAAAAGTTTTTGAACATTGGTAGGTAAATCAGCAACAATACCAGCAAAAATTAAAAGAGAAATTCCATTGCCGACCCTTTTTTCAGAAACCAATTCGCCTAACCACATTAAAAACATTGTTCCAGCTGTTAAGACAATAATTGTAAAAGCCATCTCTTTAAACCCACTAATTGTAATAATCCCTTGACCTGTTCTTTTTAAAAGAGTAATTAAGCCATAAGCTTGAAGACTGGCTAAGGGTACAGTGGCTATTCTTGTGTATTGATTGATTTTTTGATAACCAGTATAGCCTTGTTTAGAAAGTTCTTCTAAAGCGGGAACAATCATTGTCAAAAGTTGAAAAATAATAGAGGCAGTAATATAAGGAGCAACTCCCATCGCCACAATAGAAAATCTCTCCATCGCACCACCTGATAAAATATTCAAAAGACCAAAAATCTGATTTTGAGAAAAAAAGTTTCTTAAGGCTTCAAAATTTATTCCCGGCAAAGGGATATGAGCAGCAATTCTAAAAACAACAAAGATACCGAAAACACTAAGGATAGCATTGCGAAGTTCTTTATATTGGAAAATCGTTCTGAGTTTTTCCCAGGTTTTGGCCATAAATAATTAATTATTTAATTTTTATTACTCTTCCTCCTGCTTTCTTTATAGCATTTTCCGCTTGTTTTGAAAAAGCATGAGCAAAAACTTTAAATTTTTTAGTCAATTTCCCTCGAGCTAAAATTTTAATTTTTGCTTGAGGATCTTTAATAAGATTTTTTTCAAATAAACTTTTTGGATTAACCTCTTCATTCTCAGAAAATTTTTTTTCTATCTGATCTAAATTAATAATAGTCATCTTTTCTTTCCTACTTTTAAAGCCACCTCTTTTAGGAATTTTCTTCCAAATTTTTCTCAAAGATTTTAATTTTAATCCTTTTTTCCCACCAGAGCGGGCTTTTTGTCCTTTCTGACCTCGACCAGAATAAGAACCATGGCCAGAAGAATCGCCTCGACCAACTCTTTTTTTCTTTTTTTTCTTTTGAAATGGTTTTAAATTGGAAAGAGATATCTCCATATTAAAATATTTTATTCTTTTTTCAATTTTTCTAAGGCAATAAAAGTTGCTTTGACATTATTGATTTTATTTTTTGAGCCAAGAATTTTTGCTGTAGCATTTTTAATCCCAGCTAATTCTAAAACTATTCTTATCACCCCACCAGCTCTAATACCTCTACCTTTTTTGGCTGGTCGAAGAACAATTTTAGCTCTTTTAAATTTTACTTTAATATCATGAGGAATTGTTTCATTAACAATTGGTGGCTCAATGATATTTTTTTTAGCTTGACGCACTGCCTTCTCTACAGCTAAAGCAACATCATTTGCTTTACCTATTCCATAACCAACTTTTCCATTTCTATTGCCAATAACAACACAGGCTCGGAAACGAAGCCTTTTTCCACCAGCCACTACTCGAGTAACGCGAACTAAATCAACGAGTTTTTGTTCAAATTCTTCTGAAGAAATTTCTGGTAAATTTACTTTCGGCATATAAATTATTATTAAAAAATCAACCCCTTTTTCCTTGCTCCTTCAGCTAGGGCTTTTACTCGACCATGATATTTATAACCACCTCGATCAAAAACTACTTTTTTAATTTTCTTTTCTAAAGCCTTTTTGGCAATCAATTCTCCAACTTGGTAAGCTATTTCTACTTTTGTTGGTTTCTTCTTTTCTTTTTTTATTTTTGATTTTAAATCAAAATCACTAGCACTTACTAAGGTATGACCTTTTTCATCATCAATAATTTGAGCATAGATATGTTTAAGTGATCTAAAAACTGAGAGACGAGGACGATCCTTTGTCCCAAATACTTTAGCCCTTACTCTTTTATGACGTCGATATCTTTTAAAAACTTTTTCTAACATAAGAAATTATGTTGTGGCGACTGCTTTTTTACCAGCTTTTTTGCGAATAACTTCTTTAAAGTATCTAATTCCAGTTCCTTTATAGGGTTCAGGTGGTCTAATCTTTCTGATTCTAGCTGCTATTTCACCTACCAATTGTTTATCATTACCAGAAATAGTAATGATATTTTTTTCGACTTTTGCTTCGATACCTTCTGGTAAATTAAATTCTACTTCATGAGAAAAACCAACATTTAAAATTAATTTATTTTGAGAAAGACTGGCTCGATAACCAAGACCGACAAGTTCTAATTTTTTCTCATAACCTTTAGTCACACCTATAATCATATTGGTTATAAGTCTTTGAAATGTTCCCCAAAGAGCTCTTTCTTTCTTTTCTTGAGGATTTTTAACTGAAACTTTAATTAAAGAATCTTTTTTTTCTACAATTACTTTTGGATGAAGTTTCAATGACAATTCTCCTCTTGGTCCTTTGACAGAAATAAAACCATTTTCTATTTTCACTTCGACACCAGAAGGAATCTCAATTGGTTTTTTTCCGATTCGAGACATAATAGTTTATTTACCATATTTCAGCTAATACCTCCCCTCCTAATTTTCTTTTTCTTGCTTCTTGACCAGTCATTATTCCTCTCGAAGTAGAAATAATTAAAATTCCTAATCCGCCTTTTACCGGTTTAATTTTATTGGCTTTAAGATAAACTCGACAACCAGGTTTTGAAATTCTCTTCAACTCTCTTATGGCCGGTTCTCCGTTTTTATATTTTAAAGTTATTTTTATTTCATAAAAAGATTTCTTCTTTTTGGGAGGTATTTTTTCTACTTTTTCAATAAATTTTTCTTTTTCTAAAATTTTTGCTATAGCAAATTTAATTTTAGAAAAGGGAATAATAACCTCTGGTTTTTTTACTGCCAGGGCGTTTCTTATTCTAGTTAACATGTCAGAAATTGGATCCATATTTTTCCTTTTTATTTTACCACGATGCTTTTCTTACACCAGGGATTTCTCCTTTTGAAGCAAGTTCTCGAAAGCAAATTCGACATAAATCAAAATCTCTCATATATCCTCTTCTTCGGCCACAACGCCAACAACGCCGGACAATTCGTGTTTTGTATTTTGGCTTCTTAAAAGATTTAACATATTGAGCTTTGGTGGCCATATTTCATTTTTCTTTAAAAGGAAAACCAAAAAGTTTTAAAAGGGTTAGGCTTTCATTTTTATTTCGAGTATTGGTAGTAATGGTAACTTCTAAACCATGAATTTTTTCTATCTCTTGAGGATTGATTTCTGGAAAAACCAGTTGTTCTCTAAAACCAATAGAAAGATTTCCTTCTTTATCTAAAGAAGAAATGGGTAAACCTCTGAAATCACGAGTTCGTGGAATGACAACATTAATCAATTTATCTAAAAAATCATACATTCTTTCCCCTCTTAAAGTAACTTTAAAACCGACAATCTTACCTTTCTTCACTTTAAAGCCAGCAATTGATTTTTTTGCTTTGGTGGCGATCGGAATTTGTCCGGTAATTTTAATAAGGGTATTTTTTGCTTCCTCAATAATTTTTAAATCATTAGAAGCTTTACCAACGCCAATATTGAGAGTAATCTTTTCAATTTTTGGCACAGCTAAATCATTTTTATAATTAAAAATTTCTTTCATTTTTGGAATAATCTCTTTTTTATAAAATTCTTTTAATCTACTCATAGATAAGAAATTATTTCTTTACATTTTTTACAAACTCGAGCTTTTTTTTCGCCAAAGAATTTAAAACCAACACGGGTTCGCTTTTTACAATGTGGGCAAACAAGCATTACTTTTGAAAGCCATAAAGGTGCTGGAATTTTTACCCGCTGACCTTTCTCTCCTTCTCGGCGTGGTTTGATATGTTTAACAACCAAATTTAAACCTTCAACAATAATTTTATTTTTTTTAGGCCAAACTTTTAAAACTTTACCTCTTTTTCCTTTATCCTTACCACTAATAATTTCGACAAGATCATTTTTTCGTATTTTTGCCATAATTAGAATTAAAGTTTTATTTTAATTTTATACCACCTCTGGGGCTAAAGAAACAATCTTGGTAAATCCTTTTTCTCGAATTTCTCTGGCGACTGGACCAATAACTCTTGTCCCTTTTGGCTCTTTTGTTTTTTTATCAATAATAACACAAGCATTATCATCAAATCTCAGATAGGTACCATCTTTTCTTCTTATCTCTTTTTTAGTCCTGACAACTACCGCTGGTAAAATATCAGATTTTTTCACTAAACTATGAGGTAATGCTTCTTTAACAACAACAGTAATAATATCGCCTACTCGAGCATATCTTTTTCTATATCCACCTAAAACTCTTATACACATTACTTTTTTTGCGCCAGTATTATCAGCCACATTTAACATTGTTCGATGCTGGATCATATTATTTGATTTTATTCTTTTTTAATTATTGAAACTAATCGCCATTTCTTTTCTTTACTTATCGGCCGACATTCCTCGAAAATTACCCAATCATTCACCTTAGCTTCATTCTTTTCATCATGAACTTTGAATTTCTTATGGACTTTGTATCTCTTTTTATATTTTGGATGGACTTTTATTCTTTCTACTCTAACAACAATGGTTTTATCCATCTTATCAGAAACAACTACTCCTTTAAATCTTCTTGGCATAAAATTATTTAACTAATTTATTTTTAGATTTGATATTTTTCAATTCAATTTCTTTTAATAATGTTAAAATTCGAGCAATATTTTTTTTAGTTTTTCTTATTTCACGGACATTTTTACTTTTTTTAAGAGCAATATCGAATCTTAAAAGACGAAGTTTTTCTCTTTCTTCAATAAGAAGTTTTTGAAGTTCTTCTTTTGTTTTTTGGCGCAGTTCTTTTATCTTCATATCGTTTTTTTCACAAATTTGGTTTTAATTGGAAGTTTATGTGAAGCAACTCGAAAGGCTTCTTTGGCTAATTTTTCATCAAGACCAGTAATTTCGAAAAGAATCGTTCCTTTTTTGACTGGTGCAACCCAATGGTCAACACTCCCTTTTCCACCACCCATTGGAACTTCGGCTGACTTTGCTGTCACTGGTTTATCAGGAAAAATTCTTAACCACATTTTTCCGCCTTTCTTGATAAATTTTACAATAGCTCTTCTGGCTGCTTCAATATGATAATCAGCTATCCATTTAGTCTCTAAAGATTTTAAGCCATAATCGCCAAAAGAAAGTTTGTTTTTTCTTAAAGCTAAACCAGAGGTTCTTCTTCTCCCTTTTTGTGCTTTATGATATTTTGTTTTTTTTGGAGCAAGCATATTTATTTTGATTTTTCATTTTGAGTTGATTTCTCAAAAACATCACCTTTATAGATCCAAACTTTTACCCCAATCGTTCCATAAAGAGTAAAAGCTGTGCCTCGGGAATAATCAATATCTCCTCTAATAGTATGAAGGGGCATTTTACCCCAACTAAATTTTTCTTGGCGGGCGATTTCTACACCATCAAGACGACCTTTAACAACTATTTTTACTCCTTTGGCACCAGCTCTTTTCACTTGTTCAATAGCTCTTTTCACTACTCTTCTAAAAGGGACTCGTTTTTCTAAATCAGAAATAATATTTTCTAGAACTATCTGGGCGGAAAGATTAGGAGAGGGAATCTCATAAACTTGAATTTCAAGAGTTTCTCCTTTTTCCAAAAATCTTTTTTCCACTTCTTTTTTTAAATTTTCTATATCTACTCCTCCTTTACCGATAATTAATCCTGGTTTAGCTGTCCTAATAATCACTCGCCAATGCGCTCCTTCTTTTTCAATTTCAATTTTTCCAACAGCCTGTCCTTTCAATCTTTTAGTTAAAAATTTCCTGAGAGAAATATCTTT
Organism: Patescibacteria group bacterium; assembly: GCA_046289355.1. Classification (GTDB taxonomy): domain Bacteria; phylum Patescibacteriota; class Patescibacteriia; order UBA2591; family CALHIP01; genus CALHIP01. Next base: position 16,161 of record JBKBVX010000005.1, read on the forward strand.
TTTTAAAAAATTTCTAAAATCCTTAAGTTTGGCAAACCATTTTGATTGCCATTCTTTAACTAGAGGAATTCTTAAAATTCTTGGATTAACCTTTTGACCCATAAGTTGAAATTAGATAGCTTTCCTTCTAAACATTCTTTTTATAAAACTTTCTCTTCTTTTAAGACGAAGATCTTTCTTTGCTCTTTCTCTTTCTTCTCTCTTTTTTTCTTTTTCTAAGGATATCTCTGTCTCTTTTTTAACCTCTATCTTTTCTGGTTCTTTCTTTTCTATCTTCTTTAATGGAACCTCTTTTTTTGTACTGAGAATAATTGTCAGATGACTACTTCTTTTTCTAATTGGCGTAGCTCGACCAAAGGCTCGCGGCATCCAGCGATATAAAGTTGGTCCTTCGTCAGCAAAGATTTTTTTTATATATAAATCTTCTTTTTTTACCGAATACTGATTAAGAGCATTGGCTACAGCTGAATGAAGAAGTTTCAAAATTGGTTTTGCTGCTCTTTTTGGTGAAAGTTTTAATTGAGCTTCAGCTGAAACAACATCAAGATTTTTAATCATTTCTAAAACTGCCCTTATCTTTCGTGGTGCCATCCTTAGATATCTTAGTTTGGCTGAGACTTCCATATATTTTAAATTTATGCTTCACTTTTTTGAGCCTGTCTCTTTTCCAATTCTCTTTGCATTTTACCACCATGTTTAATAAATTTTCTTGTTGGCGCAAATTCCCCTAAACGGTGACCAACCATCTCTTCTCTGATTTTTACTGGAATAAAAGTTTTACCTTGATGGACATGAATAGTAAAACCAACCATTTCAGGAATAATCATTGAATCTCGAGAATATGTTTTAATTATTTCTTTAGTATCAGGTTTTAAACTTTTAATTTTTTTTAATAGTTTTTCATCAACAAATGGACCTTTTTTTAAACTTCGTGCCATATATTCTTAATTATTTCCTTCTTTTAATAATAAATCTATCTGACCATTTCTTCTTTTTTCTTGTTTTTACTCCCAGAGCTGGCTTGCCCCAAAGAGTTTTGGGATGGACAAGACCAATAGGAGTATGACCCTCACCACCGCCATGAGGATGATGACGAGGACTCATTGCCTTACCCCTGACTGATGGCCTGATACCTAAATGTCTTTTTCGGCCAGCTTTACCAATTCTTATTAGCCAGCGATCAACATTACTCATCTGACCAATGCTGGCTAAACAATCTTCAGAAACAAGTCTTATCTCACCAGAAGGAAGTTTTATTTGGGCATAACCTTTATCAAATCCCATCACCATTGCGCCAGTACCAGCTGCTTTAGCTATCTGTCCACCTCTACCTTTAATAAGTTCAACATTTGAGACAATTGTCCCTGGAGGAATAAATTTAAGAGGCAGACGATAACCAGTTTTTATTTCTAACTTTGAACGAGAAGAAATAATTTCATCACCTACTTTCAAACCTTCTTGGGCTAAAATATATCTTTTTTCACCATCAGGATATTGAATAAGAGCAATAAAGGCTGATCGATTAGGATCATATTCAATAGAAACTACCTTACCAGGTATATCAAATTTATCTTGGTGAAAATCTATTTTCCGATAGAGTCTTTTTTCACCACCTCCTTTATGCCGAACAGTTATCTGACCAGCACTTCGACCAGCTTTTTTTTTCATCCCTTTTGTTAAGGATTTTTCTGGTTCTTTCTTAGTAAGAACTGTCTTATCTAAAACACTCGCTCCTCTTCGGCCAGGTGTTGTTGGTTTGTATAATTTAACAGGCATAAATAATTAACTTAATTATTTTTAAACAGAAGAAGTAAGATCTATTTTTTCTCCTTTCCTTAAAGTGACGATTGCTTTTTTCCAATTTTTTCTTCGACCACTTATCCAACCAGAGCGAACTTGTTTACCTTTTAATTTTATAATATTAATCTTTAATGGCTTCACTTTATAAATTTTCTCAATAGCTTTTTTAATCTCAATTTTATTAGCTTTTGGTGAAACTTCAAAAGTATATTTGCCTTCTTTCTCTAAAAGGCTTGCTTTCTCAGTAATAATTGGACGAATTAAAATCTTATTTGGGTCCATATGTTTTTTCTATTTCTTTTATACCTGCTTTGGTAGTGAGAAAATATTGAGCATTTAAAATATCAATCAGATTTAAATTATTAGCTAAACTAAATTTTAGATAAGGAAGATTTCTTGAGGAATTGATTATTTTATTATCTTTTTTCTCTAAAACAAGTAAGGTCTTTTCTTTTTTACTTGGCAGTTTGGTTAAAATTTTTTCCATTTCTTTAGTCTTAATTTTTGGAATTTCTAATTTATCTAAAACAATCATTTTTTTATTTAAAACTTTATCGGAAAGAGCCATTTTTAAAGCCAATTTTTTTATTTTTTTATTAATTTTCTTTTTATAGCTTTTTTCTTTTCTTGGTCCAAAGATAATACCCCCACCTCGCCAGAGTGGTGAACGAATAGAGCCAGCTCTGGCTCGACCAGTTCCTTTTTGGCGCCAGGGTTTTCGACCACCACCCCGGACTTCACCCCGAGTTTTTGTATGGGCCCATGGTTGACGAGCATTAGCCTGCATTGCTACCACTACTTGATGAATCAATCCTAAATTTGGCTTTACTCCAAAAATCTTATCTGATAATTGAATAATGCCAACTTTTTCACCATTTTGATTGTAGAGATCTAAATTCATATTTCAAAATTTTTAAAATTATTACTCTCCTTTTATTTCTACTAAACTCCCTCTGGCTCCTGGTATAGCTCCTTTGACAACCAATAAATTTTTTTCTGGATCAACTTCTACAACAGTTAAATTTTTAACAGTTACTCTTTTTCCGCCCATTCGGCCAGCCATTTTTTTTCCTTTTAAAACTCTTTGGGGAGCAGTAGCACCAATTGAACCACTATGACGGGCATCATGTTTTGTTCCATGACTGGCTGGCATGCCTTTAAAACCCCATCTTTTGATCACCCCAGCAAATCCTTTACCTTTAGAAATTCCGGAGATATTTACTTTTTCTCCTGGTTTAAAAATTTCAACTTTTATCTCATCACCAACTTTATATTTTGAAATATCATCTTTAAATTCTCTTAAATATCTAAATTCTTTACCTTTTTCTGTTTTTTTAACTTTTTTAGTTTTTTTCTTTTCAAAACCAATTTGAATAGCCTCATAACCATCCTTTTCTTTTCTTTTAATCTGAGTGACGTAGCAAGGTCCAGCCCGAATAATAGTTACTGGAATAACTTCATCATCTTTAAATTTTTGACTCATTTCTATCTTTTTTCCTAAAATTAGTTTCATAATTTGGCCAAATATTTTACTAATGAAAAACTGGGCATTGCCCAGTTTTTCAAGGCAATCTTATATTTAAATTTCCTTAAGGAGTAAAAATAACCAGGAAATTTTTCATATTTTATAAAATGAAATTCTTTATTTTGTCCATTATGTTTTTATTTCTACATCAACACCTGCTGGTAAATGAAGATCGGTTAAGGATTCGATTGTCTTAGGAGTTGGATTTAAAACATCAATTAATCTTTTATGAATTCTAATTTCAAATTGATCACGATGGTCTTTATGAACGAAGGTTGAGCGAAGAACAGTATATCTTTTTTTCTCTGTTGGTAATGGAATCGGTCCAACAACTTTCGCACCTGATCTTTGAACTGTTTCAAGAATAGTTTTTAAAACTTCATCTATAATTCGATAATCGTAAGCTTTTATTTTAATTCTAATCCTTGGTTGATATTCTTCCTTCTCTTTCTTTTTTTTACTCATATCAAAAAACGATTTATTTTATTATTTTGGTAACTACTCCTGCCCCAACAGTTTTACCGCCTTCTCTAATAGCAAATCTTTGTTTTTCTTCTAAAGCGACAGGTTTAATCAATTTAACTTTTAAATTTAAAGTATCACCAGGCATAGCCATTTCAACCTTTTCAGGAAGAGTAATTTCACCAGTTACATCTGTTGTCCGAATATAAAATTGAGGTTTATAGCCAGAAAAAAATGGCGTATGTCGGCCACCTTCTTCTTTAGAAAGGACATACACTTCAGCTTCAAACTCAGTGTGGGGAGTAACTGTTCCTGGTTTAGCAATTACCTGACCTCTTTCTACTTCTTCTTTTTTAATTCCACGAAGTAAAATACCAGCATTATCTCCAGCCCGGCCTTCTTCTAAAGTCCTTCTAAACATCTCAATACCGGTAACAACTGATTTCTGGGTTGGTCGAAGTCCAACAATTTCAACTTCTTCATTAAGTTTTATTACTCCTCGCTCGATCCTCCCAGTTACTACTGTTCCCCGACCTTCAATAGAGAAAATATCCTCAATAGGCATTAAGAATGGCTTATCGATCTCTCTTTTTGGTTCAGGGATATAAGAATCAAGTGTATCAATTAACTGTAGAATTGGTCCGCACCATTGGCACTCTCTTTTACCACAACCACATTCTAAGGCTTTTAAAGCAGAGCCGCGGATAACTGGAATTTCATCACCAGGGAATTCATATTTCTTTAATAGATCTCTTACTTCTTCTTCAACTAAATCAACAAGTTCTTTATCTTCAACTAAATCAATTTTATTAAGGAAAACAACAATAGCCGGA
>JBKBVX010000060.1:0-2586 GCA_046289355.1 Patescibacteria group bacterium
AGAAAAATTACTCAAGAAAGAGAGAAAGAAAGAATATCATAAAAGACAGAAATATCAAAGAATAAAATTTAATTTGGAGAGATGTTTTTATTTAAAAAATTTTGGTTTTTTTATAATAAATTTAAAAGTTTTTTATTAATATGAGAAAAATTGATCCAAAAAATTGGTTTCTAATCAGAAAAAGAGCCTGTAAGGTTCACCCCTTTATTTTAGATTTAATGTATTACTATTCAACCACTCCTCAGATGATAAAGATTTATAATGCCAAGCCGATAGAACCGATTGAAATTTTAGAAGGAGATTGGACTGCAGCGAGCGTAAAACTTTCTCAATTGAAAAATTTTGGCAAAAAAATAATAAAAAAAATCCAGGATGATCCAAAATTTACATCATTTTTAATTTCTAAAAGCCAAAAAATATCCAAAAAAATGAGAAAAAATCTTGAGTTTCTTAAAAAAGAAAAGTTGGTTAAATTATCAAATAAAAAAATTCTCGAAATTTATTTTAAACTGGTAGAGAATTATCGAAAATTTTGCTTTTTTTCTTTTCCTCTTTGGATATTTGGAGGAGAAGCTCTTTTCCAAGAGATGAAAAAAATTTTAAACAAGAAAAAAGTCTCTAAAGAAAATTTTAATAAATATTTAACATTGCTTATTACCCCCCTAACTCCTTCATTTATTTTCCAAGAAGAATTAGAAGTTTTAAAGCTCAGTTATAACCTTAAAAAATTAAAAAAAGATGATATTTTTAAAAAAATAAAGAAAATAACTAAAAAATTTGGATTTATGATATATGATTATCGTGGTCCAAAGGTTAAAAAAGAAAAAGATTATTTTAAAGAGATAAAGAAATTCTCTAAAAAATATAATTTAACAGAAGAATTGAAAGAAAAGTTAAATTTTTATCGAAAATTAAGAGAAGATCAAATTAAATTATTAAAAAAACTAAAATTTAATCAGAAAGAAAAAAATATTATTTTAGCAGTTCAACATGCAACAACTTTACAGGATATAAGAAAATATTATAACTCCTATTTTAATTTTAAAACTGAGGTTTTAATAAAAGAAATGGCTAGAAGATTAAAGATTCCTTTTCAACTTGTGCGTTATATTCTTCCACATGAAATGAAAAAAATTTGGCGGGATCAAAAAGTCGATAAAAAGATTTTAGAAGAAAGAACTAAACTCTGTGTTTTTAATATAAAAAATGGAAAATCGAAAATTTATTTAGGAAAAGAAGCAACTCCATTTTTGGTCTTAAAAGAGGAAAAAATTAAAAAAACAAAGATTATAAAAGGAATTTCTGCCTCGGTAGGAAGAGTTTTCGGAAAGATAAGAATTATTCGCAATAAAGAAGAGGTGAAAAACTTAAAGAAAGGAGAGATTTTAGTTACTCCAATGACAATGCCAGATTTTGCTCCAGCTTTCAAAAAATGTATTGCCATTATCACTGACGAAGGTGGTATTACTTGTCATGCGGCTATTGTTTCACGTGAACTTGGTATTCCTTGTGTCATCGGTACAAAAATTGCCACTAAGGTCTTAAAAGATGGAGATTTAGTTGAAGTCGATGCAGATAAAGGAATAATAAAACTATTGAGGTCGGGACTCGATAGTTAGATTTTAAGCGAAAATTTTGAGATTGTCTTCTAAATGTGGAGTGTTATATAGAGATTGACTGAGGTCGGGACTACTATTGAGGTCGGGACTCGATAGTTAGATTTTAAGCGGAAATTTTGAGATTGTCTCCTAAATGTGAAGTGTTATATAGAGATTGACTTTTAAATAAATTCAGTTTAAAATAAATGAATTATACTTATAATAATGGCGAAACAAATTTTCATTCTAGGGATTAATGGTTCTCCTAGAAAAACAGGAACTACTGCCCAACTGGTAAAAATGGTTTTAAAAAGTTGTGAAAGAAATGGGGCCAAAGTATTTTATATAGATTTAATCGATAAAAAAATAAAACCATGTCTAGGTTGCTATAGTAATAATCCAAAGAGTTGTAAATATCCTTGTAATGTCAAAGATGATATGCAAGAAATTTATAAATTGTTATTGAAAGCCGATGGTATGATCTGGGGTTCTCCAAGTTATTGGTTCTCTGTAAGTGGAATAATGAAAAATTTTTTAGATAGATTAAGTTGTTTAGAAAATAGTGGATTTCTTTTAGCTGGTAAAGTTGTAGGAATTGTAACAGATGGAGAAGAGACCGGATCAGAAGAAGTAGCAAATTATTTGTTAGCTTTTGCTAATGTAAATGGAATGATTAGTCCGCCTTGTGGGGCTGCTTTTTTTAATACTCGATATAAAGGAAGTTGGATGCTGAAAGATTTAGAGATCATGGCAGATAATATCGTGAGATTATGTAAGATATTTAAAAAAAATAAACTGAATTTAAATTGGAAATTGCCAGATTGACTATTGAGCTATTGAGGTCGGGACTCGATAGTTAGATTTTAAGCGAAAATTTAGGAATTATCCTCTAATTTCAAATTTCTTAAAATAATTTTTTATTTTTTTGCCGATTTCTTCTAAATCTTTTATATTTAAAAATTTCATTTTTGCTAATTTTGGATCAATT
>JBKBVX010000061.1:0-2431 GCA_046289355.1 Patescibacteria group bacterium
GGAAGATGTGAAGATTGATGATAAAAAATACAAAAGACCTGTTAAAAAAAGAGGCAATGACAAATAAATTCAAATTGTTAATTAAATAAAAAACTTATGAAAAAAAATTGAAAAAATTAGAGATTTCGTTCAAAAATCATTAAATTTTCCAAAAACTAAATTAAGTAGAAGAAATTATAGAGGAAAGTTAAAAATGTTAAATCAATTATCTGTCCACCAAAATCAAAAAATTCTTAATTGGCGAGAAAAAAATATCCAAAATTTTGGTATTGATTTATCTTTTGCGGATGTTCCCGAGTGGGAAAGAACAAAGCATGTCCATAGATTACATCCTTATTTAGGAAAATTTATTCCTCAATTAGTTGAAGTTTTTTTAAAAAAATACTTTAAAAAAGGACAAACTATTTTAGATCCATTTGTAGGTTCAGGCACGACTTTAATTGAAGCCAATCTTTTAAATATGAATTCGATTGGTATAGAACTCTCAGAATTTAGTTATCTTATTGCTAAAGTAAAAATCGAAAAATATAACATTAAATTAGTAGAAAAAGAAATTTTAGATATTTTAAATAAAACGAAAGAATTTAGTCAAAAGATTGAAAAAAAACAAAGAACCTTGTTTGACGAAAACGGTTTCGATTTTGAGCCTTCAGAATATTTTAAAATTTGGTATCATCCGAGAGCAATTAAAGAAATCTATTTTTATCGCAGTCTAATACCAAATTACACAAATCAAGATATTTTAAAAATAATTCTTTCAAGAGCCGCCCGTTCAGCTAGACAAATCCCTCATTACGATTTAGCCAGACCTAAAAAACCAGTGAAAGAAAGATATTGGTGTATTAAACATCATCGATATTGTTATCCCGTTGATAACGCAATCAAATTTATAACTCGCTATAGCTTAGATACGATAAAAAGAATAAAAGAATTTGATAAATTAAGAACAGAAGCTAAAATTATCCTCCTTCAAGGAGATGCAAGAAAAATCAAGCTACCAATTGGAAAAGAAATAGATGGAATTTTTACTTCCCCACCTTATTTAGGCCTGATAGATTACCATAACCAACATCGATATGCTTATGAGTTATTCCACTTTAAAGAATATCCAGAAGCAGAAATTGGCTCGCCAAATAAAACTGGAAATGATAGAAAAGAAAATTATAAAAAAGATATAATTGCGGTTTTGAAAAATATGGCAAATTATTTGAAGACCGGAGCCAAAATTTTTATTGTTGTTAATGATAAGCATAACTTGTATCCAGAAATTGCCAAAGAATGTGGCTTAAAGTTTATAGATGTTTTTCATCGACCTGTGTTAATGCGAACAGAGAGAGATAATAATAGATTTTCAGAAAGCATTTATTATTTTACTCTTTAATATGCCATTATCTAATTCCCAAAGATTAAAAATAAAGGAAATCATTAGAAAGGCAATAATAAAAAAGCTTAATGAGTATCAGTTAATTGGGGATATAAAACCATTTCATGAAAGATTGTTTTCTAAAGAAAGAATAAGAGCAACATCATTTTTTCATTCTTGTAGTACTACAATTGGAGTTACTTTATTTCAAAATATTGCTTACCTCATAGCAAAAAGAAATAAAAATTTTAAAAAAGTTAAAGCTCTTTATGATGTGAGAGGTAATTTTTCTGATAAAGTAAAAGCTGTAATTGAAGATATAATTTTTGATTTAGGGAGAAAACAGAACGATCCAGCAAAACGAATTCCTAATATTAAAAAAGAAATTCAAGAAGTGCTAAAAGTAGCTGATCACTCAGGAAATGTCTCAACTCAAAGAATCGATTTATTTTTAACTGATTTTAAAAATAATGAGATTTATATTGAAATTAAAACTATAAAACCAAATAAAGGCGAGTCAGAAAAGATAAAAAGAGAACTGCTAAAAATAGTAGCTTTAAGAAATAAACCAGTAAAAGTTTTATGTGGCATACCTTATAATCCGTACGAACCTAAAGAATATTCCTGGCCACTTATTTTAAATTATTTAAAAATTGGAGAAGATTTATTGGTAGGAAAACAGTTTTGGGATTTTTTAGGAGGAAAGGGAACATATGAAGAATTGTTAAAAGTTTTTGAAGAAACAGGAAAAGAATTAAAAGAAAAAATAGAGAAAAAGTTTCAAGATGTAGTTAAAGAAAACTATGGCAAAAATTGAAAAAATTAGAGATTTCGTTCAAAAATCATTAAATTTTCCAAAAACTAAATCAAAAAAGAGGTTTTGAAATTGAAAAATTACTATAAAAGTATTCCATTAAAGATATGAATGATTGGAAATAATGTAAATGCTGATTTAATTATTGCTGACCCTCCATTTGGAATAGAATTTAACAGAAAACTTTCGAATTATCATCGAAATGTAAAAAATGTAGTGGATGGCTATGTAGAAATGGAAAGTATCTGAATACG
>JBKBVX010000062.1:0-2404 GCA_046289355.1 Patescibacteria group bacterium
TTCTTTTATTTTTTGATGAACTTGAATTAACATTCCTGGTGTAATCTCAGTTGTTTTTATTGTTTCCATAATTTTTTAAAAATTTTTTGACTTTTTTAATTGTTTCTCTTTTTAACTCTTTTAAGGTCGGTTTACTATTATCAATAAAAATATCAAAAATTTTTTTCTTATCGATGTTGATTCGATAAAGATCCCAGTAACGTTTTTTATCCGCTTCATCTCTTTTTGTTATTTTTATTAAAGCTTCTTTAAAAGTTAAATTATCTCTTTTAGCTACTCTTTTAGCTCTAATTTTTTTCTGACAATTAACATAGATTTTGCAATCAGCCCAATCACCAGCTACCCAAGCAGCCAGTCTACCAATTAAGACATAACCACCTTTCATAGCCAAATTCAATAAAGTTTTATCCATTTCATAATCAATTTTTTTTGGTCTGATAATTGAAGATTCATAAATAGAGATTTTTCTTTGAGAAGCAAATTTCCTCTGGATATCACCAGCACTGAAAATTTTTAACTTAAATTCTTTGGCGATTATTTCAGCGACAGTGCTTTTTCCTGAGCCAGAAAGGCCACTGATAGTAATTGTTAAACCTTTCTTTTTGAATGGTTTTTCAAATTTTTTTAGGTATTTGATGTAAGTTCCCATAAAAATTTTTCTAACTCTTCCGGTAAATCAATTTTAAACTCTTGCCATTGACCATCTAAATCATAAAATCCTAACTTATAGGCATGGAGGAAAATTCTTTTTGAATCAGTATTTTTGTTGAATAATTTAATGATTTTTTGCCGCTTGATTTTATATTTTTCATCACCAACAATTGGGTGGCCAATACTTTTTAGATGGACCCTAATCTGATTTGTTCGCCCCGTTCCTGTTTTTATTTTTAAAAGAGAAAAATCTTTAAATTTTTTTAAAACCTCATATTCTGTCCAAGATTCCTTTATTTTTTCTAAAGGAGCACTTCTGGCCGGAAGAGTTTTTCCATAATTTTTTATTAAAGGTAAAGTAATAATCTTTTTTTCTTCTTTTACCTGGCCATGAACAAGAGCAAGATATTCTTTTTTAACTCTTTTATTTAAAAATTCTCTTTTAAAATGTTCAAAAGCCTTTTGATTTCTGGCAACAATCATTAAACCAGAGACATCTTTATCTAAACGATGGACAATACCTGGTCGAATTTTCGGCTCATCACCGACCGTTTTAATTTCAGGGTAGTTTTTTAGAAGTAAATCAATTAAAGTTTTCTCTTTAGAAATTGAATTTTTTATTGGATGAACTATTAATCCGGCTGGTTTATTAATAACTAAAAAATCAGGGCTTTCAAAAATTATTTCTAATTTTAAAATTTTGTCAAGCCATTTTTTCTCCATTTGATTTTATTATCATCTTACCAGATTTAATTCATAAGGCAAGAAAAACCAAAATTAAAACTAATACCTCTTTTAATTTTCTTGCTTTATTGAAATTTGGTTTATGATATTATATATGAAACCAAATAAAAAATTTAAAAAATATGGCCATCACATCATTCAAATTTAAAAAAATTTTAATAGCCAGCAGAAATCTGGCGAAAGTAAAAGATTACAAAAAATTCCTTAAGGATTTTTCACTTAAAGTTATTGATCTAAATGATTTAAAAATTACCAAAAAAATAAAAGAAGATGGTAAAACATTTAAAGAAAATGCAATAAAAAAAGCAAAATTTTATTCTCAAATAACAAATCTACCGACCATCGCCGATGATAGTGGTTTAGAAATTGATTATTTAAATGGTCAGCCAGGAGTAAAATCGAGGAGGTGGCTAGGTTATGAAGCAAGTGATAAAGAATTGATTAATCTTGTTTTAGAAAAATTAAAAGGGGTTCCCTGGAAAAAAAGGAAAGCAAAATTGAAGGCAGCTATAGCCTTTGCTTTACCAAAAAGCAAAGTTTTTACTTTTGAAGCAGAGACCAAAGGTTTTATTTTAGAAAAACCAAAAGGAAAATTAATTGCCGGTTATCCTTTTAGATCAATTTTTTATATTTCAAAATTCAAAAAGCCATTTTCTCTTTTATCACCAACAGAAGAAGAAAAGATAAGTCATCGTAAAAAGGCTTTAAGAAAATTAATGAAAATTTTAAAAAGTTTAAGCAAGATAAAAATTAGAAAGATTTCATTAAATGATTTAAAAAACGCAAAAAAATTCCAGAATTATATCAACTCTTTGATCGAAGAAGAGGCAATGATTTTGTTGAATAAAAAGAAAAGTCTAAAAGAAGAAAAAGAATGGTTAAAATCAAAATTGAAAAATATAAAAAACAAAAAAGAAGTGATTTTAATCGCCGAAAATAAAAATAAAATTGTGGGAATTTCTCATGTTAAATTAAAAAAAGAAAGACAAAATCATATTGGAGAACTTGG
>JBKBVX010000063.1:0-2388 GCA_046289355.1 Patescibacteria group bacterium
CTTATCTTTTTCTTAATTATTGGTGGAATTTTTAGTTTATTGAATTTGCCGATGGAGAAAGTAGAAGAAATCAGTCTTAATGATTTTATCTCATATTTAGAAAAAAAAGAGGTAAAAAATATTATTATTGAAGAAAATAAAATAAATTTAACTACTAAAGATGGGAAAAGGTTTTTCTTTTATAAAGAAGGACAAGAAACACTTTCTTCAATTTTAGATTATTATAAAATTTCGCCTGAAGTTTTAAAAGAAACATCAATTCTAGTCAAACCAGTTAATAAACAAAATATTTTTCTCCAGGTAATCCTTCCTTCTCTTCTTCCTTTTCTTTTAATGGTTGGACTGATATATTTTTTCTTAAGACAATTACGTGGTGGAGCCCAAGAGGCACTTCGTTTTACTGAAACACAAGCAAGAGAAGTAAGGCCAGGAGAAAAGCCAAAGGTAACCTTTAAAGATGTGGCTGGTGTCAAAGAGGCTAAAGAAGAATTGAAGGAAATCGTTGAATTTCTTAAAAATCCAAAAAAATTTACTGCCTTAGGAGCAAAAATTCCTAAGGGTGTTTTACTTTTAGGGATGCCAGGGACAGGAAAGACTTTACTTGCCAGAGCCATTGCTGGTGAAGCCAATGTTCCTTTTTTTCATATCGCTGGTTCAGAATTGGTTGAACTCTTTGTTGGAGTTGGTGCTAGCCGAGTTCGCTCCCTTTTTAGGAAAGCAAAACAAAATTTACCTTGTATTGTCTTTATTGATGAAATTGATGCTGTTGGTCGCCAAAGAGGGGCTGGTTTAGGTGGAGGTCATGATGAAAGAGAACAGACATTAAATCAGATTTTGGTTGAAATGGATGGTTTTGAACCAAATATTGGCCTCATTGTTTTAGCAGCAACAAACCGCCCTGATATTCTTGATCCGGCCCTTCTCCGGCCTGGTCGATTTGATCGAAGAATTGTTTTAGATATGCCTGATGTCAAAGATAGGGAAGAAATTTTAAAGATTCATAGCCGAGGTAAACCTTTAGCTAAAAATGTTTCTTTAAGAAAAATAGCTGAAAGAACACCTGGTTTTTCTGGTGCTGATTTAGCCAATTTGATGAATGAGGCAGCAATTTTAGCCGCTCGAAAAGGGAAAAATAAAATTTATGAGAAAGAAATCTTAGAGGCGACAGAAAAGGTCCTTCTTGGACCAGAAAGAAAATCTCATATTCTTTCTGAAAAAGAGAGAAAAATTGTTGCTTATCATGAGGCTGGCCATGCTTTAGTTGCTCATTCTTTACCAAACTGTGATCCTGTCCAAAAAATTTCCATTGTTGCTCGTGGTCAAGCAGCTGGCTATACTATTAAGCTTCCAGAAAAAGAAAGATATTTGAAATTTAAATCTGAATTTATTGACAATCTCACAGCCCTTTTAGGTGGTTATGCTGCTGAAGAAGAAGTTTTTAAAGAAGTAACTACTGGAGCAGCTAATGATTTAAAACAAGCAACAGAAATGGCAAAAAAATTGGTCACTGAATTTGGAATGAGTGAGATATTGGGGCCGAGAACTTTTGGTGAACGTCATGAACTTATTTTCCTTGGTCGAGAAATTGCTGAGCAAAGAGATTATTCAGAAAAATCAGCTCAACTTATTGATGAAGAGATATCAAAAATTATTAATTCTTGCTATAATAAAGCGAAGGAAATTATTAAAACTAAAAGGGAATATTTGGAAAAAATCGCTAAGGAACTATTAGAGAAAGAAAGTTTAGAAAGAAGTGATTTCTTAAAATTATTTGATTAAAATGTTATTAAGAGAAATTTTAAAACAATCTTTTAAGATAGTTTGGCAAAATCCAATATTTTGGATATTTGGCTTTTTTTCAACTCTTTTCTTTTTACCAGCTAATGAATTTCTTTTAATTTTTATCTTCTCATCTTTACTTTCAATTTCCCCTATCTCTAAAGAGGTCTCCTCTTTCAAACAACCAATCCAAATAATTAAACCATATTTTCTTGCTCTTTTTTTACTAATTATTTTATTTTTCCTTTTTTTATCTGTTTTTTCTGAAATTTTTCTAATTTTATCAACAGCAAAGAAAACAAAAGAGAAGGTAGAAAAAATAAAAATTAAAGATTTTTTAAAAATTCTTTTTGTGCGGTTATTAGGAATTATTATTTTAGGTTTTTTTTGGATTATTTTGGCTAAATTAATCAATAACCTTCCTTCACTTCTTTTTATTTTTCTTGTTTCTATCTTTTCTCTCTTTACTCTTTTTTCTCTCTTTTTCCTCCGTTACTTAGTTTTTTATCTTATTATTAGAAAAAGTCATTTCTCTTTATCACTTAAAAAATCTTTTTATTTCTTAAAAGGAAATTGGTTTACTTCTTTAAAACTTTCATTTTTTCTTTT
>JBKBVX010000064.1:0-2298 GCA_046289355.1 Patescibacteria group bacterium
AGTTTTGTTAGGACCAATAGGTGTATGGGCGCCACCCACCCAGCGGTAAACTGTCCCAGAAACAGTAATTGCCTGAGTGGTTAATTCTGGATAATAATTGTATTGATCAAATTCGCTACCATCAGAGTAGACCATGCGAAAACAATAAGAAGTATTTTTTTTGGCATTGTGATTGACAATTACCCAGTCCCATTCACCATCTTGATCTGGTCCAACAGAATTAAGGACAATCGCATCATTTTCTTCTTCGTAAGTTTCTAAAACATCACTGACAGATAATAAAAGTTGGGTGATTGGTTGACCATCAAAAGGAGAATTATCATAACCACACCATTCTTCAAAAGTACAAGAAGAGGGAGGAGCTAAGTCAAACCAAGAGGTAATAGCTGAACAACTATTACCTGTTTTTTCTCCATATTGTAATTTTAACCTGGTAAGAGGTTGAAGGGGTTGACCAGTTGGATCAACATATAAGGACATTCTGATTCTTAAAACAGTACCTTGAGGAGGTGGTGAATCAGATAAGGTAATTGGAGTATTTTCTCCTAAATCATTAGCCCCTTCTGGCCAAGGATCAGTTGGATCAACATTATCTACGTTGACATACCAGCGAAAATAATTTTGCTGAATAATGGGCTGTTGAGCTTTAACAAGTTTTGGGGAAAGAAGAAAACCAATAATTATCAACAAAATAAAGAAAGATTTTTTTCTTAAAAAATACATAGGTTAATCTTTTTGATTAAAGATCTCTTGAATTTCCCACTCATTTTCTTTTTTAGTCGCTTTAAAATTTTTTATTCCATCTTTAGTCTTTTTTTGCCAGAAAATTTCGTCTTGGGAAAAATAGGGATTTAGATCGTGTTCTTCATTTTCAGTTAATCTTTTAATCTGCCAGCCTTCTTCAGTTTTTTCAGCTATCATTATTTCCCAATTATTATCCAGCCAGGCCTGCCAGATAATTTTTCCATTGGAAACTTTAGGCGAGATGTTATTATATTTGGTTTGAGTAATTTGGATTGGCTCTTTTTGACCAATTAAAAAGTCATTTAAATTAAGATAAAAAATCTGCCAGCGACTGTTAATCTGGCTCTGCCAAACAATTTCATTTTCATTGTCTGAATTAGGAAATTTGTCGTCAAAATCATTGTTAGTTAATTGAATTTCTTTGCCTTGATAATTGGCGAAAATTTCCCAGTCATTTCCATCAAATTTTTGAAAAACTTCTAAGAAAATTTTTGGTTTTTCTTTATATTCAACTTCTAACCATAATGAGTCAAGCCAGACAGTTAGATGTGGCTCACCCCCTAAGAGTCCTTCTAAAGAAATTTTTAGATTTTCTAAATCAGAAAATGATTTTATCTCTGGCAAGTCAAAATAAAAATAGCCATTGTTAGTGGCATTAGAAATTGGATAAGAAGAAAAAGTATTAAGAAGATAATTATTTTCTCCTATAAGATAACGAAGGTTAAAAATGACATCGGGCGAAATCTCTGAAGTTGCTGACTGAGGTTCTTCTTGAGCAAAAACTGGAAAAATTTTTAAAAGAAAATTGCCAATTTTATAAAATAAAGAAAGAGGTTGTTCTAATGGTTCTGGAGGTGATTCTGGTTCAATAGGTAAAGGAAGATTTTCTTCTTCTGGAATTAATTCCAAATTTTCTGGCTCTTTTTTTATTTCGCCAATAGCTAAAGAAAGTCCTAATTTAGCAGAAATGAAATTGCCTTCTGTTTTTTCAAAGCCATCACAAATAATAGTTTGAAAGCCGGTTTGATAAAAAGCAGAGTTTTCTGAATTAAATTCATTGATATCGCCATAAGAAGAGACATCTGGTGAACCAACAGCTCGATCAGGGTTAGTCCATTGACCAAAGCAACGGCTTGGATAGATATTTTTTACCAAGGCTTTGCTGGGTAGAAATCGATTGACCCAAAAGATTGAGCCAATGATAGCTAAAAGGATAATTATTTTTTCGATATACCAATAAATACCTTCTTTCATATTCTAATTATACTTTCTTCCCCCTTTTTGTCAAAAACTATAGAGAAATGTTCTCTATAGTTTGGCTAAAATAAAGGGAAATTAGGGAGGTTAAATTGATGATTTTCTTTCTTCCTTTAATTTTTCAAGATAAACATCAAGATTAACTACTTCCCCTTTTTCTTTATCTTCAAAATCAAGAATTTCACTTCTTTTTTCTTGATAGCCTTGTTTACTATAGGTCAAATAAAATTTTCGACCGCCAACTAAAAACCCATACTGCCCTTTGATATTAGTTACTTGTTGATCAAGTAATTTGCC
>JBKBVX010000065.1:0-2272 GCA_046289355.1 Patescibacteria group bacterium
ATTCCTCTTCTCTAAATAATTTGTTTGAGTAGTCAATAATGGATCAATAAATTTTTTACAGCCAAGAGATTTATCTGGACAAAGACCAACATAACCTTGATATAAAGGATCCCCTCTTAATCTAATACCATAATCTTCATAGCAAGGCTGATCAGTCCCTTGTTTAAACCAACCGGTTTTAGTTTCAGTGCCAATCACTACTTTTTCTCGCCACTGGCATTGCTTTTCATTTGGATCTTTTAAATAAACAGAGCCACCGCCACTAACAGTAAATTCTTCGCAATCTTGTTGTGTCTGGCGGCAAAGAATTGGCCGAGAAAGGTATAAATCAGGATCATTTTTAAGAAAAACATCAGAGTAATTAATAGCCTTACCTCCAACTAAATTTGGTAAGCCAAATTTTTGGCAACCTTTATCTTGAGCTTGGCAGGCAAAATTTTTGTCATAAACAAGATATTCGATTTTATCAGCTGGAACTATCACATCATCAGTAGGTGGCAATTTATCTTCATTAAATCTTTCTTCAAATGGTGAGAAAGAATTTTGAGTCTCAATTAAAGCTTCACAACCGATAAATTCTTCAGCACAAAGTTTAGAGAAACTTTTCAAATAATGGGGTTTGTTTTCCCGATCGCGATATTCAGCACAACCAATCATTATTGGATTACCATATTTATCATTACAGGTATTTGGAATAAACCAAGAATTTCTAATTAAATAAAGTGAACCAGTATCTCGAAGTTGAATATTATCTAGCCAGAAATTATTAGGACTTGAGATTTGAAGTTTTTCATTAGCATCAGGGATTCTGTCAAAATAGACTGGGCCAAGAACAAATAATTTCCATTCTTCAGAAATATTGATGGTTGGAAAAGGAATCTCTGCTGATCCTTCAGCAAAGAATTTAGCAGAAATTGTTTGACCTTCTATAGTTCCTTTGGCTAAAAATGAAAGAAGGTAAGATTTACCCTGAAAGACTAAACCATTGACTGGTCTAATAGCTCCTTTTTCTGCTGAATATTGAGCTTTTGTTTCCTTGGTTTTAAAAACTTGAAATAAAACTTTTAATATATCATTTCTTTTTCCTATTACTTTTCTTTTTGGAACTTTAGTTTCTCCACCTTGAGGAGGAGTTGATGCTTCCTCAATTTTTAATGAATGACCAAAAGCATAAATTGATTCATTAGAATAGATCAATGAACTACCACTTATTGGTTGCCAAGGATAATAACTCCCAGATTCGAAATCATTAAAGAAAGAGATTTTTATATTATTAGCATTATTACCTTTGTACTCGCGACAACCATCACTACTGGCACTGCATTTAACACTTTCTTTAGGCAAAATAGGTAAGGTACAGATACCAGTATAACAAGGACAAGACTCTGCTCCAGTAGGAACACATTTTTTACCTAAATCACAAATTTCTTTCGATGGAGTTAAACAAGTTTGTTGACCAGATGGTACCGAACAACTTTCGCCGCCAGTCGGAGTAAAAGATAAACCATCAATAAGGGGTTGATTTTTTAATGGATCATTATCTTTAAATAAAAATGGCCAACAAAAAGAGGCAGAAATTGGTTTATTTTTTCTCAATTGGATACAAGTAGGACTACAGGTAACGGTGTTTTTATAAAGACGATAAGAAATATTTCCTTCCTCAGAATAAAATTCTCGACAATTTGGATTAATTCTGGCATCTTCTGGACCTTGACATTTTCCCCAAATTTCTTCAGCCTTTTCTTTTGGTAAGATTTCAAAAGGCTGGCCTGTTTCATTTTTTCTTAAATAATATCTTTTTAATTCATAGCCTCGTGTTTCAGAACCAATCCAAGTATAGAAATAAGCACAATTGCTATCTGGTTTCTGACATGGCCTTAAATAGGAATAAAATTCTCTTCCTTCACCACCTCTTGCTACTTCTTCTAAATTAGTATAGCCATCGCAACCAACTTCATTGGCTGGGCAGGTTTGGCTTAATTGTGGAATAAAATTAACCTCTCTTGGAGGATAGAAACTGGTTGGCATCTCACGGAAAGAGTTATAGCCAACACATTCAGCTGGACAATTATCTCTATCTTTGGCCACTGCTGGTAAATAAGGTTCACCAGTGATCGGTGTATATTTTTCGCAACCGACATCTTCAGAATTACAACCTTGGACAAAATTAAAGCAGGCTGGATGATTGCTTTTTATAAGTTTTCCATTTTCATCGCGAGAATAACAACCTAAATAATCTGGTGCTTTTTTAAGATAAATAAGATTTCGTGAA
>JBKBVX010000066.1:0-2246 GCA_046289355.1 Patescibacteria group bacterium
TTAAATTTGACTCATTTCTGAGCCATCTTCATTGTACATCTTTTTATTTTTTTGTCAAATCAAACTTATGGAAAAATAAAATTAGCAAAACTATCGAGAAACGTTCTCGATAGTGGTTTTTGATTTTTAAAGTTAAAATTGATATTATTAATAGATGGAAAAGAAAAAACTCAACTTGCTTTTTGGTCAGATTTTCAGTTTTTTAATCATTCAAATTCTTGGTTTATTAACTGGCCTCAGGTTTTTTTCTCTACCAGAATTCCGTCAGCGAATAGTTGTCCCTTCCTTTTCTATTTTAGAATTCCTTCTTACTTTTGCTATCGCTGTCTTGTTCGTTATTCTTTTTCTAAAAATTTTCAAAAAAAGAAGACTTCCGTTTAAACTTCTTTTTTACTTTCTTATCTTTACCACCGGTTCCCTGGTTTTTCTTATTTGGCTAAGAAATTCTTTTCTTTCTCTAATTTTTATTATCTTAGCTTTTATTTTCCTTCATTTTTTCCCCAATGTTTTATGCCAGAATATTTTATTAGCCATTTGTATTATTGGCGCAGGTCTCTATTTAGGTGTTGCCCTTCTTCCTTTTCAGATGATTGTCATTTTGATTATTATTGCTCTTTATGATTTAGTTATGGTTTTTGGTACTGGCACGATGATTAAGATGTTTAAAGAGATGATGAGTCAAAGAGTGATTTTGGCCTTAACCATTCCTGAAAATCCAAAAAATTTGACAACAAAAATTTCTCAAGTCGAATTAGGTAAAGGGTTTATTTTTTTAGGAACAGGGGACCTAGCTCTGCCAATGGCTTTTGCTATTTCTGCTTTAAGGATCAGTTTACTTTCTTCAATTTTTATTCTTGTTGGTTCTTTATTAGGTCTTTTAGTTTTAACTTTATATTTTATTGAAGAACGCCGACCATTGCCGGCTCTGCCCCCAATCATTATTGGTGGAATTTTAGGCTATCTAATCTCCCTTTTCTAACTCCAAAATTACAAAAACAAAATCATTATAAAAAAACGCATATGCGTAAAAAGTGGAATAATTTGGGTGGGTTATGAAAAAAATTAGATCAGCTGGAGCGGTAGTTTTTCGAGAAGAAAAGAATAAAATTCTTTATCTCTTGATTTGCTATGGAAGAAAAGAAAAATTTTGGTGGGACTTTCCAAGAGGGCAAATCGAGAAAGATGAAACTGAAAAAGAAACAGCCAAAAGAGAAATCTTTGAAGAGACAGGAATTAAAGATTTAAAATTTATTGAAGGATTTAAAGAAAGTTATAAATATTTTTTCAAAGAGAAGGGAAACCTTATTTTCAAAGAAAATATAATTTTTTTAGCCAAAACAAAAAAGAAAAAAGTCAAACTTTCTTTTGAACATTTTGACTTTCTCTGGCTTCCCTATGAGAAGGCTTTAGAAAAATTAACTTTTGAAAACTCAAAAGAAATTCTTAAAAAAGCTCATCAATATTTAAAACATTTAAAACGATGAAACTATTATTTCATATTTGTTGCGCCCCTTGCGGTGGATATTTAGCCAAAGAATTTTTTAAAAATTTCAAGATAACTCTCTTCTTTTATAATCCTAATATCTGGCCGAAAGAAGAATACAAAAAGAGATTGAGCGAAGTGAAAAGATTTTCTCGAAAAGAAAAGATAAAATTGATTGAGGGTGATTATGAAAATGAAAAATGGTTTGAATTGGTTAAAGGTTATGAAAAAGAAAAGGAAGGAGGCGAGAGATGTAAAATTTGTTTTAAGATGAGATTAGAAAAAACTGCTGAAAAAGCAAAAGAACTTGGCATTGAAAATTTTTCCACGAGTTTAGCCATCAGTCCTTATAAAAACCTTTCTCTGATTAAAGAGATTGGTGAAAAAATTGCCAAAAAATTTGATTTGAATTTTATTATTTTTAATGAAGAAGAGAAAAAGAGTCTTTGGCGGAAAGCAAGAGAGTTTTCTTACCGGGAAAATTTTTATCATCAAAAATATTGTGGTTGTCTCTTTTCTTTTAAAGATCGTCTTGCCAGATAAATTAAATTTGTTATTATAATATAATATGAATGATGCTCGTTGGGAGAATTTAATTTTTATGATTGAAGAAAAATTCGGTATCCTCGAGCGAAAAAAAGAAAAAATTGAGATAGCCAAGACAACTCAAGGAGAAATTATTTTTGGTGATCGAGAGTCAATTGAATTTAACGGTCCAAAAGGAAGAATGAAAATTGAAAGGATAGAGAAGCCAAAAATAATT
>JBKBVX010000067.1:0-2181 GCA_046289355.1 Patescibacteria group bacterium
TTCTAAAAAATTTAAAATTTCAAAAAAGAAAATAAATTTAATTTTAAAAAGAATAAAAATTGGAGAGATCAAAAGATCACTTCCTTTTATCTTGTAATATGGAAAAATTAGTTGAAAAATTGATCAAAAAATTAAAAAAGAAAAAATTGTTTTTAGGGGTGATGGAATCTTGTACTGGTGGAGGATTAGCTAATGCTATAACAAATGTAGTCGGCGCTTCAGAGATTTTTAAGGGTGGAATTGTTGCTTATGCCACAGAAATAAAGGTTAATTTTGGTGTCTCTCAAAAAATCATTAAAAAATATTCAGTTTATTCACCAGAAGTTGCTTTGGCGATGGCAAAAGTAGCAAGAAAAAAATTGAAAGCAGATATTGGTGTTGGTATTACTGGTTCAATTTCTCGAGTTGATCCAAATGAACCAAAATCAAAAATTGGTGAGATTTTTATTGCTGTTATTTTTGGTCAAAAATTTTTAGTTCGTAAATTTATTTTCCCTAATAAAAAAAGATCAATAGTTAAGTCTTTGGCAATTTTAAAAGCTTTAAAAATGATTGATCAAATCATATGAAAAAATTAACCAAACAAGAAGCAAAAAAGAGAATAGAAAAATTAAGAAAAGAGATCCAACATCATGATTATCTCTATTATGTTTTAGATAAACCAGAAATCTCTGACGCTGCTTATGATTCATTGAAAAGAGAGTTGATTGAATTAGAAAAGCAATTTCCAGAATTTATCACTCCAGATTCGCCAACTCAAAGAATCGGTGGTAAGCCATTGGAAAAATTCGAAAAAGTAAAACATAAAATACCAATGCTTTCACTTCAAGATGCAATGGATGAAAAAGAATTGATGGATTGGGAAGAAAGAATTAAAAAATTATTAGCACCTAGTGAGAAACTAGATTATTTTGTTGAATTAAAAATGGATGGCTTGGCTGTTAGTTTGATTTATAAAAACGGAATTTTCTTTAAAGGAGCAACAAGAGGCGATGGTTTTACTGGTGAAGAAATTACTCAGAATTTAAAAACAATCAAATCAATTCCTTTAAGATTAAGATTAGAGGAATTAGAAAAATTTTTAAAAAAGAAGATTAAAGTTTCAGAAATTGAAATTCGAGGAGAAGCATTTATGAGTAAAAAGGCATTTTTAGAAGTCAATGAAGAACAAAAGAAAAAAGGAGAGCCTCTTTTTGCCAATCCAAGAAATGCAGCTGCTGGTTCAATTAGACAATTAGATCCAAAAATTACTGCTTCAAGGAAATTGGATTTTTATGGTTATCAAATTGTGACTGACATTGGTCAAAAAACCCATCAAGAAGTTCATCAATTTTTAAAGATATTAGGTTTTAAGGAAAATCCTTATAATAAGTTTTGTCAAAATCTTAATGAGGTGATAGATTTTCATCAAAAAATTTCTAAATTAAGAGAAAAATTGCCTTATGAAATTGATGGAATTGTTGTCACTGTTAATGATAATAAAATTTTTGAAAAATTAGGAGTGGTTGGAAAAACACCGCGCGGTTCAATTGCTTTTAAATTTCCTGGGATAGAGGCGACAACAAAAGTTAAAGATATTATTGTTCAAATTGGTCGAACTGGGAAATTGACACCAGTTGCTCTTTTAGAACCAGTTAAAGTTGGCGGAGTAACGATTTCAAGAGCAACTTTGCACAATGAAGACGAGATAAAAAGATTAGATGTTAGAATTGGTGATACAGTCATTGTTCAGAGAGCTGGTGATGTTATTCCTGATATTAAAAGCGTGATTAAAAATTTAAGAACTGGTAAAGAAAAAAAATTTTCGATGCCAAAAAAATGTCCAATTTGTGGATCAAAGGTTTATCGTAAGGAAGGAGAGGTTGATTATTATTGTTCAAATAAAAATTGTTTTGCTACCCAAAGAAGATATTTATATCATTTTGTTTCAAAAAAGGCATTTGATATTGAACATTTAGGCCCAAAAATCATTGATCAATTAGTTAATGAAGGATTGATTAAAGATGCTGCTGATATTTTTTCTTTGACTCAAGGCGATTTAGAACCATTAGAAAGATTTGCTGAAAAGTCAGCTCAAAATTTAGTTGAAGCAATTAAAAAAGCAAAAAAAATTCCTTTGACTCGATTTATCTATGCTTTAGGTATTAGACACGTCGGAGAAGAGAATGCTTCACTTTTAGC
>JBKBVX010000068.1:0-2177 GCA_046289355.1 Patescibacteria group bacterium
TTTAAAAGAAGAGATGAAAAAAGAGACATCAGAAGCATTAAAGAAACTTTGTCAAAAAGCAAAAGTAAGTACTAATTTGGCTATAACCGCTCTACCAAGTTTCTCTGTTTTCTCTTCGACCATTTATTTATCAGGTATTTTAAAAAAAGATCTTAAAGAAGCAATTAACCGAGAAGCTCAGAAGATAATTCCTCTTCCTTTAGAAGAGGCGATTTTAGATTGGAAAATTTTAGAAAAACAATCTGTTTTTAAAAAAGAAAATTATAGGATTCTAATTAATGTCGTAGCTAAAAAATTAGTTAAAAATTATATGGAAATTTTTAAAGAGGCAAACTTAAAATTGCTTTCTTTGGAAACAGAATCATTTGCCTTGGCTAGATCTTTAGTTGGTCGCGATCCAGCCATAACCATGATAATTGATTTTAGTGCTGTTTCAACTGATGTGATTATTGTCGAAAAAATGATCCCTGTTTTTTATCGGAGCATCAGTCTTGGTGGTATAAATTTGACTTATAATTTTTCTCAAACTTTAGATATTGATTTAAGAAAAGCTGAACAATTCAAAAGAGATTTAGCCATATCAGATAAAATTCCTTCTTTTATTGAGAATTTTTTGAAACCAATTACTGAAGAGATTAATTATTCAATCCAGTTTTATAAAAATCAGACAGGGAAAGAAATTGAGAAAATTGTTATTTCTGGTGGATCAGCTTATTTACCAAAGTTAGATGAATATTTTTCAAAATCTCTAAATTTAAAAGTCATAATTGGTAATCCTTGGGAAAGAATTTCCTATCCTTCTGAAATAGAACCAGCTCTTTTAGAAATAGCTCCTCGTTTTTCTGTGGCAATTGGCTCAGCTTTAAGAGTTTTTTAAAATATGAATGAGAAAATAAAAAAATTTTTAAAAGAATATATCTTAGAATTTCTTAAAATTTTTATTATCTCTTTTTTAATTGTTCTTCCAATCAGACATTTCTTAATTCAACCATTTTATGTTAAAGGTGCCTCTATGGAACCAAGTTTTTATGATTATGAATATCTAATTATTGATGAAATTTCTTACCGTTTTAGATCACCCCAGCGAGGCGAAATCATTATTTTTCATTCTCCTTATAATTGGTATGACTATTATATAAAAAGAATTATTGGCTTACCAAAAGAAAGGGTAGTCATTAAAGATGGAGAGATTTATATTTATAATGATAAATTTAAGGATGGAATAAAATTGAAAGAGGACGATTATTTAGAACCAGGAACAGTTACACCAGGCAAGGTTGATCTTATTTTATCTGAAGACGAATATTTTGTTTTAGGAGACAATCGAAATTCAAGTTTAGATTCACGAAGTTTTGGACCTATTCGTCGGAATCAAATCATTGGTAAGGTTTGGTTGCGTGGTTGGCCATTTAATCGAATTAAAAAATTCAATCCTCCTTTTTATAATTTTTAATTAAATAATTATGCCAAAAAACAAGAAAATAAAAAAAACCAAGAAAGAGAAATTTGTTCCTCAAGCCTTAAGAGGAATGAAAGACATTTTACCAGAGGAGCAAAAATACTGGAATTTTGTCTTAGAAAAATTAGAGAAGATATCCAAAATTTATGGTTTTGAAAAAATTGATCTTCCTATTTTAGAAGAGACAGATCTTTTTGTTAGATCGATTGGTGAACCAACAGACATCGTAGAAAAAGAAATGTTTACTTTTTTTGATAAAAGTGGAAGACAAATATCACTTAGACCGGAGATGACAGCTGGTATTGCCCGTGCCTATATTGAACATGGAATGAGTAATCTTCCTCAACCTTTAAAGTTTTATTCAATCGGACCAGTTTTCCGTTATGAAAAGCCACAATTAGGTCGGCAAAGAGAATTTCATCAGTTTGATCTTGAAGTTTTAGGTTCAGCCAATTCAATTGTTGATTCGCAAATTCTTATTTTAGCTAACAATTTTTTTAAAGAATTGAAATTGAAAGTAGAGATTCAAATTAATAGTTTGGGTTGTCCAGAGTGTCGAAAAGAATACCAGAAAAAACTTTTAGAAGTAACACGATATAAAAAAAGAATGCTTTGTCCTGATTGTCAAAAAAGATTAACTAAAAATCCTTTGAGAATTTTTGATTGTAAAGAGAAAAAGTGTCAAGAATTTTTCTACACATTACCGAGTTTAATTGAT
>JBKBVX010000069.1:0-2167 GCA_046289355.1 Patescibacteria group bacterium
CACAAAGAGCTGTTACTCCTGGTCAAAGTTGTGTTTTTTACCAAAAAGATGTTTGTCTAGGTGGAGGGGTGATTGTTTGATTAAGTCAAACACTTTAAATCTAACTATGACTTATTTCTCTTGACAAAATTTTAATTTTTTGCTATACTATTTTTACCTAAAAAGGAGGTTATAATGAAAAAAATAATCCCGATTTTAATTATTTTATTTTTAATTATTTTATTTTTAGGATGGTGTTTTTTAGAGGTTATTTTCCACCGGCCTCTAATCGTAATCAAGTAATCCGAATGGATGAGGCAAGAAGAATTCTCTCTGCAGCGAATAAGATCTTGGAAGAGGAAAAGGAAAAGGTAATGAACGTGCTGAGGCGGATTGCTGACGATAATTATCTTACGAGAAAAGAAATAGGAGAACTTCTGAAAGCCATCAAGTATTTTGAAGATAAGAGGTTTGAATGGGCACAACGTTTACAGATGTATGGGGGGAATTTTAAAGATTCACTTATTAAGTTACCCTTGCTAGTTTATCAGATTCGAAGCTTATATGTTTCTACCCCATATGGTTTGGAGGAGAAAAGAAGAAAAGGGAAAAAATAAAAGAGATTGTTCTTAGTCTTACAGGGAAAGAGATTAGAGAAGTTGAGAAGGATTTTCGAGTAAATGAATTACTTGTTACACTCTTTTTCCTTAGTACTTCCTTCTTTTTTATAATAGGGCTGAAAAACTACGACGAGTGGTTTGTTAGGTGGATAATACGGCCTGGGTTTATAATAGCATTTATTACTGTATTCGGACTTGTTCTTTTCGGCACAATATGCGTTATCTTTAACCTTTAAAAGGAGAGAGAGGCAGCTTAAAGGTTGCCTCTCTTAAAAATCAGAGAATGTTCTTTAAATCTGACTATTGAGGTCGGGACTCGATAGTTAGATTTTAAGCGAAAATTTTGGGACTAATTCAAATTTTTATTTTTTACAAATTAAAAAATAAATAACCTTTGTCCGCTAAAAAGCGGATTTTTTAATTAGATCAAAGTTTGGCGGTTAACTGGGAAAGCAACGCATTGACGAATATCATCACTAGCTCTGATCCATTTTAAAATTCGCGAGATGCCAAAACCACAGCCAGCATGGGGGACTGAACCATTCTCTTCTAAATTTTTTATATACCAAGAAAAGTCATCAATTGAGCCACCTTTTCTTTGAAGCATCTTAAACATTCTAGAATTTTTGAGGCGATACTTTAAGATATCTACCTCATGAACTCTTTGAGCTGCGCCAACTGCTTCACCTCCATAAGGTAAAATCAGGTCAGCTGACAAAACTCGACCAGGATTTTCCGGATCAGGACTCATATTAAAAAATTTTTCTACTTCAATTTCTTTACCATGATCCCAAATTGGATCCGGATAGTGGGTAATAAAAAGCGGTTGATTATCAAAATATTCGACTAACATCTTTTCTTCAATAGCAGTAATATCATCGCCCCATTCAATTTTTTCTCCCATCTTTTTTAATAATTCAATTGCTTGATCATAGGTGACTTTCGGAAAAACTTCTGGTATCTTCATCAATTCTTTTTTTCTTTCTTCACTTAAACCAAATTGAGCAAATTCTTTTTTTATTAGGTCTTTCACAATGGCCTTGATAAATCCTTCAATCTGAAAAAGAAGTTGATCAAAATTGCCAGCAAATTCAATTTCGATCATGTAAAATTCAGCTAAATGACGATTATCAACTTTTGGTTCAGCCCGAAAGGAATCACCGGCGCAGTAAACCTTATTGAAAATTGGTACCAGGGCTTCAAGATAAAGTTGACCAGTTTGGGTTAAATAGGCTCGCTTACCAAAAAACCAACCTAAATCATTATCAACAGAAACCTCAAAAAGCGTATTTACATTTTCACAAGAACCAGAAGCGCGGACTATTCGCGGAACAACTATCTCAACAAAACCTTCTCTTTCTAAATAATTTCGACTAGCTTTTAAAACTTCTGATTCAAGTAAAGCAATAGATTTAATTTTTTCTTTTTGGAAGCTCATTTTTATCTCTAAAGTTTATTAAAGGGTTCGACCTTTAAAAAAAATCCGCCTTTCGGCGGAAAAAATAAAGACCCCTTGGCTCATTTAATAAGCGCCATTTCCGGCGCCACCTTTTATAGCCCATAAGATG
>JBKBVX010000006.1:0-6275 GCA_046289355.1 Patescibacteria group bacterium
AACTTGGCAACCATTTCCTTTTCCATTACAATTTGTACATTCCATATCAATTTCTAAACCTGGCTCAACAAAAGGAAAATAACCAGGCCGAATCCTAATCTTTATTTCTTTCTTATATAAAGCATTAAGAAAGCTTTTAATTGTATAAATTAAATTGGCTAAACTAATTTTTTTATCAACAGCAAAACCTTCTATTTGATAAAGAGTATGTTCATGGGTGGCATCAGTTGCCTCATGGCGAAAACATTTACCAATAACACAAATTTTTAAAGGTGGTTCTCTTTTTTCCATTACTCTCACCTGCATATTTGAAGTATGTGTTCTCAATAGCAATTTTGGCTTTTGATTTTCAACCTTTGACTTAATATAGAAAGTATCCCACATATCCCGAGCTGGATGCTCAATTGGCATATTCAATGCCTCAAAATTGTACCAATCATTATCAAGTTCAGGACCTTCTAAAACTTCAAAACCCATTGACTGAAAAATATCAGCCACTTCATTTTTTAATTGAGTCGATGGATGCAAATGACCTAAAAAAATTTTCTCGCTAGGTAAGGTAACATCAATAGTTTCCTCAATTCCTAATTTTAAATTTCTAATTTCTAATTTCTTTTTTTCTATTATTTCCCCTATTTCATTTTTTGTTTGATTAATCAGCCGACCTATTTTCGGTCTTTCTTTCTCTGGCAATTGGCTAATTTTTTGCAAAATTTCTCGAAGCAACCCCTTTCGACCTAAAAATTTTCTTTCCAAATTTTCTAATGACAATAAATCAGAAACTTGAGAAATTTCTTGAAAAGCTTTTTCCTTAAGTTGTTTAATTTCATCAATCATATTTTGTTTTTTAAGTCTGTCTTAATCCACGTCTTGTTGAAAAGATTAATTCTAAAAGAAGAAAGAATAAAAAGATAGCCAGTAAACTCCACCATTCTAAAATTTTAAAAAAATGAAATAGGATAACAGAAATGACAAAAAGTGAAACAAATACTGCCTGACGAAAGCTGACAGAAAATTTTTCAAAAATTTTCTCTGGATCTTTAAGAGCACGAAATTTTAAAATAATGAAAAGAAGGGTCAAAATACCTAATAGACCAAAAAATAAAGATAAAAAGAAAATAATTAAGGCAAAAATCCCGCCTTCTTGAGGATCAACAAAAAAGAAAAAAATAAGAAAAATTAACCAGAAAAAGAAAGTTGAGAAAGAGATAATAGAAAGAGAACGTTTCACAGTCATATCTAGAAATTTTCGATAAAATAATCTTAAATGTCAAATTTAATTATATAATTTTCTATTAAAATTGTCTATCTTCACAAATTTCCCTAAAATCGCAGTTGCGGCATTTCCATGGATTTGGGGTAGGAGCAAAATCGCTTTTTAAAATTTTATCAATCATGTCAATAATTTTTTCTTTGAAATGAGCTAAATCATCTTCAAAATCATCAACACTTATTGATTGATTGGCATCGATATAATAATACGTCAATCTGGTTGGTAGATCATGGAAAACTTCACGAACAGCTAAAGCATAAATTAAAAGTTGATCTAACTCATTTCTTTTATCTTTTGGTATCTCACCTGTTTTATAATCAATAATTTCAACATGATCAACTCCTGATTCACCTCCTGGTTTTAAAACATCAATTCTATCTATTACTCCTTTAATGGTATAATTTCCAATCTTAATATTAAATCCCTTCTCAATAAATTTTGGAATTTTAAATTTTTCTTGATGTTTTTTATAAAATTCAATTAAAGCTTGACGACCTTTCTCTTTTCTTTCTAATTCTTGTTCTTTAGACTCATACCAATCATCGAGCCAATTTTTTTCATAAATTTCTAAAAGTTCTTCTAAAGATGGCACTTTCTTTGTCTCCTGATAACGGAGATAAAAATCTCTTAATGTATTATGGATTGAATGACCAAAACTAAAGGTAAATTTTGGTCGGCCTGGCAATTGTAAAATATGAGCATATTTGTATTGCTTCGGACAAATTTCAAAAACACGAAGTTGGGTATAAGAAAACTTCTGTGGTAAAATTTCAATATTTTTTCTTTCCTGAATTAAACTTTTATCAATAGTTGGCAAAGTCAATTTCAATTTTTGCTGTTGGTAAGAAATTATTTCAGAATCTTTGACTAAACCTAATTCTTGTAAAAATCTTGATGGTCTTTTTTTTCTGACTCCGCCATAATCTTCGGCTGAGGTAAAAAATAAGCCATCACGAGCTCGCGTTATCGCCACATAAAGAATTCGACGTTCCTCTTGAAGATGATAATCACCTTCTGGAATAATTTCTTTTATTAATTCAATTGGCACTTCAATTTTCTCTTTTCTTTCAATCGAAGGAAATCTTTTATCAACTAGATTGACAATAAAAACATAGGGAAATTCTAACCCTTTTGCCTGATGAATGGTCATCACTCGAACTGAATCTGGTCCTTCTTCAATAAGTGGTTGAAGAGAACCTTCTTCACCAGCTTCCATTTCTAAATCAATCTTTTCAATAAAAGCTTTAATAGAACAATCTTTATTTTTTCTCTCAAATTCTTCTATCTTTTTAAAAAATTGTCTTAAATGAGCAATTCTTTCAAAATCTTCAACTGTTTCTTCTTTTGACCAAATTTTAAAAAGACCACTTTCTTCAATAAATCGATAAAGAATTTGACCAACGGTTTCTTTTTTTGCTAAATCTGTAAATTTTTTTATGATTTCTAAAATTTTAGTAATTTCTTTCCTTGTCTCTGGTTTAATAGCTAAAATATCTGATTGTTTAAATGTTTCATAAAGAGAAAGATTTTTTCGACGGGAATAATGCATTAAATTCATTAGGTCTAAAGAGTCGAAATGAAAAATTGGTAAAGAAATAACTCGATAAAGAGCGGTGCTCTCATGATAATTGTCTAAAAGTTTTAAAAAAGAAATCAAATCCATAATTTCTGGTTGACGATAAAGCCCACGTGAAGCAATAAATTGATAAGGAATCTCTAGTTGTGAAAGTTTTTGAATAAATAAATCTGCATAATCATTGGCTCGAACTAAAATAGCAAAATCAGACCAGGAAAGATCGCGATTTTCTTTTTTCAGTTCGATAATTTTTTTAATCACTGCATCTGCTTCTTCTTCTTGAGTTCTTAAATGAAGATGGCTAATTATACCATCGCCTTGACGGACAGTTTTTAATTTTTTTATTAATGGAATTTTTATTTCTTTTTTTTCA
The DNA here is from genome assembly GCA_046289355.1 of Patescibacteria group bacterium. Taxonomy (GTDB): domain Bacteria; phylum Patescibacteriota; class Patescibacteriia; order UBA2591; family CALHIP01; genus CALHIP01. The sequence goes on from JBKBVX010000006.1 coordinate 3,223, forward strand.
ACTAGTTGTGCCTCTAACCGATCTGGGTTATTTAATTGAATAAATTGATAAGCTAAATCTAAAATATTTTGTTTGTTCCGATAATTTTCTTTGAGAACAACAACTTTTGCATCTGGATAGTCGCGGGTAAATTGAATTAAATTAGTATAAGCTGCTCCTCGCCAGCGATATAGACTTTGGTCATCATCACCGGTAACAGTCAAATTATTTTTAGGTGCAGCTAACAACTTTAATAGTTCATATTGAGCCCAGTTAGTATCCTGAAATTCATCAACTAAAATATATTTGAATTGGCGGCGATATTTTTCTAAAATACTTGATCTTTTTTGAAAAATTTCTAAAGTTTTGACAATTAAATCACCGAAATCAAGATAACCTTCTTCTGCTTTAATTTCTTCATAAACTTGGTAGGCTTTGGCAACTTCTTTCATTTTTTGAGCCTTTTCTTCTTCCTCTTTATTTTTTGCTTCTTTTAATTTTTTCTCAGCCAATTTAAGATACTCTTCTGGTTTAACATTTTCGTCTTTCAAACGAGAAAAGTGTTGAACCAATGCCTGTAAAAATCGAGTTGGTGAACCAAGTGGTCGATAATAATCGAGTTGGAAACGAGATAAGTTTTGCCGCATCAACTGCCAGGCATCGACCGGTGTTAATAATTTAAAATTTGGATCAAGACCAATTTCTAAAGCATTATCTTTTAAAATTCTTTCACCAAAAGAATGAAATGTAGAAACCCATAAATCAACATAGCCATAAGGCAATAATCGATCAACTCTTTCTTCCATTTCTTCCGCTGCTTTATCAGTGAAAGTTAAAGCCAAAATTTCTTCTGGTTTTGCCTTCTGAGAAAAAATTAGCCAAGCCAGGCGTCGGGTAATAACTGTAGTTTTTCCTGTCCCAGCACCAGCGACAATCAAAAGCGGACCTTCGTTATGAGTAACCGCTTCTTTCTGTTCTTGATTCAGATCTTGTAAAATATCATTTTTCATACTCTGATAATATATTCTAACAAAATTGATAAAATAAAAAAATAGGCTTTTAGAAAAAAATCAAAAGAGATTTTTATTAGATTTTGAACAAATTTTTAGCATTTTTAATGGTTTGTTTGATAACTTTTTCTAAATCAATTCTCTTTATCTCAGCAATTTTTTGAGCAGTAAATTTTACATGCCACGGTTCGCATCTTTGACCACGATATGGTTCTGGTGCTAAATATGGAGCATCTGTCTCAATTAAAATTTTTTCTAAAGGCGCTTTTTTTACAACCTCTAATAAATAATCATTGCAATTTTTAAATGTAATGATTCCAGTAAAACCAATATAAAAACCAAGATCCAAAAATTTTTTAGCAATTGACCAATTAGCGGAAAAACAATGAATTACTCCTTTAGGCAAAAATAACAGTGAATTAATAACTGATAATAAATCCTCGTAGGCTCCAAATGGATTATTTACTTCCCCCCGACAATGAAGAATTACTGGCAATTTAAATTCTTTAGCTAGCCTTAAATGTTCTAAAAAGATATTTTTTTGTATTTCTTTATAATTTTTATTTTTAAATTGTGGTTTTGAGATTTCATTATAAAAATAATCAAAACCAGTCTCTCCAATTGCCTTAACTATTCTACTGTTCGCGCGAATAAGAGAAGAGTATTTTTGTGGATCAAATCTTTCATCATCAATATGAATCGGGTGAAAGCCAACCGCGGCATAACATTGAGAAAATTCTTTGGCGATATCAACTGCCCGCTCACTAGTTTTATAATTTGAACCGATATTGATAATATTTGTGATTCCATGCTCAAAAGAACGTTTCAATACTTTGCGCCAATCGTTTTTGAAAGCTTTAAAATTTAAATGACAATGGCTGTCAATCATATTTAATTTTTTAATATCTTTATTACTTCTTCATCAGAAACATCATACCAATTTTGATAAAAATCAGCCACGGCAAAAGGCAAATCTTTCTTAATAAAAATAGAAATTAGTTCATCAACTTCTGGTTTAATTAAATCGATTGCACTAATCGAAGCACAAGGGACGGCCACAATAATTTTTTTGACATTTTTTCTTTTTAAAAATTTTATTCCTGATAGCATTGTATAGCCAGAAGCTAATCCATCATCAGTTAAAATTATTTTTTTATTTTTAAGATCTTCATAATTTGCCCATTTTTTAAATTTTTCTAATCTTTCTTTAACACTTTCTTTTGCTTTAGCAATCTGTTTTTCAATAATTTCTCTCTTATAAGGAACTTCTCTGAAAATAATTTTCCCTTCTGGATCAATAGCACCAAAACCAGCTTCAGTAGTAAAAGGATAAAGAATCTTTCTGACAATCATTAATCTTAAAGGAATTTCTAATTTTTCAGCAATTTCTTTACCAACAATTACTCCGCCATTTGGAATAGCAAAACAGATAAAATCTTTTTTTATTTTCTTTTTTAAAACTTCAGCCAGTTTTTGACCAGCCTCTTTCCTGTCTTTAAAATAATTCATTTTTTAATCTTAACAAATTTTATAAACAAAAAAAGACTACTTCTATAAGCAGTTTGGGGCTATCCCGGGTCTCTTTTTTTTGACAGGATAACAGGAGGTGTGAGGACCAGACACGATAGGAAACGCCGAGATAGCCCATTTTTTCCTCCGAGAGGGCTATCCTTTCGGGAAAAAGGAGGACATCAGGTCAGAATCAGAAAAGGAGGAAGTATACTATAGAAGTTATATATCTATATCCTGACCTGCAAACCCAAAAGGACAGCCCAGGCCTCAATTCTTTCTCCCAGCAGGAAGAATAAAGAAACAGAGAAAAGAAAGAAGAAGGAAAGGAAAGGAAAGGGAGGAAACCCTACATCCTGCCAGGAGGAAACCTCCATATATATAAATAATAAAAGATATTTTAAAAATTGTCAACTAATGAGAAAGATATTGAGCGTTTTTAACAACATTTTCTATTAATTTAGCAACAGTAACTGGTCCAACACCACCTGGCACTGGAGTAATTAATTTAGCTTTTTTTAATGCCTCTTTAAAATTGACATCACCATAAACTTT
>JBKBVX010000006.1:6285-20079 GCA_046289355.1 Patescibacteria group bacterium
TCGATAAAAACTAATACCTGCATCAACGATGATAATTCCTTTTTTCAACATCGAACCTCTAACTAAATTTCTTTTACCAACACCGGTAATTAAAATATCGGCTTGCTTAATTATCTCATTTAAATTTTTTGTTTCTTTATTACAAACCATTAATGTTGCCCCTTTATAAAGAAGTAAATTAGAAAGTGGTCGACCAACTAAGAAACCAGCACCAATTAAAACAACTTTTTTCCCTTTTAATCCAATTTTGTAATATCTTAAAATTTCTAAAATAGCACCAGCTGTTGGCGGCTCAATCTGATAATTCCTACTTATTAATTTGCCAAGATTTCTTTCAGTTAGATAATCAACATCAAGTTCTGGTTTGATAGTATTTAAAACTTTATTTGAATCAATTTTTTTGGGTAAAGGTAGTTGAACAATCAAACCAGATAATTTTTCTTTTTCTTGAAACTCTCGAATCTTTTGAATTAATTTTGAAGTTGATATTTTTGAAGAGTATTTTTTCAAAATGAATTTAACACCAACTTGATCACAAACAGTTCTTTTTTTATTAATATAAATTTCTGAAATTTTATTCTGGCCAACTAAAATAACACCGAGACAAGGAATTATCCCTTTCTTTCTTAAAACTTTTATTTTCTGGGTAGTTTTTTGTAAAATCTGAGAGGCTATTTTTTCTCCTTTAACAATAATGGCCATTGTTATTCAAATATTATTGGTTAGAAATAACTGTTGTTTTTGTTTTAATTTTCTTTTTGCCAAAAATAAAGTAATAAAGAATTTCAAGAATACCGGCGGTATTGAAGATAAGCAAAGCGATAAACCAAATCTGATGATCATTTTTTGCTGCCCGCCAAAGAGCCAAACCTTTCCAAATCAGAGACCAGATAATAATGAGATAAAACAATGGACCTTGGAAAAATGTGTTTAATAAATTCATATTTTATTTTTGATTATATATTTCAATAAATTTCTTAATTGAACGGTCATAAGTTTTTTCTACATCTGGAGGAAAATAGCAAGCTGGTAACTCACCTTTTTCGCGATGATGGCGAAGACATTGACAACAAATTCCCTTCCTTGGACAATTCGGATAGCTACAAGGGCAATATTTTAAATTTTTTTCTCTTTGACATTCCATAAAAATTTAATCATTTTTTAAAAATTTTAAAAATTATAGCAAAAATTAAAGATAAAACAATACTTAAAAGAAGAGAGGTAACTAATGGAAAATAAAAGATGAAATTTTGTTTTCTGATATAAATATCACCCGGCAATTTGCCAAAAAAAGGAATTCTTTTACCAAGCAAAATGATTCCTCCAAAAATAATAAGGAAAAGACCTAAAAAAATTAAAATTTTACCTAAGTACTCCATATTATAAATTTAAAGATAATTCCTTTAATCTCAAAGCCAGCCATATTTTTTATACCAAACAATTGTTTTTTGTAAACCATCTTTAAGAAAATTTTTTGGTTGATAGCCAAATTCTTTTTTTGCTTTTGAAATGTCGCAGGTCCAACGTTTGGATGTAATTTCGCCAAGACGATCAGAATTAATGATAGATGGTTCTTTAGAACAGAGACTAAAATGACGATCTAGATTTGCTTTCAAACCGAATTTAAAAAGTTGATTAGTCAGATTACTTTAAAACCACTCGCGCCGGTGACTAAAATTTTTTTCATAAATTTCGAAATTTGCAAGTTATTTTAAGTTTAAACTCTTCTTTAGTTATTATAGACCAAGCTCTGATGAAATTTTTTGCATTGCAGTTAAACTAATTCTAACAAATTCTTCAAGGGTCAAACCAATTTCTGAACAAGAAGAAATTATCTCACGGTTGGCGCCACGAGCAAATGATTTCTCTTTGAAACGATTTAAAATATTTTCGACAGTAAGATCATTAATTTTTTTAGATGGCAAAACCAAGGTGGCAGCAACAATCAAGCCAGTAATTGGATCAGTACAAAAAAGTGCTTTGGCTAATTTTGTTTGGCGTGGCAGATTATGAATCTCATTGTGGGCCTTAACTGCTTCAACAATTTCTTTATCTAAACCAAGTTCTTCCAATATCTTTCCGCCAACTAAACCATGTTTTTCCGGTAAATTTTTTGTCTCTTCATAATCAATATCGTGAAGTAAACCAGCCAAACCCCATTTTTCTTTATCTTCTGAAAAAAATTCTGCTAATTCAATCATTACTGCTTCGACCGCTAAACTATGTTTTATAAGATTTTGATTTTTTATCTTCTCTTTGAGTAATTTAAAAGCCTTATCTCTAATCATAAAATTAAGGAATTAATATATTATACCATTTCTATTAAAAAGTTTTTACTTCTTAAATGGTCAATAAAAAGCCGGAGGTGAGATTCGAACTCACGACCTGCTGTTTACGAAACAGCTACTCTACCACTGAGTTACTCCGGCTTTTTATTATATAATTATAAATTTTTAACTAATTTTAGTAAAGAAAAGTGAATTTTTTTATTAGAAGCAACAAAATCAGTTTTAAGAGGTTGCCAGGATTTACCTTTAAAGTCTGTTACTTTCCCACCTGCTTCTTCAACAATTAAGACACCAGCGCCAACATCCCAGGGGTTAATTTTTGTCGTTATATACCCTTCACCTTTACCAGCTGCCACCCAAGCACATTCAAGAGCAGCAGAACCAAGTTTTCTTAATTCGATAACTTTTGGATAAATTTTTTCAATTATCCTTCCTGTTCTTTTTCGATTTGATTCGCTTCCTTCACAAAAATAAAGATAACTTTTTTTTATTTCTTTAGTTTGACTAACTATAATTTTTTTTCTATTTAGAAAAGATCCTTTTCCTCTTTCAGCAAAATAGAGTTCGTCGATTATTGGTGAGTAAATAATACCAAAAATTAATTTTTTATTTTTCATTAAGGCAATAGAGATTGAAAAAAGTGGATTACCGGCAGCGAAATTTGAAGTACCATCAAGTGAATCGATTAACCAAGTAAAATCTGAATTTCTATTTTTAAAACCAGATTCTTCAGTCAAAAAATTGTGGTTTGGAAATCTTTGACTGATTTTCTTGATCAAAAATTTATCGATCAATTTATCATATCGAGTAACAATCTCTTTGTTAAATTTTCTAATCTTTAAAAGTTTTTTATCTTTCTGGAAATAATCAGTTAAAATCTGACCAGCCTTTTTAATTGTCTGGATTAAAAAATTTTTCATAAGTCTTGAGCGGGATACGGGAGTCGAACCCGTCTTTTGACCTTGGGAAGGTCACGTTGAACCGCTCAACTAATCCCGCTTAATTTTTTCTCTATTTCTTTCCTTTCTTTTTTTGGTAAATAATCAATAAATAATTTACCTTTAAGATGATCAATTTCATGTTGAAAAATTCTAGCACTTATACCTTCGAGTTTTAAAATCATTTTTTCGCCATCCAAATTTTGTACTTTGACCTCAATCATCTTCGATCTTTTTATTTTAACAAAAAGACCAGGAAAAGAAAGACAACCCTCTTCCATTTCTTCTTCACCTTTTCTTTTAATAATCTTGGGATTAATAAAAGCCATTGATTTTCCACCAAAATTGACAACAAAAAGAGAGAGATTTTCACCGACTTGGGGAGCAGCCAAACCAAGGCCTTTAACTGTTTTTAAAGTTTCCAACATATTTTTAGCAAGTTTTTTAATTTTTTCATCAAAAACTTTAATTTTTTTACATTTTTTCCTTAAAAGAGGGTGGGGGTATTTTTTAATCTCTAAAATCATATTTATTTATTATAATAAAAAAATCACTTTTGATAAGTTATCAATTCTTTAAATTCCTTGAGATTTTTACTTTAAAGTAACTTTTGCTCCAACTTCTTCAAGTTTCTTTTTTATCTCTTCAGCTTCAGCTTTTTCAACTTTTTCTTTAATAATTTTTGGTGCTGCATCAACTAAATCTTTAGCCTCCTTCAATCCTTTACCGGTAAGATCACGGACAATTTTAATAACACTAATTTTATTTTCACCAACCGCTGTTAGTTCAACATCAAAAACTGTTTTTTCTTCCTCTTTCTTTGTTTCAGTTTGTCCTGTTACAGGGCTGGAGACTGCTACTGCCATCGGTTGAGCTGAAACACCAAATCTTTCTTCTAAAATCTTAACCAATTCAGCCAAATCAATTACGGAAAGTTTTTCAATTTTCTCCACTAAATCTTTAAATTTCTCAGGTACTTCTTTTTCTTTTTTTTCTTGGACCATAAATTTAATAATTATAAATTATTTATTGTTTAACTTTTTTGATAATGTATTGAAAATATAGATTAAATTCCTTAGATTACCTTGTAAAACTTGGATAAGACTAATTAATGGATTTTGTAAGGAAAGTAAAATTTTGGTCTGTAATACTTTTTTAGATGGTATATTCGATAAAAATTTAACTTTTTCCACATCAATAAATTTTTTTTCGAAAATCCCGCCTTTAATTTTTATATTCTCATTCTCTTTTGAAAAATCAACAACAACTTTGGCTGGCATAGTTTCATCATTATAACCTAGAACTAAAGCTACCTCTTTCTCTAATTTAAAATTTTTCAAATCTTCAAATTTAAGATTTTTAAGAGCTAATTCTAAAAGTTTCTTTTTCGTAACATAAAACTCACCACCTTCTTTTTTTAATTTCTTTCTTAACCTCTCTTGATCTTTTATCTTAACTTTCTCATAACCAATAAAGACTACAGAGATAGCTTTTTTAATTTTCTCAGTAATTTTTTCTAAAATTTCTTTTTTTTGTTGTCTGGTTTTAGCCATAATATGATAATAAAATTTGTCTACTTTTCGTAGACAATAAGAAAAGAGATTTTGTCTCGATAGGCATATTTAATCTCGAGATAAATCGAGAACCTATTGTCTACGACAAAATTTATAATTATGATTCAATAATAGTACCAACAAATTTTTTGCCTGTCAAATAGTTTTCCACAGCTCTTAAATTTTTGCCATTAATACTAATTAATCTAATTTTTAATTTCTTGGCTAATAAACTAGCAATAGGATCAAAGGGATAACTAGCACCTGGTTTATGTTTTTTACCAACTATTTTTAGATATTCAGACCAAGTCAATTTCTTTAAAGGTTTAGCATTTATATATTTGTTGGGATCCTTATCGTAAATATAATCAATGTTGGTCAAATTAAGAATCTCTTTCACCTTGTAAGTTTGACAAAACTTAACACTGACAAAATCAGTTGTCCAACCAGGTTTCCAGCCAGCTGAAAAGATAATTTTATTTGTTTTAATCTTTTCTAAAGGAGAAGTAAGAATTTCTGGCCAGGTCATTTTGCCAAAAAAACTTTTAACTAATTGAGCATTAAGACGACTAGCAAAAATTCCTAGCCAATCTAAATTTTCTTGACTGGTATTTATTTTTCTTGCCTCTGATTGATAAAAACGAGCTAATTTTCCCCCACCGACAATGATAATAAATCTAAATTTTCTAGAATACTTTAAAATTAAATTTTTAAATTTCTTCAAAAAATTTATAGTCAAAAAACCTTTTTCTGGAATCACTAAAGAACCCCCCAAACTCACAACAATTCTTTTCTTCATAGAAATCTCTATCTTGTTACTTCGATTGTCTGACCCAATTCTGCTCGACAAGCTTTAATTTTAATTCGTGTGACTCCGCCAGTAGTAATAGCTTTTATAGCATAACCAGTGGTTGCTGAATCACATCCAGTACCACAAGGATCGTAAGGGATACTTGCCAGATAAGTTGGAACAAGAGCATTAGTTAAATCTACACATTCGGTTGCATCCTCATCGCCACACTCAAGAGAACAATCAACAGGAGTTCCATTTCGTTGACCTGTCCCTATCTGTTTGAAGGTAGTGGTAATACCATCAGGAAAACTACCATTATCAAGGAAATACTGATAAACAGCATTGATATCTGTCAATATATCCGCTCTTCTTTGGGCATTTCTTGCTTGACCCATTTGTCTGGTTGGATTAACAGCAATAATGACAATCCCAGCCAAGATAGCAATAATAGCAATAACAATTAAAAGTTCAATTAAAGTAAAACTTTTCTTCATAGATATAAATGATTATTTTTATTTATTTCGACCTTTAATAAAATTCTAACCTTTAAGTAAATTAATGTCAACTTTTAAAGGATCTTTTTCTAACGCTCTTAAGGCTAAACCAATAACATTAGCAAATAAAATGTTCTTTTTTTCTTTTGCCAACAAATTATCCTTAGCTAATTTTATTAATGGATTCCCTCTTTCGGTCGGTAAACCAATTTGACTTTGGAAGGTTTCTGGCGCTCCAGGTAAAAGGCTAGAACCACCAGCTAAAATGATTTTTTTAATTTTAAATCCATATTTCTCTTCTGTATACTCTATTATCTTTTTTATTTCTTGGCAAAGAGGTTTAATTGTTTCTTTAAGAACTTGACCAAATTTTTCTGAAAGAAAACCTTCTTTAATTTTAATTTTCTCAGCCTCTGGAAGAGGAATACCACCTAAAGCTTTAGCAACTTCTTTATTAAAGCGATTTCCTGCTAATTTTATATTGGTAGTAAAGCGTAAACCCAATTGATCGAAAACACTGATAATTGAAGTTCTGGCACCAATATCTAAAATGATAACCCCTTCCCCTTTTTCAAATTTCTCAATTAAAGCCCGAGCCAAACTAATTGATTCCAAATCAAAAACAATAGGAATGAGACCAGCTTTTTGAAGAACTTCTTTAAAACTATTGACAATAATTTTTGGCGAAGCAACTAAAAATATTTCTTGAGTTTTCTCTTTTTTTTGAATGATTTTAAAATCAACAAATAGATCATTAATAGAATAAGGAAAAATCGACTCGATAGTATAGGAAAGAGCCTCTCTGATTTGCTCAAATGTCAGATTAACTGGTAGTTCCATGATATGATGAAAAACTTTTGATTCAGGAAGAGAAAAAAGAACATAACGGCTTTTAATCTTCTCTGGTTGACTTTTTGCTATCACCTCTTTAACTGATTTGATTAAAATTTCCTTTTCTTTAATAACTCCATTCTCAACCAACTCTTTATTAGGAATTTCAAGACGACCAAAACTCCTTATTTCTATCTTTTCATGTCTTTTTTCCAATTCTAAAACTTTAATTGAATAATCAGAAATATCTAAGCCGAAACCTCTTTTTGGACCAAAGAGAGCCATAAAAATATTTATATTTCCCCTAGGGCAGAAATATATTGATAGATAGGAGAGATAATAGCTAAAGCAATAAAAGCTACTAATAGACCAACAATAATCAAAAGTAATGGTTCAAAGGCAATAGTTAAATCTTTAGTCTCTCTCTCTATATCAGTTTCATAAAATGAAGAAAGATAATCTAATGCTTCAACTAGATTCCCGCTTCTTTCGCCTGACTCAATAATTTTAGAAAAATTTTTTGGAAAATCTTTTGGAAATTTTTCTAAATTAGTGGCAATTTTTTCTCCTCTTCTGATTCCTTCAACAATTTTAATAATTTTCTCTTTGTAAACTTCATTTTGAGTAATTTCAAAACTAAGAAGGAGTGCTTTTTCAATTGGCATCCCGCTTTTTAAAAGAAGACCTAAATTTTTAGAAAACTGGGAAAGACTAATTTCTCTAAGAATTTTCCCTATGAAAGGAAGAGAAAACTGAAGTTTTTGTAAAAATTTTCTTGTCTCCTTTTTCCTGGAAAGAAGCCAAAAAATTAAAATCATAAATAAAACAATTAAGAAAATAAAAACTGAATTTTTTTGGAAGAAATCCGCTATCCTAATAAAAATTCTCGTTATGAGTGGTAATTTAATTTCTATTTGAGCAAAAAGTTTAGAAAGACGTGGTAAAAGAAAAATAAAGAAAGAGAGAAAAACAATAATGGTAGTGATAATGATCATTGTTGGGTAAATTAAGGCTGATTTTATCTTTTTTTTAAACTCATATTGAGAAAGAAGAAGATGATGAAGATGACTTGTTGTTTTTTCTAATTGACCAGATTCCTCACCTAATTTAATTAAACCAAGAAAAAGAGGAGAAAATATTTCTGGATGGAAGGAAAGGGCTGTATAAAGAGAAGAACCTTGTGAAACTTTCTCTTTTATTTCTTTGAGAACATTTTTAAGTTTTCGGCTTTTCGCTTGTTCAATAAGGGTCCCAAAAATTTCGATCAGTGGCAAACCAGATTTAATCATCAATGACATATTTTTTACCAAATGGATCTTCTCTATTTCACTGACTCTCTTTAAAGATAGGCTTGGCCACATCTTTTTCTTACTTTCTTTTAAAGCAATAATTAAAAAACCTTCATTCAGAAGTTGAGTGATTGCTTCACTTTTATCGCCTACCTCTAATTTTCCTTTTTTAATTTTACCATCTTTAGTAGAAACTGTGTATTCAAAAATAGGCATATTGTTATTCTTTTATCACTCTTATTATTTCATCTAAGGTAGTAATCCCCTTAAAAACTTTGTTTAAACCATCATCAATCATTGTCACCATTCCTTCTCTAATCGCCTCTTTTTTAATTGTCTCAGCATCAGCTTTCTTCATAATCAAATCTCTAATTGGTTCGCTCATTTCTAAAACTTCAAAGATAGAAATTCGGCCAAGATATCCAGACTGGTAGCAAAGAGGACACCCTTTGCCAAAATAGATTCTTAACTTACCTTTCTTTTCTAAAAGAGCCAACATTTTTTTTAAAATTTCTGGTGAACCTTTGAAAGATTCTAAAATTTCTTTTTTCTCCAATAGACGACTGGTGATACATCTCGGGCAAATGCGTCTGACTAATCTCTGAGCAATAATAATATTAATAGTTGAAGCAACTAAAAATGGTTCAATATCCATATTAAGAAGTCTGGGTAAGGCACTAGCTGCATCATTAGTATGTAAAGTAGAAAGAACAAGATGACCAGTTAAAGCAGCATTGATAGCAATTTTAGCTGTCTCTTTATCACGGATTTCACCAACCATAATAATATCTGGATCTTGACGCAAAATTGATTTCAATCCTTCGGCAAAAGTTAGATTTGATGATGGATCAACACGAATTTGATTAATCCCACCAATCTCATATTCAACTGGATCTTCAATGGTAGCAATATTGACTTCTCTTCGATTAAGAACTTTTAGAATAGCATAAAGAGTAGTTGTTTTACCAGAACCAGTTGGACCAGTGGCTAAAATCATACCCCAAGGTTTGGTAATATTTCTTTTTACCTTCTCTAAATCCGTCTCTGAAAATCCTAAATCATCTAAATCGAAACGTCTTACTCTCTCAGAAAGAAGTCGAAGAACGATTTTCTCACCCTTAGTAGTAGGAACAATAGAAACCCTGATATCGACTTTTTCATTATCAAATTTTTTTGAAAATCTTCCTTCTTGAGCCATTCTGTGTTCATCAATTCTTAATTCGGCTAAAATTTTTATTCTTGAAACAAGATATTCATGAACTTCTTTTGGTAGATCAACAATATCATGAAGAATGCCATCGATCCGATAACGAATAACAGTCTTTACTTCTTGTGGCTCAATATGGATATCAGAGGCTTTATTTTGATAACCATATTCGATAATTGAATCAACGATTTTAATAATAGGTAATTCTTTTTTAGTTGTTGCTTCAATTTCTTCTAATCCTTTTTTAATAATTTCTTCAAATTCTTCTTTAAGAGGTTTTTTATATCTTACTAATGCTTCAATAATATCTTTTTTTGTGGCATAATATGGAAAGATTTTTTCGCCAGTCTTTTTTTGAAGATTAACGATGAAATCTAAATCTTTAGGATTGTTCATGGCTACTCTCAATCCATCTTTATCTTTTAAGAAGGCGATTGCCAATTGATTTCTGGCGACAATTTCTGGAATAATTCTCAAAATCTCATCATCAATAATCTCCTTCCTTAAATTAACAAAAGGAAAGCCTAATTCTTCGGCGATAAGTTCACCCAGTTCTTCATCTTCAATTAAATCTTTTTCTAAAATAACATCTATTAAATCTTTATTTTTTTCTTTAGCTTCTCTTTCTGCCTCTAAAAAATCTTTTTCTTTGACAAAACCTTGATTAACGAGAATTTTTTTTAATTGTTCAGTTGAAATTCCCATATTATCTTTTTAGATGATTTTTAATTCTAATAATGGCTTCTGAGAGAGGAACTTCTGTTTTAATTATATAATCAATAGCACCGAGTGCCAAGCCTCTTTTTATATCTTCATATTGCCCTAGATTAGAAAGAATAATAATCGGAATTTTTTTATCTTTTTTTATCTTTTTTATTTCTTCTAAAACTTCAAAACCATCTTTTTTCGGTAAAATAAGGTCCAAAACAATTAGATCAAAACCATTCTTTTTTATTTTCTCAATTGCTTCCTCGCCATCATAACTCGGCACAACTTCGAAACCATCTCTTTCTAATCTTAAGACAAGGAGTTTAGCTAAAAATTTATCATCTTCAATAATGAGAATTTTATTCTTTTTTTGTTGGTTCATATATTTTAACAGGCAATTCAACAAAAAAAGTTGTCCCTTTGTTTTCTTTAGAAAAAAACCAAATTTTGCCACCAATTTTTTCCACAGCTTTTTTTGCTAAATACAAACCTAAGCCACTTCCACTTGTTTCGGTTCGGAGAGCGTTTTTAGCGCGAAAAAATTTTTGAAAAACTTTGGACTGCTCTTTCTCAGGAATACCAATCCCAAAATCTTGGATACTCACTCTTATTTTGTTATCTATCTTTTTAAGATAAACAAAAATTTTCCCCCCAGGAAAAGAATATCTAATAGCATTAGAGATCAAATTATCAAAAATTAAATCCAACAAATCTCTATCACTGACAATAGCCCAACCTTCTCCTTCTTCTTTAATTTCAACTTTTAGATTTCTTTTTTCGATAGAAGGAGAAAATCTTGAAATGATCTTAAGAATTAATTCTTTTAAATTTACAAGTTTCGGCTCGATTTTAGGATGAAGTTCTTCAAATTTAAAAACATTTAAAAGTTCATTGACAAATTTTATTAATCTTTCATTAGATTTATGAAGTTGTTTAAAATATTCTTTTTGTCTTTCATCAATTTTTCCTAAATCGCCTTCTAAAATTGCCTCGATAATCCATTTTGTACTAGAAAGAGGTGCTTTAAGTTGGTGAGTAGCAGTAGCGATGAATTCCATTTTTGCCCTATCAATTTCTTTAAGAATCTTAAATTGTTGACGAATCTGTTCAGCAACTATAAAACTTAAATAACCAATGATGGCAATGAAGAATAAATTAATCAAAGAATTTTCGAGAGGAAACCAAATTTTATACCAAGAAGAAAGAAATATCATTACCAGATAATAAGCAAGTGAAATGATTAAAATCACAAAAAAAATTGAAAGACTAGCACAAGCAACACTGGCAATAACAGGTAAAAAAAGAAGTGGATAAAATGAACTTTTTGCTCCACCACTGAAATGAATAAAAAGAATGATAAAAAATGTATAAAAAACTATGTCAATAAAAAATTTATGATAATTCAAATATTTAATAGGTAAAACAAAGAATGTTATCAAAGAATAAATTCCCCAAATAAGAAGAATGGAAAGGAGAATTTCAGTTGAAGGCGGATTGGTAAAATATACCCAGAAAAAAAGAAGCGAAATCAATGGTAAAAATGCGATCTTAAATAGATCATGATATGGTTTGTATTTTAATTGTTCCTCAGTCAATTTCTCCATTTTTTTTATATTAACAAATATTCAAAAAAAAGTAAACAATTATTTAATTGCTTTATATCTATGCTCATACCACCATTCTAATACTTCTTTAGTCGTCCGGAGGGCTGGGCCACTCCCTTCTCCGCCATTTTCAATTAAAACAGTAACAATAATTTCCGGTTCTTTGAAAGGGACAAAACAAGTAAACCAAGAATGGGGTTTTTCTTTTCCTGATTCTGCTGTCCCAGTTTTGCCAGCTACTGCTAATGGGAAGTTATTTAAAAATCTGGCCGTGCCAGAAGTAACTGTCTGTCTCAATCCTTCATTAACTATTTCAAAATTTTCTTCTTTAAAAGGAAGTTTAGAAAACTTCTCTTCAAAAGTTATACTTTTTTCTAAATTAAAAATTTTTTTAACTATTCTTAATGGAAAAATTTTTCCTCGATTAGCAAAAATTAAGGTTAATTTAGCAATTTGCAATGGGGTCACTCTAATATCGCCATGACCAATGGAGAGATTGTAAGTATCGCCAATAAACCAATCTTCATTTTTCTCTCTTTTTTTCCAATCAGGATCTGGAACAAAACCTTCTTTCTCATAAGGTAAATCAATATTTGTCTTTTCATTTAAACCAAATTTTTTAAGATAAAAGGAAATCTTTTCTGGTCCAAGCAATTGACCGAGATGATAGAAAAAAGTATTGACTGATTCAGCCAGACCTTTTCTTACATCAGTTTTTCCATGACCACCCTTTTTCCAATCTGGAAAAAACCAATTGCCAACTTTAACCCCTCCTTGGCTAAAGAAAATTGTTTTTTCGTCAATCACTCCTTCTTCTAAACCAGCTAAAGCCAAGACAGGTTTAATTGTTGAACCAGGTGGATATTCACCATTGATAGTTCTAAAAAAGAGTGGTTGATTTGGATTTAAAAGAATTTTGTTCAATTCTTCTGATGATATTCCTTGACTGAATAAATTATTATCAAAGAATGGAAAACTTACTAAGGCTAAAACTTCTCCATTTTTTGCGGAAAGAACAACTGCCGCCCCTTTTTTCGCTCCAGAAATTTTTATCCATTTCTCTAAAGCTTCTGACAATTTTTTTTGGAGATCTATGTCAATGGTCAAAATTAGATTGTAACCATCTTGAGGTGGTTCAAAAGCAACAACCCGTCCACCCGGCTCAATTCTCTTTTTCCCATTTTTCCCACGTAAGTATTCTTCATAATATTTCTCTAATCCAGTCTTACCTATCTCTTCTGAAATTGAAAAACCTTTTTTAACTTCTTCTTCCGAAACTTTTCCTATATAGCCTAAAAGATGCGAGAATTCTTTCCCGGCTAAATATTCTCTTCCTATCTTTTTCTCTAAGATAACACCAGGTAAAGAATCTTTTTCTATTTCAAAAAGAAGAATCTCTTCTAAAGAGAGATTCTTTTTAACAAGAAATAAATCTTGAGAATTATTTTTAAAGTCTTGAGGAAAAGAACCATTTTTTATAATCTTTTTTAATTTTTCAAAAATTATTTCTCTCTCTTTTTTATCTTGAGGCAGATTTCGGTAATTAATATAAAGAGAAAACTTAGGTATATTTTTTACCAATGGCTGCATGTTTCTATCATAAATAATTCCTCGATTTGCTTGAATTTCTTCTATTTTCAATTCTCTTCCTTCAGCAATTTTAAGCCAGACATTTCCTTCGATTACTTGAAGAATAAATAACCTTAAAAAGATAAAAAAAATAAACAAGAAAAAAAGAAAAAGAAAAAACTTCATTATTTTCTCATTAATCGACAATCTTAAAGCTTCGCCTTTTAAAAGAGCCTGTCCTGGTTCTATTTCATTATCTTTGTAATAATTTTTGAGAAAGTTTTTCTTATTCTCTTCTTCAGGAATGTAAAATGGATCTCTCATACAAAATTTGGACTGAAATATTTTTGTTTTTTTCTAAAGATAATTAATAAAAGAAAGGTAAAGATTATATTTGATAAAATATGAAAAAGATATTTTCTATTTAAGATTATAAAAATTTTTTCAAAACCTAAAAGATATGTAATTCCATTAAGAGAAAGAAAAATAATGTTATAAAAAAGAATTCCACCAATAGAAA
>JBKBVX010000070.1:0-2142 GCA_046289355.1 Patescibacteria group bacterium
GAAGGGAGATTGTTTGATAGATATTTTTAATTATCCTAGAAATACCAGGAGAAAAAATTCTTCTTAATGAAAAAGTAAATTCTTGGAAACTTTGAGAGAATTCAATTAAAAGTTCATCTATTTTTTTCTCATAAGACTCAAGAGATAATGATTGAGCCAAAAGAATTGATAAAATTTCCCAATATTTCTCATCTTCTCTTGATAAAATTACTTTATTAAATAAAACTTTATTTTCTAAACATCTTTCATCAATAATTACTCTAATTCTTTCAAAATTGTAAAATGATCCATCCTTTATAAAAGGTTTAATTGAAGAAATAATTTTTTTCTCAAAAACTTCTGAATTATTAATCAGAACAATAACTCCATATCTTAATATCAGTAAATATTGCTTTCTTTTAGGATGAATAACAAAATAAATATAGCTTGGATTAAATGAAATAACAGGAAATACTTTTTTAAATTGAAGATAAATTTCTTTAATCTCAAAACTTTTGGCCAATTGAATAGCCTTTATTTCTCTTGTTTCTTTTTTTATTTTTCCTTCTTTCATATAAATTTTTTAGCTAATAAATATATTTTATACCAAAATTGATTGAAAACTAAGTCAAAAGTACCAGGATAATTAATCTCAAAACCAGTTTTTAAATTGACAAAACCTTTTTTAAACCGAGTTACCCCTGGCCATTTTTTTTCATCAATTCCCCAAAAATCATAATATTTTAAACACATTCTTTTCGCTTCTTTAATAGCCAACCAATGCAAAAGATATGGGGCCATAACATTTCTATATTCATCTGCTGAGGCACCATGTAAATAGGTGGATGTATCAGCAAAAAAAATCATTAAATTACCAGCAATAATTTTCCCTTGATATTCAGCTAAAAAAAGTTTAACAAAATTTTTATCTAATTGAAGTAATTTTCGATAGTATTTGAAAGGATAAATTTTAAATTTGTCCCGCTGAGCAGTTTTTTCTAAAAGTTTTAAAAAAATCTCAATCTCTTCCTTTTTTTGACTAATTTTTACTCTGACACCTCTCTTTTCAGCTAAGCGAATATTATATCTTGTTTTTGGATGCATCCCTTCTAAAATTTCTTCTTCTGATTTGGTTAAATCAAGAATAATTGTCCGTGATGGCTGAAGATCGGAAATTTTTATAAATTTAACATCTTTAAAAATATCAGCATTGAATAAATCAACACGCCAAAAAATTGAATTTTCTTTTTTAGCAACTTCTTCTATTTTATTCAAAAAAATCTCAGCTGGTACAGTTTGAGTTAAAATAGGAAAGCGTGGAGAATAAAGGTAATTCTTTTTAAATGGTAAATTATTTTTAATGAGCATTAAGGCAGCAATTAATTTATCGTTTTGATAGACTCCGAATCGCCAAATTTTTCTTCCTAAACTTTCTTGAAATTTTCCCCATTGCCAACTATGTAAAAATTGGGCCATTTCAAATGAAGAAACAAATTCTTGCCATATTTTTTCATCTTTGATTTCTTGAATTTTCATACTTTAATTTTATCAAAATTTTTAAATTTATTCAATTTTTAATCAATTAACACATTGGGGCTTGACAAAAAATATAAAAGTGTAAAATTTTTTACATTATAAAAAAGGAGGAAAAATGAAATTAAATAAACTGGTAGAAAACTTTATTGAGGGAATAAAAAATGGAAAAGAAAGCACTTTAAGAGAAATAATTGATGGGTTCCTCACGAATAAAGAGACGACGATTGCCCTTGCTCGTGCATTAGAAAGAATAGCAAGATCGGTTGCAACTAGAGAAGAAAATCTATCGAGAAAGATGAGGAAAGAAATGACAAATCTCTATTCAAAACTTAGAAAAAAAGTTAATTCTACTCCTCCAGAAAAAATCTTAGAAATTTTAGAAAGGCTTTCTCAACATCCCGAAAATGAACAATTTTCACATCAACTCCTCCAGATTATCTTTGGTGCCCATATGGGAGATAGAGACCAAACACTCGCTGCTTTTCGCCTGTTTGTCAAGAGTTATCTTCTGGCAGTAATGAAAACTAAAAGTGATGAAATTACCGAAATCAGACAAGGAGAAAAGTTAATGAAGTTTTTATTACTCTATCTATCTAGTTTAGGAATTTCTTCATCTTGGCTCAATCT
>JBKBVX010000071.1:0-2047 GCA_046289355.1 Patescibacteria group bacterium
GATTCAAGAATTTGGGAAGAGATATTTAATTTAGAAAAAGGAAAATAAATTTCTTCTAAGAGTGGCAATTATTGCCCTATATTGAAAATAAAATCTTATCAGATTTTACCTTTGGCGGCAAATTCCCGCAACTCGGCGAGTTGCAATTCAATAGAAAGGACTTGTGATAGTCTTCATCCCCGTGCCAAAAATAAAGTCGTAAATTGATTTTTACCCAAAATTATTTACAATTTTGTTGTTCTTTCTATCAACTTTTCACTCGGCTCCTCGTTCGGCGAGCCTTGCTTTTTAATAATTGCGTCTTGTTTTTTATTTTTTCTTGTATTTTTCTATCTCTTTTTGCACAGTTTCTCGGATAGTAGATAATACTTCGGTTACAGTAGGAGGTCTTCTTTCTTGAAAAGGAATGTTTAAAAAATTAGCTATTCTTATTCCGATTAATTTCTCACTTGTTCCGATTAATTTATCAATAATCTTTAACTGTCCTGCCATAACTTGGAGTCTTATTGACGATCCATATGGATTTAACAGAATTTCCTCGCCAGTATTCAAAATAAACACTAATTTATACGAATAACTGCCTCTACCTTTACTATCCGATGTATAAACTTGCCGCAATTCAAGTTGTTTAATTTGGCCAAGGTCATATTCTTTAGATTCTTCTTTAATTAAGCTTTTCCATCTTAACACTAACTTCCCTGTATTTTTATCAAGAATAATAGTGGTGGTTTTAGCGGCAAAAACGGTAAACAATCCAGTTAAAATTCCAATAAATCCAAACCATCTAGGTGGTTTATTTAAATTCGGTTTGAAGATTATCAAAAATCCAAAGAGAACAAAAATAATACCACAAAGAAAAATAAAAACATTCCTATCCTTAATAACCATCAAGTTTTGATCTTCTTTCACGATTTTCATAATACGTTTTTTACCATTACTTTGGGAGACAGCATTGGACCGGTTTCCCATTAACTATTATTCCTTTAATGCTTCCTAAATCTATTTGATTTTCAAAACAAGCAGTCCCATCTTCTTGTACTGGCCACGTTTCAGCTTCCTCAGGACATTGTTCAATTTCTACAGATGTATTAGCAGGTATTCTCTTGCCATAAATTTCTTCCAATGTAGGTTGCTCAAAATATGTTCCTTGGCATTCTGCCGCTCCAAAATCGCCACCCTCAGTTTTACATACATTTACATTCCCCTCGGGCGTTAGTTGGCAAGAAACATTACCACTTTCAAAAGTTCCCTCTTTCCATCTTTTCAGCATTGCTGTTAAGTCGCTCGTATTAAATTTGCAAGTTCCGTCCCGACCCTCAAGTTTTTTGTATATCGCTTTCTGCTGATTAACCACTTCTTGAGGGACATTTGATGGAAAGGCTAAATCAATCTTTTCTGTGCGTAAATAAAAAACACATTTGCCTGTTTCCTCTCCTTTAAGTTCTAAAAATAAGGTTGTGGTTAGTTTAACCCCAAATATATCTACTGTTACGGTATAAACGGTTTTTGCAGGACTACAAGTTTCAGAAGCTGAAATAAAGCAATCAATGGATGTTCCGCAATCTATGGGTTCTAAAGGCTTTTCTTCTGGTGCGGGAATAGAAACTGGCTGTTTAATTTCGGTTGATTTTTGCCTAGCAAAATAATAAGCCCCGCCAACAATAATCAAAACTCCGACAATAATTAAAATTATCACAATTAGCGCAATCCCTTTTTGGTTAATTTGAATTTTCATATTTTTGAAATCTTTGACCTTTCATTTATATTATATAGTAAAAAAACAAGACGCAATTATTAAAGCGATTTCAATCTTACTAGGACTATTTCAACAAACCAATCTCCTCTTCTTATTCAGCCACCCATTCTCGGTGCCTGGCAGCAATTCAAAAAATTTATTCTTTTACTCCAAGAAAATCAATAACTGTTCGCAAATAAATTTCTGTAACTTTCCTTAAACTATCGAGATAGATAAATTCGTCTTTTGAGTGAATATTTTTGCCATCGACACCGAACCCACAAATTGTTGGTATCCCACGTTTGATAAACA
>JBKBVX010000072.1:0-2038 GCA_046289355.1 Patescibacteria group bacterium
GAAGAGGATCGTTAAAATCACTCCAAAGGGTGCCGGGGATTCTTATTTCTGGACAAGAGACGACCTGGCGACCACGGCGACAAATACAACAATCAATCGCTTTAGTTCCTCTTGGCGCTAAAACAAAAAAAAGTACAATAATAATGGCTAAAAAAAATAATCTCCTATCCATTATTTTCTGCTTCATAAGATTAGAATTAAGAAAATTAAGTTCGAAATGTCTAATTTCTAATTGCTCTAATTTAACCTAATCAATATTCAATGCTCAATTTTCAATTTTCCAATTCCCAATGACTAATGTATATTTTTAATATTTGGTTATTTTAGACATTGAGGTTTAATTAGAAATTAGGTCAATTTTATTTTGTCCTCCGAATTTATTTTAATCTAATATATCTAATCATTTTTGTGTTTTTATCAACAAAATAAAGTAATGATTCATCTTGGGAAAGAAAAACTTTTTCCACTTCATAACTACCAAAAGCAGATTCAGCCAAAAAGCTTGATCGACCAGTTTTTAAATCAACTTTATAGAAATCATCTTTTGTTCCAGCAGCCAGTTCAGGTACCAATCCTGAACCATAAGGCAAATTTCTTGGCACTGCACAATATAAAGTATCGCCGGCTTGATTAAAAGTACATTTGTAAGAATAGGTGGCTAAACCAGTATAAATTTTCCCTCGACCCATTTCGTCTCCGTAAGCACCAATCACATAAAGCATTGGATTATAATTCGTTTCTGGTGAATAAACACTATAGGCAATTTTTTCACCATTTGGCGACCAAATATTTTCAAAACCTAAACCATCAACAACAATTGGTGGAAATCTTTCACCATATCTGCCAATTGGTAAAATTGAGTGGACCCAAGCCCCTCTTGGCTCACCAGTTTTAGAAAAAGCAATAACTTGGTTATTTGGCGACCAAGAAACAATGACTTTATCTTGATTTTCGCCCATATGTTCAATGGCTCGGGGATTAGTTCCATCAGCATTGGCAATGGAAAGCCAACGATTTTCTGGATATTTTGAAGCTGTTTTAAAAACAAACTCTGTTCCTGAAGGATTAAAGGAAAAATCATACCAGTTAAAAGGTAAAGTAACCTGTTTTTTCTTTTCAAAATCGTAAACTATTTTATAACCATCTGGAAATTCTAAAATAGCTTTGTCTTTAGTTGGCGCCCAGGTAATTTTTTGGACATTTTTAAAAACCTGATCAGTTAAGAGTTCTTTTTGGCCATCAGGTGTGATTTTATAAAATCGACCGGTATCACGATTATAATAAATGGCATTAATACCATCAGCTGCCAGTTCAACTGCTTCAGAGCGTTCTACAGAAACAGGATTGATCCAAGTTGGTCCACCTTGAGCAACTTCAGAAATTTCTGGTACTGGTGGAACTTCAACTGGTGGTAGGGTTGGTGGTGCTACTTCTGGCCATTCATAAAGAGGCAAACCCAATCTTTCTCTTTCTTCAATTGTCATTCTTTCCCAGACTTGGCGAGTGACTGGTAATCGGAGTGGCACTTCTTTCTCTGGTGGTATAACAGGAATCGGCTTTGGCGCTGGTTTTAAAAGAATCAAATACAAAAGAAATCCTAAAGCAATGACCACCAAAATAAAGCCAATGATGATAAAAATTTTCTTCATATTTTTGCCAAATTTGAAAATTTAACTTATTTCTCTTTATTGATACAGTCTTTCTCTCATCATCTTTCTGGTAACTGTCACCTATTTACTTTTTACTTTTTATTTTTAGAATTATATAGTCTTGGAAAAAAGTATCTTTTTTCTCTTGATCGGTTACTAATTGAGGACAACTTGATGTCTCAATCTTATATTCTTTTCCAGCTTCCAGTCCTAAATCTTTAGGTTTGAAAGGACCAAATCGAGTAAATAGACATACTACTACATCTGCTCTAGCTCTAAAATTAGTAGGATAACAAGGAGGAAAATCTTTTTCTTTCTCTTGAGCTTTCTTTTCATCCACCAATCTTAACTTTATAAACCTTATAATAGCGTCTACTCCCGCCAGTGGA
>JBKBVX010000073.1:0-2013 GCA_046289355.1 Patescibacteria group bacterium
GGAAGAGGCTTTAGTTGGTGATATTTCAAAAATTGGACCAATTAATGGTTTGATCACGATTTTAATTTGTCTTTTTCTTTTCTTTTTAATTCAAAAGCTCTATCAAAAACTTCTCTTAATTTCAATTTCCGAAGATTTAGCTCAGGCAGAGAAAATTAACTTGAAAAAATATCAATTTTTATATTTGCTTTCAATTTCAGCCATTGTCGCTTTAGGAGTAAAATTTGTCGGCGGATTATTAGTTGCTGGTTTGACTGCCCTACCGGCTGCTTCGGCTAAAAATTTAAGTAAAAATTTAAAAACTTACAAAATTTTATCTCCTTTTTTTGGCTCAATTTCAGCTTTTTTAGGAATTTTAATTTCAAAGATTTATAATTTATCAGCTGGACTTTTGATTATTTTAGTCAGTGCTATAATTTTTATAATTTCAATAATTTTTAGTAAAATAAAAAAAGGTTGAATCGAAAAATAAATGAAAAATTCTGATTTTATTTTAATTGATAAACCAAAAAGAATTACTTCTCATGATGTAGTGAATCATTTAAGAAAAATTACTGGCCAAAGAAAAATTGGTCATGCTGGAACTTTGGATCCTATTGCCACCGGTCTTTTGATTTTAGGAATTGGTAGAAAAGCAACAAAAAAATTGTCTCAATTTCAAAAATTAGATAAAGAATATATTGTCAAAATAAAATTGGGAGCAATTTCAGACACTTTTGATTCAGAAGGAAAAATAGAGAAGAAAAAAGTAGAAAAAATTCCTAATTTGAATGAGGTTGAAGAGGTGTTAAAAATTTTTGTCGGTGAAATTGAACAAATTCCTCCCTCTTTTTCGGCAAAAAAAATTAAAGGGAAAAAAGCATATCAATTGGCAAGAAAAGGATTAAAAATAAAATTAAAACCGATTAAAGTTAAAATTTATAAAATTGAAATTCTAAATTACTCTTTTCCCTATCTGGAAATTAAGGTTCTTTGTTCGAGTGGAACTTATATTAGAAGTTTAGCCAATGATATAGGAGAAAAATTGAGCTGTGGAGGTTATGTTGAAGAATTAAGAAGAATCAAAATTGGCAATTTTTCTGTTGAAAAAGCAGTCAAACTCGATGATTTAAATTCAGAAAATTGGAGAAATTTTTTATTTTAATTAAAAAAATTGAAAGTTTGACATTTTTAGATATTAAAGGTAGAATGACCAAAATGAAATTACTTTAAAAAGATATAATTTTAATGTTTTAAATAATATGAAAAAAGTAATTTTTCTGTTTATAATTTTTATTTTTTTGCTATTTAGTATTTGTCAAGTAATAGCTGAAGAAAAAATCGAAGTTTATTTTTTCTGGGGTCAAGGATGCCCTCATTGTGCAGCTGAAAAACCATTTTTAGAAAAATTGAAACAAAAATATCCTCAATTAGAGATAAAAGATTTTGAAGTTTATTATAGTAAAGAAAATCAAGAATTATTTGAAAAAGTTGCCAAAGCTTATAATACCCAAGCTTATGGAGTACCAACAACTTTTATTGGTAAAGAATTTATCATCGGCTTTGGCTCTGAAAATACAACTGGTGCTCAAATTGAAAATTTAATCCAAAATTGTCTTAAAACTTATTGTCCTTCGCCCAGTGAAATTTTAGCCGTTGGTGGAATCGATAAATGGCAACCTCCAAAACCACCTGAAGAATCAAAACCTTCTTTACCAGAAGAGAAATCGCAAGAACAACCCCCAACAAAAGAAACGTTTCAAGAATCTAAAATTTGCATTCACTATTTTATCAAAGATAAGTGCCCTCAGTGCCAAAACTTATCAATTTTTTTAGAAGAAATTGCCGAAAAATACCAAATTGATTTTAAAATTTACAATGTTTCAGAAAATAAGGAAAATCAGCAACTTTATCAAAAACTTCAAGAATTTTACGGTCTTTCTTTTTCTGGTTTTCCAATGGTTTTTTTGGGCGATGCTTATCTAATAGGTGATAAATTAATAAGAGAAAACATCGAAAAAGTTATTAATAGGT
>JBKBVX010000074.1:0-1975 GCA_046289355.1 Patescibacteria group bacterium
TTCTTATCCCAATAATAGGTAAATATTTTTGAACTGAAGCAATCTTTGGCATATAGGTCAATTAGAATAATTAGGTTAATTTATTCCTCTTGATATTTTCCTCCTGTATCAACTTGAAGGGCAAGTTGAGAAAGTCTACTTTTTGGCAAAGGTTTTTTTATCGGAATTGGTTCAATAATCTTTTTTTCTTTTTTAGGAACAAATTCTTTTTCTTTAATATATTCTTTTTGCCAAATTCTTAGACTTGGTCTTTTCTTCGTTTGAACAAGACTTAAAACAAAATAATGAAACGGCCGGCCATTAACTTTGACAAAAGTAAAAGCACCAAAAATGGGAATAATGAGAAAAAGAGTAATGAGAGTAAAAACCCAGAAACTAAAAATTTTATAACATAAAAAAGTTATCCCTCCCCCAAATATCAAAAGAATAAATTGGCGTGGGGTAATTGGCCCAATAATTTTTGGCTCGATATCAATAAATTGGGGGATAACAAATCTCATATTAAAATTTCAATTTCTCATTTAATTCATTAATCGCTTGCCAATCATCTATTTCTAAAGTTGGCCTATTCTGATTTTTTCTTTCATCAATTATTTCTTTTAAAGTTTTTTTCTTTTCTAATGCTTCTTCTCCTATTTCTAAATAAAGTTTGAAAAGAGGGCTTTTTTGCCAGGCTTGAATGCCTTGAGCTTTTTTTGTTAATGATTCTTCGCCTAAAAGATTAATTTTATCTAAAATAATTTCTGTTGTTTTTTTCCCTCCCCAACGTTGGAGATCAACCAATCTCATGGTAGAAAGTTCTTCAATTGGCCCAAAGACGCGAGGTTGAAAACTAATATCCTCGACTTTTTTTTCATCACTTGTTGGTTCTTTAATCTGAATCGGCTTTTCTTCTGGTCTTTTTATCTCTATTTTTGTCTCTGGTAAACTAACTTCAGTTTGAGATTCTTCTTTTGATTCCTTTTCTAAAAAAACTGGCTTTGGTTCTATCAATTTTGCAATTTCCGGATGATTTCCTATTTCTACCTCTTTTTTTAATGAAGGTTGGCTTTTTTGATAAATTTCTTTTAATATCTTAACTATCTCAATTGCTTTTTGAGAAGGAATTTCTAAACCACCTATTTTCTTTGATCGGGTAAGTATCTCTTCTGTCTGTAATTCGTTCCGGATTTCTTTTAAATAACTATTGACAATATTTTCAAATCTTTTTTCTAAAATCTCATCAGTAAAAGTTAAGTTTAATTTCTCTTTAATATCTTTAATGACTTCTTTTAAGTTTTTTGCTGACGGAGAAGTGACACTTATTTTTTCCTCAACTAAATCTTTTGTTAGATAATCTATCACTTCATTAAATATCTTTTCAGCCAAATCTTTTTTCAATTCTTTGGCTTTTTCTGAACTCAATCTAAAATCACTTATTAAAAATTTCTCTAAATCTTGCCATTTAATATCTTTAATCATTAGTCTTACCACCAATTTGACGAGTTTCAAATTATATTTTTTTTCAATTGTCTCTAAAACCTTTATTTTTTCTTGAGAAGAAACAGCATCGCGTAATTCTTTTGGCAAAGCTTTAAATTTTTCTAAATAGTCGTCCATTTTTACTTATTAATATCTTTAGATTCTTCTTCAAGATATTTTTCTTCCAAAGAGCTTGTTTCTGATGGTGGTTTTGTTGGCGGTTCTTCTGGTTTTTCTATAATCTCTCCTTCTTTTAAAGTAGGTTTGCTCCAGGAAGGAATTTCTTCAATTGGCGGAAGTGAGGCAATTGTTTCACCTTGAGAAATAATAGAAATTGTTTGTTCTGGCCAATGAACAATAATATCTTGAGTATAAGCACTGGGAAAAAGAGAGCAGGTATTAACAAAATCATAAATTTTAATTAATTCTTCAATTTTTTCTTTTTCCTCAGGAGAAAGTTTAATAATATTAACACTATTGGTTAAATATTCTGTTCTGGCCATCGCCCTGTCTG
>JBKBVX010000075.1:0-1930 GCA_046289355.1 Patescibacteria group bacterium
CTATCTGAAATTCAATATTCAATTTTTCGTTAAGCAACTTCTCATAATATATTTTTCTCTCTTTAGCACAATTTAGCCTTTCTTTGTTTAAATCTATTCCTACCACACGACAGCCAAGCGATGCACAGAGGATTGCTTCACTACCGCATCCGTAGTCAATGTCTAGTACGTTTTTAATCTTTTCTTTTTGTATTAAATCCGCCAAAACAAATAACCTTCCAAAATAATAGTATTGGCTCCATTTTGAGAAATTTTTATACCATTCCAAATAGTATTCCCTAAGAACCTGATACCCAGATTCAGAAATGTGAGAATTTTGGAGTTCTGTTTTTAACTCTTTTATAAAGTGCCAAACAATCTCTTTGATATCCTCCTGAAAATTTTTTTCATAATTTTTAACTGACATTTTGCAGACCTGATATTTTTTAACCTTTTTTAATTCCTTTACAAATTAGATACTCTCCAAAAATTTTTGAAATTTCAAATTTTGACAAAAAAGTATCAAGCAATGCTATTGGATAAAACAATCTATAAATGCCCAATTGATTCAATAAAAAATACCATTTAAAATTTACAATGCCTCTTACTTCAATATCTTTAAATCCACAATTTTTGAATAACTTTTCTATTTCTTCTTTAGTGAATCTAAAATAGTAAAGACCATTTGAAAATTTACCTTCCTTTAAAAAACCTTTTGCCTCAAAAAACTTATTCCAATTATAAACCGTAACTACACAAACTCCCTCAGGTTTTAACAAATTATATAAATTTTTTAATGTAGAATATCTTTTTTCTAGAGTTGGAATGTGCTGAATTACTTGAATACTTACGATTTTATCGAACTTTTCATTTTTAATGGGTAATGGTCTAGTGATGTCTGATATAATTGTTTTAACATTATAAATTTTTTCTTTCAATAATTTTTTATTGAGTACTTCAATACTTTTCATAGAAAAATCAACAGCATAAACCATCTTACATTTTCTAGCTATAATCGTTGTAAATCTTCCTGTTCCACAACCGGCATCTAAGACTACATCATTTGGTTGTAAATTTAGAACATCTAAAATATTTTTCTTTTCTACCAAATCGTAGAGTATTCCTTTTGTAAGATACCACTCATCATATCTTTCTGCCTCCATATCTCTGACTATTTTTTCTCTTTCCTGGTTATTTGCATCTAAATCTATCATAGTTTAAAAATAATTCTTTTAATAATTCTTTTAATTTTTAAAATAATTCTCATTGGAAATCTGGCGAAGATATAATTTCTTTCATTTACTTTTATTCCACCAAAACTCATTTTGAATTTAGTTATATTCTCTACCTCTTTTCCGGTTCCTGCTCCTCCCCAATCAAAAATCTTAAAACCCAAATTTTTAAAATACTGAATTTCAATCCAATGAAGATAACGATTTAACATACCAGAAAGCCTGGCTTCATTTTCACTTTCAAGACGAGTGGTTGCAGAAAAAAGAAGACGAACTCTTTTGATATTTTCATCACGAAGGAAAAGATGGCCAACTCTTGGTTTTCCATCAAAATACAAAAGAAAAATATCAGAAAATCTAAGATATTCTTTTAATATTCTCAAAGAAATGGGATTTGTGTGTTTTTTTAATTTGACAAATCTATTATAAAGATTTAAAAAATCTTCTATATTTTCGTTAATTTTAATAGAGATTCGATCTTTCATTTTTTCTGCTTTATTAATCTCCCAACGACAGGAACCTTTATCCATGTTTTTCCAAATAAGAGAAAGAGGCTCTTCAAGGTTAATAAAAGCATTTTCAAAAATACTCTTTTCAAAAAGATATTTTGTAGTTATGGGGAGGTCAACATCTGTTTGTATAATATATAAAACCTCAAATAGCTTGAGGTTTTGTAAAAGTTTTTGTATTTCCTCATTATTTGGAAAAAATACCTCCTT
>JBKBVX010000076.1:0-1929 GCA_046289355.1 Patescibacteria group bacterium
TGGAATGCTTTAAAAACACATATCGAAATCCCCATAGTGGACGGACAGTAATCGGTTCCGCCTGCCCGCCGCGGCGGGTTCAACAGGAGTTTCATTGTTCGTGCTACGCACGCAACGAAACTCTAGCTATTAGTGGCTGTTTTAATTTAGAAATACTTAATTTCTCGTTTAGAAATTTCAGCTAACTTTAATTCTTCATTGTTTTTTCCTTCAAAAGTTTCCATTTTTATCCAATTTCCATTTTTGTCATACACATATTTTTTAGTAATAACTTTTATTGTTGAACCAGCTGAAGTTATATATTCTTCTCGCAAAATATTTTGAAATTTGTCATATTCTGTCGTTTGAGTTCTATATTTTTCAAAACCTAACATTCTATATTTTCCAATAATTTCTTCGTCTTTAATTCTATTACCAAATTTATCATATTCATATTTGTCTTGAAAACCAATAATCGGTTCTTTTTCAGGATAGATGTAAAGTCCTTTAACTTCTGTATTATTACCTCTTTCATCATATAGATAATATTCTTCTGTATTATGAGGTGAAAATTTTGCGAATTGGAATTTTTTAGTAATTAAATTTTTTGAATTGTATACAAAACCAAATACGGGTTTTATTTCACAATTTGGTTCGCCATAACTAATGCAATTTCCTTCTTCAATTAAATTACCATTTTCATCATATTTGTAACTTGTAAGTTGCACAGTTTTATTTTCTCTAAATCTAAATGTCGTTTTTACACTAACTTTATCTTGAGAGTTATATTCGTATTTTTCTACTTCTTGTAAATATTTAGATTTTCCCTCTTGTGTCGATGGATTATAAGTACTAAAACCACCATATAAATATTCGCTTTTTTCAACTTTTCGATTTTTATTATCGTATTTCAATAGAGTTTCTTTTACTAAAATATTAGACAAATAATTCTTTTCTGATATCAAATTCAAATTTTCATCATATTCATAAATGTCGCCGTCGTTTCCAAAACTGAGTTTGTTTAGTTTTGATAAAAGTTTATTTTCTTTAAATTCATAATGAACTTCTTCATTTACTAGTTTTTCAAATACAGCATTAAAACCGAGACCATAATAGGTTATCTTTTCAGGAAATCCATTTTTGCTAAATTTATAAATTATCGAGTCGGATGATTTATATTTTACATTTTCATTTTTTATGTAGATTGTTTCAACTTTTCCAGTCAACACAATATTTAGTTTGTCATTTTCTTCTAAATAAAAAATTGTGTTCTTCTTTTGTCCATAACAAATTGAATTTATGAATAAAAAAATAAACGTTAAATTTTTGATGTTCAATTTCATAGATGCAGTTTTCAAAAAATAGCCACTAACGTCAGTTCGTCTAAAAACCCTCCTGTGAACTGATTTGAATTAATTATTACGTAAATATATTGGTTTTAACCTACATTTAAAACCTTTTTTTAAAAAAGGAGAAGCAATAGATTCAAAAATAAAAAGGGTGTAAAAGGGCTTAAAAACGTCTTTTAAAGGCCAAAAAAGTAAGGCCAGTGCTTTTAAGTACTGTTTGAGTGTATTTTGGTCAATTAAATTAAAAATGCGTCTCAAATTGTAGGCTGTAAAGATCAGTCCTACATCTGCCGAGGCATGTTTGATGGTTTTTTTGGTCATGATATAATAAAAGTCCCATTGTCGTTTGATCGTTCCGTAAGGGTGTTCCACAATGGCTTGCCGCCTGCGGTAGGTTTCATAATTATTTTCGATTCTAACCTTGTTTTGATAAATCAAATCGGCATGCTGGGAACGTTCTATGAGCCTGCCTTTGGCGTTTTTAGTACATCTAGAAAACAGCTCACAACTCAAACACGCACTGGTTTTGTAATGCTTCATTTTGGTGAGCGATTTGCCGTTTTTCTTGGTGTACCAATTTCCGTTGGAGGTTAGTGTTTGA
>JBKBVX010000077.1:0-1910 GCA_046289355.1 Patescibacteria group bacterium
TCGACTTATAATAAGAAATTTCAGCCTGATCTCAAAATTTCCGCTTAAAATCTAACTATCGAGTCCCGACCTCAATATTCCTTTTTTTAAAGCAAAATTATCAACTAATTTTTTTAAAAATTTTTTTCCTTATAAACAATAAGAACAAAATCTCCTTTTTTGAAGGTCATAAGTTTAAAATTTTAATAAAAATTTGAGGTTATTTTACAAAAATAACATTTTTTGGTTGCAGATGGATACTGACAAATTTTACATTGGGTAAATTTTTTTTCTTTCTCAAACTTTTCTTCAAACACTTTTGCCAGTTCCACAAAAGCAAAACCTAACCTTCTTATTATTCCCGGCTTTTCGTTTTCTAAAGAATTTATCCATTTTTTAAACCGATGAACTAAAGGAAAATCAGCAACATAAGGACATTTTTCCTGTAAGAAAGGAATTTTGTAAATTTGAGCAAAAGTTTCAATTTCTTCGTCTGTAAGAAAAAAAAGAGGTTTTAATCTTCCAACCAATTTGATCTCTTTTTGTGGAGGTAAAATTGGCAAAAGATTTTTAAACCCAGTAAAGTAATTATTAATCAAAGTATTTAAACCATGAGCTATCGTATCACTTAAATTGTGACCAGTAGCAACGAAGTCAAAACCTTTTTCGAAAGCAAATTTATTAAAAAGGTATCTTTTTACTGCTCCACAAATTTTGCAAAAAGATTTTCTTTTGTGTTTTTCAAACAGATCTTCTATTGAAAATCCCAAAATTTTTTTCAAATCAATTATTTCTATCTCCTCTTTTAAAAAATCAGCCAGTTTTTGGCATTCTTTCAAAGAATTTTCAGAAAAACTTCCAATACCCAAATTTAAATGGAAGGCTTTAACATTATAGCCTAATTTCTTTAGCACATAAAAGCAAACATTAGAATCTTTTCCACCAGAAAGAGCGAGTAAAATTTTAGTTTCTTTGGTAATTTCTTCTTTTGTTGTTTTATATTTTTTGCTTTCAAAAACTTTTTTAATTTGGCCGAAAAAATATTGACTAAAATGTTTTGGACAATAAGCTTTTTTCTCCCATTTAATTTCAATTACTGCTTTTTTTGAACAATTTGAGCATTTCATTTTTACAACTTTAATACTTATTCTACTTTCAGATCTTACTAATTTGGAGTTTTATAACAATTTTTCTCAAAATTGCAAGAACTACAACTATTATTTTCTTTTCACCTTAAAAAATTCCGATGAAAAGAAAAATTACTCCTATAACAATGTTTAAAACAGCGAAGCCTTTACCTAAACCACTTAAAATACTGCCTGCAATAAAGATATTCTATCTTCCGATTTGTGGACTACAAAGGTTATTAATACATTTTATTCTTATATGGCCAGCAATGCCGGTACAAAAGTCTGGACATTGTTTTGAAGTGTCAATGAAATTTTTATTGCCAAAAGCACATTGTCCAGTTTCTTTATCTACTCCACAAGCGCAATCTGCATCAGTTTGACAAAACATTTTTGAAGCTTGTGGTGGTAAAGTTGGTGGCAATTGAGAAGAACCTTCTGATTCTGAAGAGCAAGCTTTTAAATCAGTATCAGTAAAATTTGGCAAACCACCATCCATTCCAAAATTGATCAAAGTAATTGATCTGCTTTTTCCTTCAATTGTTTCCCGATTTAAAACTATATAAGTTGGGACTTCAGGAGAAAGCCAAAGATCACGAGTACCATAATTTCCCATATCGATTTTAAACTTAAAAACTTTAATTTTCTTTCCAGATTCTAAAGTCACTTGATCTTCGCCAACAAAATGCCAGGTTGATAAATCAACTTTGTATTCTGATTCAATACTTTTTTTGTCAAAAAACTCAGGAATCTCCTCATAACCAGAAATCGTTTGACTCATACATAAGGTTGGTGCTCCTGGTA
>JBKBVX010000078.1:0-1906 GCA_046289355.1 Patescibacteria group bacterium
GACCATATAAATTTATTCATGATATGCAGCAATCAGTAAGTGTTATCTATAATATAGTTTTATACTCGCTTTTAAGCGAACCACATGTTGGAGTAACAGATTCAGCAGTCCGGCCAACCTCTTTTGCTATTTTTACTCCTTTGCTGCCAAATCTTAATATGGGGTTTCACAGTTTGGAATATCTTGCTAATGTTAAAAATGCCTATATAACAGATTTCAAAAGAGTAAAAATGAAAATTCCTCATGCTATAGGTGCTATTGCTGAATATGAGGAACCTTATTGGCAAGGAATTAATGATAAAAAAACCATAGAAAAATTAGCAGACATTAATTTTTGGAAAAAGTTAAGAGAAAAAGTAATAAAATTAGCAGACAAAATGTAGTTATTAATATGGAAATTAAATTTGCTATTAAAAATGGCAAATTGATAGAAAAAGAAAAAGCTTGTATTTCGATTTACAACAAAGCATTCTTTTTTGATTTCTGTGTTTATTCGAACATAAAAGTTATCCAAGGAAAAATGTTTTTATCGGAATTAGAGATAGAAAAATTGTTTGAGTCTGCTAAAACATTAGGAATAGAACATAATTTTAGAAAAGAAGAGATAATCGAATGGACAAAAAAATTAATCAGAGAAAATAATTTAAGAGATGCATTGATTAGAGTTTTGCTGGTAGGACCAGAAGCGGATTCTGAACCATTATTATTTTTATTTCCGGTTGGTTTAACTTTTTATCCTGATAAATTTTATAAAAAAGGAATAAAATTAATTACTTTCGAAGGCGAAAGATTATTTCCAACTTCAAAATCAAAAGATTTACTTTTATGCTACATTGCCTATCGGGAAGCTGTAAAACAAAATGCCATCGATGCTTTGTTAATAGATAGGGAAAAAAATATTAGAGAAGGCACACGAAGTAGTTTTTTTGTTATAAAAGACAATACATTAATAGCTCCGCCAAAGAAAAAGGTTTTGGAAGGAGTAACAAGAAAAATAATTTTAGAAATCGCTTCGAAGATAATGGAAGTTAAGGAAAAAGATATCCCCCTAGAAAAAATTAACGAATACGACGAATATTTTATAACAGGAACAACCTTGAATGTTATGCCGGTGAGACAAATAGATGATATTGTTTTAAAGGAAGAGGTTGGAAAGAGAGTTAAAGAATTGCAAAAATTGTTTAAGGAGTATTGTGAAAAGACAATAATCTAACTTAAATTTAGTGAACAGGCAAGAAATGGATGAGGTGGAGAGGAAATTTTTATCTGCGAGCTGACGGCTTTGGTTTTGCCAACCCGTACTTCGTGCGAGTTAGCAACTAAAATTCTATATCAGGATTTTCCTTAAAATAGATTTGGATTTTGTTCAATACACGGAGCTAGTAAGGAAAAATCAACAATTTACTGGTCGTCTTGCTTCGCTCGGTGACCAAATTTGAACTGGATTTTAGGCGAAAAATCAATGGGCGGTTTTATTTTTTTAATAAAATTAAAAAATAAAAGAAATTTTTTATCAAAACTATGAAATAATTTATCTACGCAAGAAAATCAACCAGAGACGATGATCGACAAGTCCTTTCGATTGAATCGCAACTCGCCCAGGTACAAGAATTTGCTGCCATTAGAAAAACTTGAAATTTGTCAAAATTCACGGCGAGCCCGCTCTGGGGGCGAGCCGCACAAATTTAGGTAGGCGAATCTTTGCCGCCGTAGGCGGCAAAAAATGTTCGAACTATTTTCAGAAATAGAGCCACCAACGACGGCTAGTTCAATGACAGAGCATAGCGTTTACATCGCGGGGGTAAAAGGTTCGAATCCTAATGCCGTCAATAAAAATCGCACAACTAAGCCAAACTATAGAGAACGTTTCTCTATAGTGATTTGGACCTAGGCAGAATCGAACTGC
>JBKBVX010000079.1:0-1868 GCA_046289355.1 Patescibacteria group bacterium
ACAATTCTTCTTTCAACTCTTCTTGTCACTGCTCTTAAATAATGAAGCCAGGCTGAATTAATTTCTTTTCCAGGAATTACAAATCCTTTAACTGGTTTTATTTTCTTTTCTATCTTCTCGATTCTTTTTTCTATGTTTTTAATTTTTTCTTTTTTAAGCTCAGGCTGTTTAAATTTAGGATAAATTAACCAAGCAATTTGAGCTTGAATAATAAATAAATCTTCTTGAATGTTGTGGAGTTCTTTTTTATATTTTTTGACAATGTTTTTTGCTAATCCTATTAAGCTATTTAACTCATCTAATTCTCCTAAGGTATCTAAAATCAATGAATCTTTAGCAATAAAATTATTTCCGATTTTACTTTTACCTCTATCTCCTTTTTTTGTATAAAATAATGGCATTAAATAATTTTAATAAAATATTTTAGAAATGAGAAGAATAATCGCTCATTTAGATATGGATGCATTTTTCGCAAGTATTGAAGAGAACGATAATCCTGAATTAAAAGGAAAACCCATTGTTGTTGGAGCTGATCCTAAGTATGGTAAAGGAAGAGGTGTTGTTTCAACAGCAAATTATAAAGCTAGAGAATATGGAATTTATTCTGGTATGCCAATTTCGCAAGCCTGGAAACTATCAGAAAAAGCAAAATTGGAAGGAAAAGAACCCGTTGTTTTTATCAAACCAAATTTTGAAAAATATAAAGAAGTATCAGAATCAATTATTTCCATTGTTAAAAAATATTCTAATTTAACTGAAATTGCAAGTATAGATGAAGTTTATTTTGATTTATCTTATTTAAAGTCTTTTAAAAAGGCTAAAGAAGTTTGTTTAAAAATTAAGGAAGAAATAAAAAAGAAAGAGAGATTAACTTGCTCAATAGGAATTGGACCAAACAAACTGATAGCAAAAATTGCAAGTAGCTATAAAAAGCCAGATGGATTAACAATAGTTAAAAATCCAGAAAAATTTTTAGAAAATTTATCAATTAGAGTTATTCCTGGAATTGGACCTAAAACTGAAGAGATTTTAAATAAAATGGGGATCTTTGTTGTTAAGGATTTAAAAAAATTTTCTCAAAAAGAATTATATAAATTATTCGGAAAATTTGGATTAGAGCTTTATAAAAAAGTTCGCGGAATTGATGAAACACCACTTTTTGAAGAATATCCTATAAAATCAATTGGTAAACAAATCACTTTTGAAAAAGATACAAGGAAATTGAGTTTTATTTATGATGAACTTCAGAAATTATGTAAAGATGTTTATCAAACATTTCGAGACGAAAAATTTGATTATTTTCGAACAATAACTGTAACAGTTCGTTTTAAAGATTTTGAAACAAAAACAAGATCCTTTACCTTTAAAGAAAAAATGAATGATTTAAAAACTTTAATAATTCAAAGCACCAGACTTTTAATGGAGCTTATAAATCAAAATAAAAAATTAATAAGAATGATAGGAATAAGAATAGAAAAGTTAGAGTGAAATTAACCACAACCGCCTGTGCTTTCACCACATTCTCGACAAGTGTAACAATTACCTGTTCGAACTGTTATACCTCCACAATTTTTACAAGGAGGGCCAAGCAATTCTTTTTCATTTTCAGATTTTGCTTGATATTTGAAGTTAGATTGTAAATTTTCAAAAAGTTGTGGATGGTCTTTTAAGAATTTATAATCACTTGGTTCTAAGCCTAATGCCTTTAACTCTTCTGGTGATAAGAATCTTAAAGCTAAATATTTAAAGATATAATCAACTATCGAAGAAACTATAGGTATTTCTTTGTTGTTGGTTATTCCCATTGGTTCAAATCTCATATGAATAAACTTACTTGCCAATTCTTTTAAGGGAACACCATACTGTAG
>JBKBVX010000007.1:0-19249 GCA_046289355.1 Patescibacteria group bacterium
CATCAATCCAGACATAAAGTGTCTGCGATTTATCCCAAGGTAAAGGAATGCCCCATTTAACTTTCTGACGAGAAATAGAAATGTCAGTTAATTTTTCATTGGTTAAAAAGCCAATAATTTCGTTTCTCCTTTCTTTTGGTTCAATTACTAAAGTGTTGTTTTGAATTAATTGTAATAATGGTTTTTGGAAAATAGAAAGTTTAAAAAGATAACATTCTTCTGAATATTTTTCTGGCGGTTTTTGATGTTCTGGACATTTGCCATTAACTAATTCTTTCTTGGTGTAATATCTTTCACAGCCAACACAGTAAAGTCCTTCATATTTTCCTTTGATAATAAATTTTTTTTCATATAATCTTTGAATTGCTTTTATTACGGCTGATTCATGATTTTTATCAGTTGTCCGAATAAAATTATCATAAGAGATATTTAAAACATCCCAAGCGAGTTGATAGCGAGCTGAAATTTCATCGCACCATTCTTTTGGTGTTTTACCAATTTTTTTAGCTGATTGAGCGACTTTCTCGCCATGTTCATCGGTACCAGTTAAGAAAAATACTTGATCATTCTTCATCCGGTGATAGCGTGCTAAGATATCAGCAGCTATAGTTGTGTAAGCATGGCCAATATGAGGTGGGTCATTAACATAATAAATTGGAGTGGTGACAAAAAATTTCATATTTTTATTTTGTATTAACAACAATAACAAATTCTCCTTTTATTTTATCATTTTTTATTTTCTCTATCACCTCTTCTATTGTCCCTCGATAAATTGTTTCAAATTTTTTTGTCAGTTCCCGACAAACAACAATATTTCGTTTTCCTCCAATTTTTGATTCTGTTTCTAAAAGTTCTTCTAAGGTTTTAATAATTCGATATGGCGATTCATATAAAATAACTGGATATTTTGATTTTATTACTTCTTTAAAAAATTTTTTTCTTTTCTTTTTAGTCGGTGGGAAGCCAAGGAAAATAAATTTATCTGTTGGAAAGCCGGAGATGCTGGCAGCAGTTATTAAGGCAGAAGGTCCAGGAACAGGAACAATAGTAATTGGTAACTGGTAATCATTAACTATTAAATTGATAAGTTGGTTGCCTGGATCTGAAATCCCTGGTGTGCCGGCTTCAGAAACTAAAGCCAAATTTTTACCTTTTTTTAATAAATCAATAATATAATTAATTTTCTTTAATTTTGAATGTTGGTGATAAGAAATTAATGGTTTTTTAATCTGATAATGATCAAGTAAAATTTTTGTCTTTCTTGTATCTTCAGATAAAATAAAATCAACATTTTTTAGAACTTCTATAGCTCTTAAAGTTATATCCTTAAGATTACCAATCGGCAAAGCAACAATATACAAATTTGACATATAAAATAGTAGCTAAAACTTTTTAAAAAGTTCTTTTATTATGTTTGTCAATCATTGCTAAGGAAACCTATCTTTTTCTTCTTCCACCGCGAAATCTTTTCCTTAATGGTCTAGCTTCATTAACTCTGATTTTTCTACCTTCTAACTCATAACCATTAAATTTCTCAATAGCATTTTTAGCTTCATCATCAGTTGACATTTCAACAAAACCGAAGCCACGGCTCCGGCCGGTCATCTTGTCAATAATGATATTAGCAGAGAGAACATTTCCGACGCTACTAAAAAGTTCTTTCAAACTTTCTTCACTGAAAGTAAAAGGAAGGTTTCCCACAAATAACTTTGTGGCCATTTTTGTTGTCTTTTAAGATTAGTAATTTCCTGTTTCTCGACCTCGACATCTGTAAATGAAATATCATTAACGATGTCTAAACAGGATAATTAATTATAATAGGTAAGAAAAATAAAGTCAAATCTCTTTCTTTAACATTTTAATATAGATATCGGCTGGAATATCAACTTTACCAAGACGAAGAAGTTTCTTTTTTCCCTCCTTCTGTTTTTGTAAAAGTTTCATTTTCCGAGTTACATCACCACCATAAAGTTTAGCTGTCACATCTTTTCTTATAGCTGGCAATTTTTCTGAAGCAATAATTTTACCTCCTATTCCTTGGCCTTTAGTTTGAGGTTGCCAACCAAGGACTGCTTGAATTTTAACTTCAAACATTTGCCGAGGTAAATTTTCTTTTAAAAATTCAACAATCTTTCTTCCTTGGCGATAGGCATCCTGGCGGTAAACAATTGTCGAGAAAGCTTCTTGTCTCTGACCAGCCACCAAAATATCTAAACGTAATAGATCAGCTTCTTCATAACCAAAAAATTCATAACTCATTGAGGCAAAACCAGCGCTAATATTTTTCAATTTATCATAAAAATCAATGATCAGTCTACTTAAAGGAATTTTTGCTTTGATCCTTAAAGAACTAAAAGTATCTATTGATAAATGACTAGTTAAATAACTTTGTTCTAAAAATTGACCATGATATCCTTTTATCAATTCAACGATTTTACTAAGATATTTTTGTGGAGTAATAATTTCAACTTTCATAATTGGTTCTTCAACTTTTTCTATATTGCCAGTTGGAAAATCTTCTGGTGAACGAATTTCTTGATAATTTTTCTTTCCTCTTAGCCAAACACGATAAACAACAGATGGTTTGGTAGCAATAACATCGAGATTATATTCTCTTTTTAATCGTTCTTTAGTAATTTCTAAATGGAAAAGACCAAGAAATCCACAGCGATAACCAAGACCGAGAGCTGTTGATTTTTCTGGTTCAAAAAATAAACTGGCATCATTGAGTTGTAATTTCTCTAAAGCCTCACCTAATCGTCTTGCTTCTTCGCTTTTTCTATTATAAAGGGTAGAAAAAATCATTGGCTTTATCTCTTTATAACCAGGTAATGGAAAAACTCTCTCAGTTTTTAATTTTGTTATTGTGTAACCGACCCGACATTTTTTAATATCTTTTAAACCAGTAACTAAATAACCAATTGAACCTGTAGTTAAAATTTCTTTTTCAGTTAATTGGGGACGGAAGATACCAACTTCTTCTGCTTTAATTTTGGTTTTAGTATTGATAATCTCCAATTCATCCCCTTTTTTGATTTGACCATCAACTACTTTTAAATAGGCAATAACTCCTCTATGTTGAGAATAAATTGAATCAAAAATTAAAGCTCGTAATGGCCCATTTATATTTCCTTGAGGAGGAGGAATTTTTTTTATTACCGCTTCTAAAACCTTTTCTACCCCCTGACCAGTTTTAGCAGAAACTAAAATAATTTCCTCTTCTGAGATATTTAAAAGTTCAGCTAATTCTTTTTTCCTTAAATTTAAATCAAGATGTGGTAAATCAATTTTATTTAAAACTGGAATAACAACTAAATTTTCTTCCAAGGCTAATCTTAAATTGCTAATTGTTTGAGCTTGAATCCCTTGTGAAGCATCAACTAAAAGAATAACCCCTTCAACTGAGGCCAAAGAACGAGAAACTTCATAAAAAAAATCAGCATGGCCAGGTGTATCTATTAAGTTCAAAATATATCTTGAACCTGAAAATTCAAATTCCATTGTCACCGGTTGAAGTTTGATAGTCACCCCTTTTTCTCTTTCTAAAGGCATCTGATCTAAATACTGTGGTCTCATTTTCTCTTTTGGGACAGTCTTTGTCAATTCTAAAAAACGATCAGCCAGGGTTGATTTACCATGATCGATATGAGCTATGACGCAAAAGTTTCTTATAAAATTAATAGATTCCCCAAATGAACAAAAATCATTCCACTTTTTACGCATATGCGTTTTTTTGTCAATAATTATTTTTGGTATTTATAAAGATTTTTGTAAATTATTCTTTTACTCTAAAATAAAGGCAAAAACTTTGTCTTTTTCAATTATTGAAGAAATTTTTATAATCTTACCTTCCTTTTTTATTTCATCGGATGGATAAGCCCAAACAATATTTTTTTCTTCTGGTAAAATTATTTCTCCTTCAAAATCACTTTTTCTCCCTGGTTGTTTCTGAATTAATAAACTATAAGGAATTAATTCTTTAGTTAGATCTAATTTGAATGGTAAAAGATATTTTAGAGAAATTTCTTTTTCTTCGCCTGGCGAAATTTCTAAAAAATTACCAAAACAAGTTTTATCAAATTCTTCGGTAATTCGAAGGCCAGAAAATTTATCAATAGTTATTTCTTTTTCTATGTTCATTAAATCTTTATCCAATTCTATTCCTTCAACTAAAGGAATAGAAATTTTTGTTTCTGATTTAGTGCCTAAGAAAAGAGAACCTTTTGGTAAATAGGCCCTGATCCAGGAAATATCTTTTTTCCCAAAAAATG
Source organism: Patescibacteria group bacterium (assembly GCA_046289355.1). GTDB lineage: Bacteria > Patescibacteriota > Patescibacteriia > UBA2591 > CALHIP01 > CALHIP01. The sequence continues at coordinate 4,272 of JBKBVX010000007.1, forward strand.
GTTCATCAGGAATACCTTGATGTTTTCTTTTAATAATTAGAGTACTGAGGATTGAACCATCATTTTGAATCTCGGCCTGATAAAAAATTTTCTGCCAGATTTTTCCTTCAGTTTTGGCACCATTAACATTAGCAACGTTAATCATAAGATAATCAAGTGGGGCCATTTTTATTTCACCAGTAAGGTTTTTTTCTCGAAAAAAATCCTCAAGTGATTTATCAGTAAAATAAAAAAGAATTTTCTTTTCTTGAAGTCCTTGATTAAAAATTTTAATAATAGAAAGAAATTTGTTTACTTCCAATGAAAAAATTTTATTAAGAATAATCGGTGTTAGATCAACTAAAATCTGTTTTGGTTTTTCTTTTTCTTTCCTTTCTTTTTCAATCACTTTTTGAATTTCTAAAATAAAATTTTCCTCATTTAAAACTTTATCGTATTCTGGCATTGATATTTCACCAATAATTTTTAAAATTTCTGGCATTATTTCTGCATTGATAGCAATCACTCCGTCAACAGTTGGTCCACCTGATTTTTCGAAAAACCAAATTAATTTCCTGGCTGAAGTTGGCCAATCAGGAAACCAATTAGCATCATGGAATTGCCATTTTGGATAAGCAATTAAAAGTGGTTTTGGTGGGGCTATCTTGACTGTTAGTTGGCCAGCTAGGTCATAAGTCCCACCAGCAGGCATTTCAAAATTTTTAATTTTTCCATTGACAAAATCAACTAAAGCATAAGTACCGAGAAAACCGCCGGTTGGTCTGATTTCATTATTATTTTGGAAAAGAATGAGATATCTTTTTATTGATCTTTGACCAACAATCTCTTTAAGATTTTCTAAAACGATATTGAAATCATCAATTTTCTTTCTTAATTGAGGAAATTCTTTTTTAATTATCTCAAATGGGGATTGGAGATAAAAAGGAAGATATTTTTTTTCAACTAAAAGAAGGTTTTTTTCTATTCTCTTGGCGAAAAAAAGAAGTTGATTATTCTTTTTTTGGAGAAAATTCAATTTAGCCAAAAAATCAATTGATAAAATTCTGGTTGGTAAAATTTGGTTAGCTTTTGTCTCTATTTTATCTTCAAAAAGAGAAGGTAATTCTTTGGCTGTTTTGATTAAAAATATACCAGCTTTGGTTGAATCATAAATGACATTTAATAAAGCAAAATTACTTTTAGCTCTTGGATAAATTTTGAGAAAAATTTTTGTCGGTAGACTTATCTGATTAATTTTTTCTATCTTTTCAGAAAGTTTCTTTTCAACTGGAGTAAGTTTTTCTTCAGCTAAGTTTAAATCTAATTTTCCTAAAGCAACAAAGCCATCAAAAAAATTCTCTAACAAAAAATCTCTTTCTAAAAGGAGACCTTTTTTAAAATAATTAATTTGAAGATAAATATTATAAACAAAAACAAATTGAGTAAAAACAATCACACTCAAACCAAAAAAAATTAAAATTTTTTTAAAAATTTTAGTCAGAGGCAAAAGATTAATCTCTTTTTTTTCTTTCGGTCGTAAATCAATAATATAAGGAGATGATCTCTTTCCTTTTGGCTGATCGATTTTTAATTTTTTATCCCGCATAGTTTATAAATTTCTAAAACTTCCTTAGCCATTTTTTCCCAAGAATATTTTTTTACTTGCTCTAATCCTTTCTCTTTAAGATCTTTTTTAATATTTTCATCAGTAGCTAGTTTAAAAATCGCCTTGGTCAATTCATCAACACTATAAGGATTGAAATAATAAGCTGCCTGGCCAAAAATTTCTGGTAAAGAAGAGAAAGAAGAAGCAGCTACTGGTAGACCATAGGCCATTGCTTCCAAACCTGGTAAACCAAAACCTTCACAAAGAGAAGGAAGAATGAAAAATGAAGCATTTTTATAAAGCCTGGCCAAATCTTCATCACTTAATTGACCAGTGAAGATAACTTTGTCTTTTAATTTAAGTTCCTCAGCATATTTTTCTAAACGTTGATAAAAGAAATCCTTTTTCCCAACTAAAACTAATTTAAGATCTATTTGGCTATAAGTAATAAAATTTTTAAAGGCTAAAAGGAGTCGTTCTAAATTTTTATGAGGATAAGCAGCCCCAACATATAAAATATAGGGAAAATTAATTCCTAATTCTAAATTTTTAATTTCTAATTTATCTACTCCTTCGTAAATGACAATGATTTTTTCTGGATTGATTTTTAAAATTTCGACAATATCTTTTTTCGTTGCTTGAGAAACAGCGATAATTTTTTTTGCCAATTTAAGAGCATTTTTTAAAACAATCTGATAGCCAATGAATTTTATTTTATAAAAAAAATAAGGTAAGGTTGTAGCTCTTGATTGAGGAAATTTAGAAATGATCAGATCATGAATAGTGACAATAAATGGCTGACGATAAAAGAAAGGAACATTAAAATGAGGAAAATGAATCAAATCAAGTTTATATTTTTTCAATAGATAGGGAAAAGAAATTTGTTCTTTTAAAGAATAGGGGCGATAATTAGCTAAAATTTTATGGAAATTTTTATTTTTCGGTTGATATTGAGAAAAACCATTTTGACGAAGGAAAATAAAATAATCATTTTCCCTATCAATTTTTTCTAAATAATGAATAAGTCTTTCTGTATAACGTCCAATCCCTCGATCAACAATTCCATATAGTCGGGCATCTATTCCAATCTTCATAAAAGTTATTTGAAAAATTTTAATAACTTCTCTAAAGGTTGGGTATTAATAATATCACTTTTTTCTGCCCAACCGCGCCTAGCCTGAGCAATTCCATATTCAATAAAACGCAACTGATCTTTATGATGAGAATCAGTATTGATTACCATTTTAACACCAAATTCTTTGGCCCGTCTTATATTTTGATCATTCAAATCTAATCTCTCTGGATAAGAATTGATTTCTAAAATTGTAGAAGTCTCCTTAGCTACTTTTAAAATTTTCTCAAAATCAATTTGATATTCATCCCTTTTTTGAATAATTCTTCCTGTCGGATGAGAAATGATATCAACATTTGGATTCTTCATTGCTTTAATAATTCTTTGGGTCATTTTTTCTTTTGGCATTTTAAACTGAGAATGAACGCCGGCAATGACAAAATCTAACTTCTTTAATGTTTCATCATCAATATCAATTGAGCCATCAGGCAAAATATTTGCTTCACAACCTTGTAAAATCCTAAATTTTGAATTTTGAGCTTTGAATTTTAAATTTAGTTTATCTATTTCTTTCTTTTGGTAAATTAATTTTTTCTCATCGAGTCCATGTTCAATTCTTAAAAATTTCGTATGATCGGCAATCCCAATATATTGATAGCCAATTTTTTGAGCAGCTTCGGCAATTTCTTCAATTGAGTCAGATCCACCATCCCATTGAGAATGGCAATGTAAATCCCCTTTGATATCATTATAATTAATAATTTTTGGTAATTGATGCTTTAAAGCCAGTTCAATTTCTCCTTGATTTTCTCTCATTTCTGGTGGAATCCAATCCATCTTTAAGGCCTGATAAATCTCTTCTTCTGTTCTTGCCGCTATTATCTTTCTTCCCCGAAACAGTCCATATTCTGAAAGTTTTAATCCTCTTTCAATAGCAATTTTCCTTAAAGCGATATTGTGTTCTTTTGAACCAGTAAAATATTGTAAAGCAGCACCATAACTTTCGGCTGGTAAAACGCGGATATCCATATCAAAACCTTCTTTCAATCGAACTGATGATTTTGTCCGACCTTTTCCCCAGATTTTAACAATTCCTGGTAGAGAAACAAAAAAATCCATAACTTTCTCAGGATTTTTTGAAATAACTAAAAAATCAACATCGCCAATCGTCTCTTTCATTCTTCGGAGTGAACCAGCGAAATCAATCTTTTCTACTTCTTTTAAACTTTTTAATTTTTCATAAATCTCTTTGACTCGTGGTAAGATTTCACCTAACAAAAATCTACCTTTCGATCTTTTTAAAAAAGCAATTCCTTCTAAGATATTTTTTTCTGTCTTTTCACCAAAACCAAAAAGTGGTGCAATTTTATGAGCTTTAGCTGCTTTTTCTAAATCTTTTAAATTTTTAATTTTTAATTTCTTATATAAAATTTTTATTTTTTTTGGACCCAATCCTTCAACAGCCATCAATTCTTGGAGATTAACTGGTGTTTTCTTTTTTAAATCCTCATAATATTTTATTTTTCCTGTTTTGAGATATTCTTCAATTTTTTCCGCTATACTTTCACCAACTCCTGGGATTTCTTTCAAGGCTTCGATTCCACCTTTTTTATAAATCTCAGCTACATCTTTCTCTAAAGTCTCTAATGTCAAAGCTGCTTTTTCATAAGCATAAGGTTTAAAAGCCACTCCTTCCATTTCTAAATAACCAGCAATCTCATAGAAAATTTTGGCTATTTCTTGATTTTTCATATTCTTCTTTAATTTATTTTACTAAAAAAATATAAAAAGACAATAATAACCAAAAATACATCTTTTATTAATGTGTTAATCCATTGAAAAAAAATTAGAGAAATTGTTTTATCGCCTGAGTCAAATCATTAATGTCATAGGGATTAATGAAAATAATTTTATCACTTTCAATTTCAGTTAAAGAGGAAGTACAACTACTAATAACAAATGTTTGACAAGCCAAAGCCTCAGAGACTGGATAACCATATCCTTCGTAAAAAGATAAATAGATAAAAACTTTGGCTAAATTATATAATGGGCATTTATCTTTTTCAGGAATATAGCCAAGAAACCTAACTTTATCATCTATCTTCAATTTTTTTACTATTTTCTTTAATCTTTTCATCTCTTTTCCCTCACCAGCAATGACTAAGTGATAAGTTATTGATTTTTCAGTGATAAGTCGATGAAAAGCAAAAATGATAGTCTCAAGATTTTTACGAGGTTCAAGACGGCCAAGATAAAAGATAAATTTTTCTGGCAATTGATATTTTTCTTTAACCCTAAGAATTTCCGAATCATTTTTTTCTAATTTTTTAAACTCTCTATGAAGAGGAGGTTTTTCAATTATAATCTTTTGAGGAGAAATTTGGTATAAATTGATAAGGTCATTTTTTGTATTTTCAGAATGGGTAATAATTTTTGTTGCCTGATGAACTAAGTGGCGGGGATTGACTAATTTATGCCAAAGACGCTGCTTTAAAGTAAAAAATTGGGGATAAATTTCAAAAGATAAATCATGAACAACTAAAGTAATTTTTTTATCTTTAGAAAAAGCAACAAAATTAAAATTAGGTAAAAAAATTTTGTCTATTTTTTGACCAATTCTTTTTTCAACTAACTTATCTATTTTTGGCCATTTTAAAAAACGGAGTAAAAAATTAAAAATTTTATTTGGCCAATGGAAATCAATTATCTGAAAATTGAAAGAATTAAATTGGATTAAATCTTTGTTTCTTAATTTGAGAGAGTTATAAAAAAGAAAATAATTATTTTTTTTGTCTTTTTCTAAAATTTCATTCAGAAAATTTAATGTATATTGGGCTACGCCAGTATATGGTCTATCTAAGAGACAACGAATGTCAATGAGAATGTTCATAGTTAACTAATCAAATTTCTAATAAAGTCTTTTATTTTAGTAATAAAATTTTCTTTAGAAAATTTTTTAGCATGTTGACGAATTTTTTTTGGATCAAATTCTTTTGGTTTAAAGCGGATAACAGTATCAGCCAAAGATTCCCATGTCTGTTCTTCAAAAAATTTACCAGTTAAGCCATCAATAACTGTTTCTAAGGCACCACCAGCTCCATAGGCAATAACCGGCCGACCAGCGGCCATTGCTTCTACCGCAGTAATCCCAAAATCTTCTTCTTGAGGATGAATCAAAGCCAAACAGTGAGAAAGATATTCGGCCTTTTCTGAATCAGAAACATAACCTAAAAATTCGATATTTGGTTTAATTTCACGACAAAAATTTTTTCCTTCTTTTTTTGTCATACCAATAATTTTTAAAGGGATTTTCAATCTAGTAAAAGCTTGGATAACTAAATCAATTCTCTTATAATATCTTGGTCGAGAAATAACAAGAAAATAATTACCTAACTCTTTTGAAATGAAAAATCTATCAACCTCGACTGGTGGATAAATTACCTCTTTTGGACTCCGTTGATAATATTTTTCGATACGTTTTTTAATAAATTGAGAAATAGCAATAATGTAATGTGGTCTTTTAATAGCTTGAAGATCCCATTGTCGCAATCGATTTAAAATTTTTGGTAAAAAAAATTTAGCTAAATTTTCTAAACCTCTTAAATTCTTAAGATATTCTTCTGGTTCAACCCAAAGATAACGAGTTGGCGTAAGTAAATAACAAATAGATTTTGTCTTTGGTTGAACAATTACACCTTTACTAAAAGCAGAACAGATAGAAAAAACAAGATCATAATCATAAAAATCCATCTTTTCAATAGCATAAGGCATCAAAGAGAGAAACCAGCGATAATATTTTTTTATTAAAGGTATTTTTTGCAAAAAAGAAGTTTTAATTTTATAGGAAGAAAATTGATATCTTGTTGCTCTCTCATCATAAACCAAGGTATAAACAGGTGCCTCTGGCCAAATTTCATGAAGCACCTCTAAAACTTTTTCTGCACCACCAAGTTGGGTGAGAAAATCAGTAACGAGAGCAATTTTCATAAATTATTTTTTTCTTAAAAAAAGAAGAAGCGGACTAGCAATAGAAATTGATGACCAAGTACCAGTAATAATACCGACTATCATAGCCAAAATAAAATATCTAATTGTCTCACCACCAAAGAAGAAGATTGCCAATAAAGCCAATAAAGTAGTAATAGAAGTATTTAAAGAACGAACAATTGTTTCATTTAAACTTTTATTTATAATCTCTTCAAATTTTTCTGATGGATTGAATAAAAAATTTTCCCGAATCCGGTCATAAACAACAATTGTATCATTAATTGAATAACCAAGGACAGTCAAAATAGCAATAATAAAGGTTGTCCCAATTTCAACATTTTTAAAATGACCAAGGAAAGCAAAAACTCCAAGCATAACAATGACATCATGAATTAAAGCTAAAATAGCACCAAAACTATAACGCCACGCCTCCCCTTTTCTTAAAATTTTTGAAAGACGACGAAATGACCAGGCAATATATAAAAAAATAGCTAAAATAGCTAAAGTGGTAGCCAATCTTGCCTTGTTTAAAAGTTCTCGACCAATAATTGGACCAATCGATTCAAAACGAATTTCAGAAGGTCGGCCAAGTTTTTCTAAAATTTTTTGATGGGTCTCTTCATCAATTTCTTTAAATCTTAAAATTAATTTTTTCTCAGTTGTTGGCTGAATCGTTATCTCACCTAAATTAAATTCCTTAAGTTTTTCTTTAATTTCTCCAAGAGAAGGAGGGTTTTTTAAAAATTCAATCTCCATTAAAGTACCACCAGTAAAATCAAGACCAGGGCGCAGACCAAAAAAAACTAAAGCAAAAATTGAAACAAGAATAATGACTCCAGAGATAGAAAGAAAAATATATTTTTTGCCGATAATGTTGTACATAATTAAAAATTCAAATTAATATCGCATTGTTAATTTAACAATTGTTTTTGTCACCACAATAGCAGTAAACATACTGACCAAAACCCCAATCCCTAAAGTTAAACCAAAGCCACGAACAAGACCTGTGCCAAATTGATAAAGAATAAAACAAATAATTAAGGTAGTAATATTTGCATCGCGAATTGCTGTCCAGGCATGACGAAAACCTTCTTCAATAAGAGTTAAACCACTTTTGCCTAATCTTTTTTCATCTTTAATTCTTTCAAAAATTAAAACATTAGCATCAACAGCCATACCAATAGAGAGAATAAAACCGGCGATTCCAGCTAAGGTCAAGGTAACAGGTAATAATTTGAAAATTGCTAAAGTCAGAATGACATAAATAATTAAAGCCAAAGAAGCAATCACACCAAGCCATCGATAAAAAATGATCATAAAGATGACAATCAGTAAAAAACCAATAATTCCAGCAATAAAGCTTTTTTCAATAGAAACTTTCCCTAAACTTGGTCCAATATTTTGCTGAAAGATTAAATTAATTGGCACTGGTAAAGCACCAGCCCGTAATCGTTGGGCTAATTCTTTTGCCTCTTTTAAGGTAAATTTTCCAGTAATAACTGCTTTACCACCAGTAATTTCTTCTTTAACAATAGGAATAGAAATTGGCGATCCATCAAGAAAAATTGCCAATGGTTTATTAACATTTCTTTTGGTAATTTGAGCAAAAAGTTCTGCTCCTTCTTTATTAAATTCTAAAGCGACAATTGGTTCGTTAGTATTTGGGTCAAATTCTAAACGGGCAGTCTTTAATTCTTTACCAGATAAACCAGTATAAACCCACTCTTCGGTAATTAGTTCATCCTCAGAACGTGTTCTAATCAAAATATGACTGGCAGAAACTTCTTGCTCACCATTTTCATTTATTCGTTCATCATTTTTCTTAATAATATGATAACCAAATTGGCTTTTAACTAAACTTTTGGTAATTTCGCCTTTTTTTAAATTAAAAACTGCCTCTTCAAAAGGCTTGACCATTTTTCCTTTAGAAAACCAACCTAAATCACCACCTTGATCTTTTGAACCTGGATCTTCAGAAAATTCTTTGGCTAAAGCAGCAAAATCAGCTCCCGGTTTTAAAACTTTTTTTAAGATCTCATTGGCTCTTTTTTCTGCTTCCTGATTATAAATTTCTATCTCTTTTTTCTCTTCAGGTGTTAATTCTTTTTTGACTTGTTCTTTGAATTCTAAAATTGGTGTCTCACCTATCATCTTAATTGCCTGATTAACATCTTTAATTCCTGGTAGTTCAACAATAATTTTCCATTCATCACCGGCTTTAGCGGTTTGAACAACTGGCTCAGTCACGCCAAAGATATTGATGCGACGTTCAATAACATCTCTGGCTCCTTCTATTGCCCCACTTCGCTCAGAAAAAGGAATATCCTTTGTCTCAGTTAAATAAATCAATTGTGTCCCACCCTGAAGATCTAAACCTAAATGAACTTTTTGCTGGGTAAACCAAGCCCCGCCAGGAAACCATTTTGGTAAACGAGGAATATCAACTAAAATAGCGAAAATGACCAAAACAAGAATAAAAACAAAAATTGTCCAGGGTTTTTTCATAATATTTTAGTTTAGCAATCGTCTTTTTTTTGACAAGACTACCCAAATTTTGGATAGCAACATTTTTTATATTTCTTACCTGAACCACATGGGCAAGGTTCATTTCTTCCAACTTTTTTTTGCTTCTTATTACCACTCTTCTCTTTTAAAGTCTGAGAATAAACCATTTCTTTCGGCATTTCAGATGACTCTTCCTTTTTCACTAAGGAAACTTTAAAAATAGAATAGACAACCTGTTTTCTAATATCATCTAAAAGTTGATGAAATTTATAATAGGCCTCTTTTTTATATTCTACCAAAGGATCTCGATGGCCATAGGCACGCAAACCAATACCACCTTTTAAATTTTCCATTGTTTCTAAATGAAAAGTAAAAAATGTATCAATTGAACGAAGGAGAATCATTTTTTCAATTTGTCGCATCAAATTTTCATCGCCAATTCTTTTTTCTAAGTTTTCATAATTTTTTTTGGCTAAATCAATTAGATATTCAAAAAGTAAGGTTCTCGCTTGAACATCTTCTTCTCGTGTTCCGGCTTTTTTTCTAATCTCTTCAAATTTTTCTTTAAAATCAGTAGGTAAAGGGAAGATTGTTGAGACGACTTCGCCAATCTTTTTTAAATCCCATTTTTGCTCATAATCATGAGCAGTATGAAAGGCAACAATTTTTTCAATTTCTTTCTCTATCATTTCAAAAATTTTTTCTTTAGTTTTATCTGGATTTTCAAGAATCTCTTTTCTTAAACGATAAATTGCCTCGCGATGTTTGTTTAAAACATCATCATATTCCAAAAGATGTTTACGTAAATCAAAATTATAACTTTCAACTTTCTTTTGGGCCTGTTCAATTGATTTAGAAATCATTTTATTTTCAATAGGTAAATCTTCAGGAAAATGAAAAAATTTTATTAAATTTTTTATCCTCTCACCGCCAAAAATTCTCATTAAATCGTCTTCTAAAGAAACAAAAAATTGAGAAGAACCAGGATCTCCTTGCCGACCACTCCGACCACGAAGTTGATTATCAATCCTTCTTGATTCATGTCTTTCACTTCCTATAATATGCAAACCACCAAGTTCAATAACTTTTTTTTGTTCTTCTAAATCAGGTGGATTGCCTCCTAAAATAATATCAACACCTCGACCAGCCATATTAGTGGCCACTGTCACTGCCCCAAGTCTTCCAGCTTGAGCAATGATTTGGGCTTCTTTCTCATGATGTTTAGCATTTAAAATTTGATGAGGGATACCTTCTCTTTCTAAGAGAGCAGAAAGTAATTCATTTTTTTCAATAGAAGTAGTGCCAACCAAAACAGGTTGACCTTTTTTATGTCTTTTTTTAATCTCTTCTACCACTGCTTTAAATTTCGCTTCTTCAGTAGCATAAATTCGATCAGGTAAATCAATTCGAATTAAAGGTTTATTGGTAGGAATAACAACAACTTCTAAGTTATAAATTTTATAAAATTCCTCTGCTTCAGTAGCTGCTGTGCCAGTCATCCCTGCTAATTTTTTATACATCCGAAAATAATTTTGAAAAGTAATAGTTGCTAATGTCCGTGATTCTTTTTTTACTTCCACTTCTGGATGTCCACTAATATGCTCTTTAGCCTCAATTGCCTGATGAAGGCCTTCAGAATATCTCCGACCAAACATCAACCGGCCAGTGAATTCATCGACAATGATAATTTCACCATCTTTGACTACATAATCTCTATCTTTTTGAAAGAGTGCTTTTGCTCGTAAGGCAGCAGTAATATGATGATCAAATTCTATTCCTTTACGAGCTGTCTCTGGATCTAAAGAAGCAGCGATCTTCCAAGGATCAACACCTAAAGCCTTAATAACTTTTTTTTGACCTTCTTCAGTTAAAGAAACAGCCCGCATTTTTTCATCAACATTATAATCTTCATTTTCTTTTAATGAATTAACAATTCTAGCTAATTTATAATAGAGTTCTGTTGATTCTTCAGCTGGCTGAGAAATAATTAAAGGTGTTCTTGCTTCATCAATCAAAATCGAATCAACTTCATCGATAATAGCATAATGAAATCCTCTTTGAACCTGCTGAGACAAATCGTAAATCATATTATCTCTTAGATAATCGAAACCAAATTCATTATTGGTGCCATAAGTGATATCAGCTAAATAGGCCTCTTTTCTTGGCACTTCGATTAATTCTTCACCTGAACCTAAATGAGTAGTTCTTTCCCCTTTTGGTTGATAAAGATAAGCCTTTTCATGATTTAAAACACCAACAGAAAGTCCTAAAAGATGATAGATTGGTCCCATCCATTCGACATCGCGTCGAGCTAAATAATCATTGACTGTTATTAAATGACAACCTTTTTCTTCTAAAGCATTCAAATAAAGAGGTAAAGTAGCAACTAAAGTTTTCCCTTCGCCAGTTTTCATCTCAGCAATCTGACCTCGATGAAGAACAATCCCACCTAAAAGTTGAACATTAAAATGACGTTGTTTAATTGTTCTTTTAGCTGCTTCTCTCACCAAAGCAAAAGCTTCAGGTAAAATTTCATCTAAAGTCTGACCTTTTTTCAGTCTCTCTTTAAACTCAAGAGTCTTTTCTTTGAGATTTTGAGTAGGAATTTTTTCGAATTCCTTTTCCAAAGAATTTATCTTTTCTACAATTGGCCAAAGTTTCTTTAAATATCTTTCATTTGGATCACCAAAAATTTTAGAAAGAAAAGACATATTATTTAAATAAGAGGTTGACCATCCATTTCTTTTGGCTGAGGAATGCCCATTAGTTTTAAAATGGTAGGGGCAACATCAGCTAAAACACCAGCAGGTGGCAATAAACTCAAATCTATTTCTTCTTTCTCTTTTTTCTCCCAGCCTTTACCTACCAAGATAAAAGGAACAGGATTGGTTGAATGTTCTTTATCAATTGCTCCTGTCTGAAGATTAATCACTTCTTCAGCATTCCCATGATCAGCAGTAATTAAAACCACACCATCTTTTCTTAATGTCGCCTCAACAATCTGAGAAAGAAGCTTATCTAAAGTTTCAATAGCAATAATAATTGCTTGAAGATTACCGGTATGACCAACCATATCCGGATTAGCAAAATTAACAAGAATAAAATCATATTTTTCTTTTTCAATAGCAGCGATAACTTTTTGGGTTATCTCTTTAGCACTCATCTCTGGTTTTTGATCAAAGGAAGGAACTCTTGGTGAAGGAACCAAAACCCAATCTTCATTTGGAAATGGTTTTTCTCGACCACCATTAAAAAAATAAGTTGCATGAGCATATTTCTCTGTTTCGGCAATATGAAGTTGACGTAAACCTCTCTCTGAAAGAATTTTGGCTAAAGGAGTCTCAATTGTTTGAGGAGGAAAAGCAACTTCAACTGGCAATCCTTCCTCATATTCGGTCATGGTAACAAAAATTAGATTTTGAATTTTTTTTGGACGAGAAAAACCTTTAAAATCAGGTAGAACAATTGCTTTAGTCAATTCTCTAGCTCGTTCAGTCCGGAAATTAAAAAAAATGGCTCCATCATTATCTTCAATTTTGGCTAATGGTTGATTATCTTTGACAATCACTGTCGGCACAAATTCTTCATCAAAAATTTTTTGTTGGTATGAATCTCTAATTGCCTCAAGAGGATGAGAAAATTTTTTTTCTGAATCTCCTTCGACCATTGCTCGATAAGCCTTTTCTATTCTCTCCCAATGATTATCGCGATCCATAGCATAGAATCGCCCTGAAATAGTAGCTATTCCACCAAGATTATTCTTTTTTATCTCTTTTAAAATTTCTTCAATAAAAATTAAACCAGAATCACGAGGAGTATCACGACCATCTAAGATAGCATGAAGATATACCTTTTTAAGATTTTCTTTTTTACTCAATTGAAGAAGGGCTTTAAGATGATTAAATGAAGAGTGGACATTACCATTGGAAACCAATCCAAGAAGATGAAGTTTTGAATTATTTTTTTTGACATGATTAATAACTTTTAAAAAAGCCGGATTAGTAAAAAAACTACCTTCTTCAATAGCCTTATCAATTCTGGGTAAACTTTGATAAATGACTCTACCAGAACCTAAATTAAGATGCCCGACTTCAGAACTACCTTGTTCACCCCAAGATAAACCAACAGCTAAACCAGCTGCCTGTAAAGTAAAAGTTGGATAAAGAGAAATCAAATTAGAAAAAAATGGAGTTTTGGCTTGGGTAATTGCATTGCCATGAGAAGGTGGAGCAACACCCCAGCCATCAAGAATAATCAGGACAACAAATTTTGGTTTATCCATACTAAATTATTTTATCAAAGATTGACCAGTCATTTCTTTTGGTTTTTCAATTTCCATTATTTGAAGAATAGTCGGAGCAACATCACCTAAAATACCTTCTTGAAGTTTTAATTTTTTCTTTTTTGAAACTAAAATAAATGGTACTGGATTAGTTGTATGACCAGTAAAAATTTCACCAGTTTCTAATTCAATCATTTTTTCTGCGTTACCATGATCAGCAGTGACAATAATTGTTGCTTCTAAAGGTAAAACCTCTTTAATTATTTTATTTAAACATTTGTCAACAAACTCGATAGCCTTAACTGTCGCTTTAATTTCACCGGTATGGCCCAAAATATCAGGGTTAGCAAAATTGACAGCTATAAAAGCTGGTCTTTCATTTTTAAATTTCTCAATGACTAATTTAGTCACTTCTTCAGCACTCATTTCAGGAGTTTGGTCATAACATTCTACTTCTGGTGAAGGAACAAGAATTCTTTTTTCACCAAAATATGGTTGATCATAACCGCCATTAAAGAAGTAAGTAATATGAGCATATTTCTCTTTTTCAGCAATATAATATTGAAGAAAATTTTGAAGAACCTGGGGTAAACTATTTTTAACTTTTCTAGCAGGGAAAGCAGTTTTAATATCATCAAGATCAGGACCAAAATCAGTCAAAGCAACAAAGAATAAATTTTTTAAGATTTTTTTTCTTTTAAATGAACCTGGATTTTTTTTATTAAATTCTTTTTGAACAAAGGCTTTGGTAATCTGTCTGGCCCGGTCAGATCGGAGATTAAAAAAGATAACTGCATCATTATCATTGATAGTAACTGGTTTTCCATCAAAAAGAAAAATTGATGGCGGAATATATTCATCGGTTAAAAGACTCATTCTTAAACCAGAACGACTATAGGCATAAGAGACAGCTTCGCCAAGAGTATTAAATTTTTTACCCTTGCCAAGAACAAGAAGATTATAGGCTATCTCTGTCTTTGACCAATCCTTTTTTCGATCCATGGCATAAAAACGACCAATTAAAGAAACAATTTTAGTTTTCTGAAGATATGGTTTAATTTTGGCGTAGGCCTTTAAAAGAGACCTAGGTGTTGAATCACGACCATCAGCAAAAATATGAAGAAAGATCTCATTTATTTCATTTTCTTCAGCCATCTTAATTAAGGCAATGAGATGCTCAGGATTAGCATGAGCTGTTGCTGTTTCTGGTAAAAGACCCATTAGATGAAGATGACTTTTATTTTTTTTAACATGATTGATAGCTCCAAGAAGAACTTGGTTTTGAAAGAAAATTTTATTTTCAATACTTTGGGAGATAAAGACTGCATCATCTAAGACAATTCTTCCTGCCCCTAAATTAAAATGGCCAGCCTCAGAATTGCCAGGGGAGTTAGGATAAAGACCAACTGACTCACCTGAAGCTTGAAGTTGAGTGTAAGGAAAATTTTCTTTTAAAAAATCAAAGGTTGGTTTTTTTGCTAATTCTATAGCATTGCCTAAATTGGCTGGTGCTATACCCCAACCATCTAAGATAATAAGAATTACTG
>JBKBVX010000080.1:0-1850 GCA_046289355.1 Patescibacteria group bacterium
CGATGGTACTCTGACTTTAGTCAGGGGAGAGTAGGCCAGTGCCGAGAGCTTTGGACTGAAAAATAAGGACGGATTTTTTATTTACAAATCAAAATAAGATAATTATAATTAGAGGATATGTTCCTTTTTTATTATTTTTTGATTGTCTTTGTCATCTCTCTTTTCATTTTATTTCTTATTTATATCTTTCTTATTTTTGGTTATCTTCGAACAGGTGTTCCTTTTGTTTCTTTAACAAAAGAAAACCAAAATAAAATTTTAAAATTAATGAACTTAAAAGAAGGTGAGACATTAGTTGATTTAGGTTGTGGTGATGCAACTTTTTTAATTGAGGCAGAAAAAAAATATCGAGTTAGAACAATTGGTTATGAACTATCTCCAACTGCCTTTTTGATTTCCAAAATTAATATCTTCTTTAAAAAATCAAAAACTAAAGTTTTTCTAAAAGATTTTTTTAAAGCTGAGTTATCGGAAGCAGATGTAATTTTCTGTTACCTTTTTCCACCTGTGATGAAAAAAGTCTCTGAGAAATTAAAAAAAGAATTAAAGCCTAAAGCACGAATTTTTTCTCTTGATTTTCCTTTACCAGATTGGCCAAATGAAAAAACATTTTATTTAAATAGAAATGAAAAAGTTTATATTTATGAAAAATAAAAGTTTATGAGATATATCGCTGACTTTCATCTTCATTCAAAATATTCTCGAGCTACTTCTCAAAATATGGATTTAGATCATTTAGATCTTTGGGCACGATTAAAAGGAATTCAAATTTTAGGTACAGGTGACTTCACCCACCCAGAGTGGTTTAAAGAATTAAAAGAAAAACTTGAACCTCTTGGTAATGGACTTTTTAAATTAAAAAATGCTAAAAATTTAGCAGTTTATTTTATCCTCACCACTGAAGTTTCTTGTATTTATACAAAAAAGGGGGTTGGCCGACGTATTCATCTAATTATATTCCTTCCTGATTTCGAAAGTGTAGAAAAATTTAATACCCAACTCTCCTGGTCAGGTAATCTTAAAGCCGATGGTCGACCAATGCTGAATCTGGATGCAAAGGAAATTTTAAAAATAGCTTTAAATATTTCACCAGATGCTTTAGTGGTCCCGGCCCATGTTTGGACACCATGGTATTCTATCTTTGGCTCAAAATCTGGCTTTGATTCAATTGAAGAATGTTTTGACGAACTAACTCCCTATATTTATGCCATTGAAACCGGACTTTCTAGTGATCCAGCTATGAACTGGCGACTTTCTCAATTAGATAAAATAACAATTATCTCTTGTTCTGATTCACATTCACCAAAAAATCTTGGCCGGGAAGCCACAGTTTTTGAATTTGATGAAATTTCATATAAAAAAATCATTGAAACATTAAAGAAGAAAGATCCAACTCATTTAAAATATACAATAGAATTTTTCCCGGAAGAAGGTAAATATCACTTTGATGGTCATCGTTTATGCAATGTTTCTTTTTCGCCAACTGAGACAAAAAAAAGAGGTGGAATCTGTCCAGTTTGTGGCCGAGAATTGACTATTGGCGTAATGCACCGAGTAGAAAAATTAGCTGATCGGCCAGCCGGTTTTATTCCTCCAAATGCTATTCCTTTTAAAAGTTTAATCCCTCTTCAGGAGATTATTGCCGAAGTTTTAGGTGTTAATAAATCTTCAAAAATAGTTGAAGAAGAATATTTTAAAATTATCAAGCAAGGTGGAAGTGAATTCCAAATCCTAATGGATTGGAACGAAACTGATCTTAAAAAAATTGTTCCGGAAAAAATTGTTGAAGGAATTATAAGGATGCGCAATGGTCAAGTTCAAAAAATTCCTGGCTATGATGGTGTCTATGG
>JBKBVX010000081.1:0-1827 GCA_046289355.1 Patescibacteria group bacterium
TTCTAATCTATCTTTTACTGGAGCTAAATCTTTTATCTTTAAAACCGGCTTTCCGGCAACCATTAAAATAAGTTTTTCTAAGCCCAATTCTTTTACCGCTTTTTTTGCTATTATTAAATGGCCAAAATGAGGTGGATTAAAAGTTCCTCCTAAAATACCAATTTTTGAAATTTTTTTCATATTATCGAGTCCCGAGTTCAATAGAATAAAAATTTATCTTTAAATATCCTGGAGGCCATCTTTTTTCACATATCGAATTCGGTGAAAAGGGTTGATAACTGTTGTAGCGATATTGCCTAAATGGGCGGAAACTCTTTTTAAAAATCTAGCGAATAAAGCATAAGTAACTGCTTCTTTTGCTTTGATTTCTTCAGTATTCATTATCATTTCGATTAAATTTTCCATTTCTCTATTTAATCGGTGATGTTCATCCATAACTTTTTGAGCAATAACTAAATCACTTTCTCTAAAAGCTTTTAAAGTTAAATCAAACATTTCTAAAATTTTATCTCTTGTCTTTTTTAAAATCTCGGTGTATCTTTCTTTCTTGAATTCTTCTGGATATTTTAGACTTAATTCATAAATATTTTTGCTATAATCACCAGCTCTTTCTGTATCACGAGCGACATCTAAAAGAATTAAAGAAAAGACAATGTCTTGAGATGGATTGATGGCTAAATGTTCTAAAATTTTCTTTCTGATTTCAATCTCATTTTGATTAATATTCTGATCTATCTGATAGATTTCTTCTGGTTTCACTTCTATTTTTTCCATTAAAGCGTGAGTTGCTTTTTTGAAAATTTCTTTATCTTCAATAAACATTTTCTCGATTGATTTCATTGCTTCAAATAGAAGTCCTTCTTTTTGCCAAAATTTTTTGATGTTTTCAAACATATATTTATTTTATCACTTAAATAGAAAAATTAAAGTTAGCGGGATGAGGAAAAAAACAAAAATAATGTAAAGAATGGCAATTTTTCTTTGATAATAAACAAGATCTGATAATTTTTCCGCTAAAATAATAGGTAAACTTTTAAAAAGAGAATAAACTAAAAAAATACCAAAAAGATTAAAAAGAAAATGGGCAAAAGCGGTACTGACCGCAGTTTGATCGCCAGTAACTATTGAAGCAAGAATAGCTGTTACTGTTGTCCCTAAATTTGCTCCTAAAGTATAAGGAAAAATTTGTTTTAAAGTAAGCAATCCACCAGCTGCTAAAGGAATAATCAAAGAAGTAGTAACTGAACTACTTTGAACTGTAGCAGTGAAAATTAAACCTAAAAGAAAGGCAGTTAAGATATTTCTAAAAAGATATTTATCTAAAAAAATCTCAAATTTTTTTAAGACAAGAGATTTTAGTATTTTTACTAAACCAATCAGTGAGAAAAAAATTAAAATTAAAGAGAGGATAACTAAAAGTGGAGTCAAAGAAATAAGATTTTGTAAGATTAAAATAACTGGTTGAGTAATTAATTTTAACGGAGAAATAAATTTTAAGCCACCAATTTGAGTAAAATTTTGAGCCAGAAAAGAAGCAGATTTTTCTAAAGGATGAAAAAATGTTTCTAAAGGTAAAAGGATGGCACAGGTTAATATGTTAAAAAAATCATGAACTGTACCGGCGGCAAAAGCCCGTTTGAATTCTTCTTTTCTTGTAACATGAGTCAAAGCAATAATGGTATTAGTAACGGTAGTACCAATATTTGCTCCCATAATAATTGGGATAGCATTTCTTAAAGTCAAAACTTTACCAGCTACCATACCAACCGTAATTGAGGTAGTGACAGAAGAACTTTGAACAATTGAGGTAGCAAGAACGCCGATAAA
>JBKBVX010000082.1:0-1634 GCA_046289355.1 Patescibacteria group bacterium
TTATTTTTTGGTGGATTAATTATTTTTTTAATTATAGTCTTTAGTTTTTTTAAAAAGGAGAAAAAATAAAAAAATCGCAATTACTCAATGAAGTGCGAACTTTTTTAATGGGCGCGTGCAAAATTCTTTTTCAATTAAGGAAGCAATTTTTGCTGGCTTTGCTTCCTTACTGACGTAAGGATGAGCCGCCCCCAGCCGCGCTTCGCGCGGCAGAACAGACAAGCAAAAATTCATGATGAAAATGAACACTCAAAACCTCTTTCTCCCGTACCAGAACAAATTCGGTACGGGACTTCGCTTTTTGCCCGTTTGCTTGGGCGGAGTTTATCCTGCCTACAGCTTCGCTGTTGTACTACGGGCCCAGATTTTCTTCGGCAGGAAGGGCTACAAATCAAAAAGGAGTAGCGGGTGGGTAGAGAAACTTTTAAAGTTCCTCTATTTATATAGTCATCTTATCGAAAATGTGGTATAATATAAATAAATATATGGATAGCGGAATTTTCTCCACTTTATTTTAAATTTTTGATATAATTATAAATGGTATGAGTAGAAAACTTATAAAAATCAGGAGGATACCAAAACAAGAGAGAACAAACCCGGCGCCAAAGCGAGCTTGGTACGAGACAGATAACACTCGCAAGTTTTTAGTTTTTACAATAATCAAGCACTATTTTTAATAGTGCTTTTTTAATTTTCTAAAATATGCGGATACCAAAACTGAATTTTAAATCAATTCTGCTTTATTATTCTGCTATTTTTTCAGCCATTTTGATTATCGGCGGTTTTTATTCAGCGCATTCAATAAAAGAAATTATTTCTAATCTTTTGTTTTTGCCTATTGTTATTTTTCTTTGGATTACTTTAATTCAGCATCGCCAACAAGTAAAAAATGAAGTTAAGTCAAAAGTCAAAACTTAAAATGCAAAATTATAATTCAAAATTCAAAAGTGATTTAAAAATAAAAAGTTTAGCTTTTCACTTAAACTTTTGACTTTTGATAAATTTTGAATTAAAATAAAAATATGACTAAAATTTTTATCGCTATTAAAAGTTCTCTTAAAAATTTTTTCACCTTCAAAAGAATTTTGAATTTATTGCTGGTTCTCTGGGTTCTTTTCTCTCTTGGCTATATCGGTTGGGATATTTTTAATAAATTTAAATTTAGGGTGTTTCAAGCTGGTTATCAGCAGGCCTTAACCGATTCTGTTAAATCAATAATTCAGCAGGCGGAAAAATGCCAAACCGTCTCTGTATTTGAGGGAGGAAAAAGGGTTGATTTAATTTCTATTAATTGTCTACAAAAACAAGAAAAATAAAAATATGAAAACTTATAAAAATTTATTGAAACTAATATGACTAAAGGAACAAAAATTTTAATAATTATTTCTCTTTTTACCGGAATGATTATCGGCTCGCTTTCAACGGAAAGAGCCGAGGCGTTTATTTTTGGCAGTTTGGGTCAGATTCCGGAATGGGTTAGGGACGGAACGCTAATAAAATTAAGAACCGAGACCAACAATGTCAGAATTGGCGCGAATAATACTCTTTATGTTGATACCACCAATGAGTATGTCGGCATCGGGACGGCGACACCTTCATACAAGCTTCATGTCCAAGGAGGTGATATTTATTCT
>JBKBVX010000083.1:0-1434 GCA_046289355.1 Patescibacteria group bacterium
ATCTCAATAGTAAATTTCAGCCTGATCTCAAAATTTCCGCTTAAAATCTAACTATCGAGTCCCGACCTCAATAGTAGACCTCAATAGTAACCTCATTTTTTTCATTTTCATTCAAGTTTAATTCCTTTCCGATTATCAAAAATAAAGTCTAAAAACAAACTTGTATATTCTCCAGCTCCCAAATCGAATGTTAATAAAAGAAAATTTTTCTCACATTTAAATTGAAAATTTCTAGGATAAAATAAAATATTTCGAAGATGGGTTTTAATATTAAATTCTTTGATAGGAAAATTAAAATCAGAAAATTTTACTCCTTCTTTTTTTAAAATAGGAAGATAAAATTTTCGTTCAATCTCCCTCGGTTTTATATTGCTTCCTATCTTAAAAATTTTAATGTTTTTTATGTTTTTATTTTTAGACAACCATTTCGAAAGGGCTAAATTCCATAAATAACTACTATAACTGTTAATAGCAAAAATAAAACTTTTCTCTGTGCGTAAAATTTCTATAAAATCATTTTGCGTTTGTTTGTTAATCATCTTTCCCTTGGAGATTTTGGAATTTATTAAAAATTTCGAATAAGCTTCTTTAAATTTTCTTTTTACAATTAACTTTCCTATTTGATGAAGATTTTGATTTTTTCCGAATCGCTGAGGACCATAAAAATTAGGAAAACCATTTTTACTTTTTTCTTTAATTTTTTTTAAATATTCAACACATTCTTTAGTAGGGACGGAGATATTTTTTATCTTAATTTTAAAACTATTTCCTAAATGATTTCTTAGAGAAAGTTTTTGATCTGAGTCAGAAAAATCTTTCAAGAAAAAATTGGGAAATAAAGTTTTAGTTAAAGGCCTAATATTTCTTATACAAATCCTTTGAGCTGTTAATCCAAAAGTATCTTTTAATCCACAAAAACTAATTTCTTTTAAAGGAATCTGATTCTCGCGGGCAATAATTTCACAACATTCAAATGTACTTAAATTTTTTTTTACTAGTGTAGCATGAATATATTTCTTATTGTACTTAATGACAGGAGTTAAATTATTCTTTTCTACAGTACACTTAAATTTTGAATGGAGTTCTTCTACTATAAAATCTTCTGGTTTAGAGTAAAAATCGGCTTTAATTTTAGGGGTTTTTAATTCGCTACAAAAAACTCCTATCCGGTTATAAAATTTTAATTTTTTCTTTCTTAACGTCTCCATAGTAAGAAAAGATTTTAGCACTATAAAAAAATAAATGCAAGAAATAAATTGTTTGGAACCTTTGTTTTTCTTAAACCAAAGAACACTTTTTAATTTAAAAGAGATTATCCATTAATTTCTCGTCTCTAATTTAAACTTCCTCACTAATGGGAAATCCGAAAGTCCCAATTTTTTGGAATTTTAAGCCACTCCAGTATCAACATAAAATGGTGTTTTTGCGCCAACC
>JBKBVX010000084.1:0-1421 GCA_046289355.1 Patescibacteria group bacterium
CTAATTGCTGGCGCTATTCAGACATTTATACCAAAAGAAATGATTATTAAACATTTAGGAAGGAGAAGCGTTAAGGCCTATTTTATTGCTGCTTTTGGTGGACCCCTTCTTTCAGTTTGTTCTTGTTCAATTATTCCTCTTTTTGCTGCTATTAAAAAAAGAGGGGCAGGACTAGGACCAGCCATTACTTTTTTATTAGCCACACCAGCTATTAATCCAGCAGCTATTATTTTAACTTTCAGTTTACTTTCTTGGAAATTTGTAGTTGGCAGAATTATTTTAGCTTTATCAGCAGCCATAATTACCGGCGCAATTTTAGAAACTGTTTGGACAACAGAAGAAGAAAAAGCAGGACTACTTTCTCAATTAAAAATTGAATATCAAGAAAAACCATTAAATTTAAAAGAAGATTTAAAAGAATGGATTTTCAATGTCTGGGATTTTGTCAAGAAAATTTTGCCATTGGTTTTATTAGGAATTTTTATTATTGGTATCATTAAGATATTCTTAACCGCAGAAGTTATCTCAAAATATCTAGGCCAAGGATTCTGGCAAATTGCTTTAGCCTCAATTATGGGAGTGGTAATGTATACTCCAACTTTAGTTGAAATTCCTTTTGTTAGAGAACTTTTGATTTTAAAAATGGGAACAGGCCCGGCTTTAGCATTTTTATTAACTGGTCCTGCCTTAAGTTTACCTTCAATGCTTGGAGTTTCCAGGGTAATTAAATGGAAGATGGTCTTAAATTACGCTGTAATTATGTGGATTTTGGGCATTTTAGGCGGATTAATTTTTGCTTATTTAGTTCCTCAAATAACTTTACATTAATTAAAAAATGGATAAATTCTATTGTCCAAAATGCAAAAAAATTTTTGAGGCAGAAGGAGAAAAAAGAGAATGGCAAGATCCAGTTTATGGTTCTTGTTGGAAAATGATAGCCAGATGTCCTATTTGTGGTAATAAATGTGATGAATATAGACCAAGCGTCTCCCCTTCAAAGAAAAAAGGGCCTTTTCTGCCAAGTTGCGGATGTAGTTTGGGTAAATAAAACCAATAAAGCCCGAGCCAGAATGTGTTGCGTAACTCCGGTTGGCGCAAAAACACCATTTTATGTTGATATCGCAAAAAGAGCCAAAAAATTGATAGTGATCAATGGTTGTCAAAATCAATGCGCAAAAAAAGTAGTCGAAAGTGCCGGAATAAGTAAGATAGATTACAATTTAGTGGTCTCTGACTTTATAAAGAAGGCTCCCACCTTCGATATTAAAGACGAAGAAATTAAAATGATCGCAGATAAAATCGAAAAAGAAGCATTATAATACTCTATTGAGTACTTTTATAATACTACTATTGAGGTCGGGACTCGATAGTTAGATTTTAAGCGGAAATTTTGAGATCAGGCTGAAATTTACTATTGAGAT
>JBKBVX010000085.1:0-1288 GCA_046289355.1 Patescibacteria group bacterium
CTCCTTTTTTAAGATTTATTTTTCTTAATCTTTTTTCTATACCACCAAAAATATTTTCCTCTACTTCTTCTATTATAATATTGTCAGCTGATATTTCTTTTATCGTTAAGTTTCCTAATTTATCTCCAACTTTTACAATATATCCTTTTTTGGTTGCATCTTGAAGGAGAGCATATTTTTTATTTCCCTTAATTACAATTCCCACTAATTCTAAGGCGATTGTTTCTTCTTTTTTAGATAAGAATTTATAAGTTTTAGGGGAGATAAAGG
This sequence comes from Patescibacteria group bacterium, assembly GCA_046289355.1. Taxonomy (GTDB): domain Bacteria; phylum Patescibacteriota; class Patescibacteriia; order UBA2591; family CALHIP01; genus CALHIP01. The sequence goes on from JBKBVX010000085.1 coordinate 271, forward strand.
GATTCTGAAGTTGCTTAATGTCAATAATATAGGCCTCTTTTTTAACTACTTCTTTCCATCTTTCAAGATCCTCATCTTTTTTAACAATAGTAGTTACCTTCTGAGGTACTTGAGATTTTTGTTCTATTTCTTTACATCCAGTAATAATTAAAAGTAAAAGTAAGAGAAAAATGTAATTTACCAATATACTCATTAATATTTCACCTTCATTGTATTATTACTTTGAAGGAGCTCTCCAGTGTATTTATAAGTATAAAATAAACATTTAACTATAAGTTTATCTTCTTTTTCTTGGGGATTAAATTCAATATTTTCAAGAGTTATTAATCGTTCCAATGTTTCTACTTTGTTCAAGAAAGAAATAATATTAGAAAAGAAGCCCTTTAGATGTATTTCAAAGGGTATAACAACATAATAATCTCTTGGCTCTTCATTTTTAGGAGAAAAGCTAAGGATTTCAAGTTGAGACTGCTTTGCAATTGATGATACATTTTTTAGAAGAGAAGGTACTTCTTTTTCAGTTGGTAGAAAATTTTTTACTTCATCTAAAAATTTTTTCCATTCATTAAGTTGCATTTCTAAATCCTTTTCTTTTTTTTGATAAACTTCTAACTTTGCAATTTCTATATTTAAATTATTAATTTCTTCCTTATATTTTTTAATTTTCTCTTGAATAGAAGAAAAATAAACCTTATAAAAAAGAATGAGAGGCAAGAGTATTGTAAGTATAACTAAAAAGATTTTTTCTCTTCTTGTACTTTCTTCTTCCCATGTTTTTAGTCGATTAATTATATTACTTATAAATTTCATAGTCCTATTTAAAATAGTATCTCTAATTCAAAATTTATAATATTTAAATTTCGTATAGCTTGTTGTTGTGCAACTTTTAGATTAACGCTCTTTATTATATCCTTATTTTTTTCCAGTTCTCCCATATAGTTAGCTAAATAATCAATATCTAAACTTATTCCTTTTATATTTGCTTTTGAACTTTCAAGCTTTAAATTTGTAAAAATTA
>JBKBVX010000086.1:0-1213 GCA_046289355.1 Patescibacteria group bacterium
GGATTAATTAAGGATTCTAAAGAAATTGGAGGTTGGCTCCTAACGCCGAAAGGAGAAGAATTAATTTTGAAATCAAAAGATAAATTTAGAGAATATAAAAAAAGAAAAGATGGTAAATGGGTAATGGTTATTTTTGATATTCCAGAAAAGAAAAAAAGAAAAAGAGAACTTTTAAGAGAAAAAATGAAATTTTTGGGTTTTAAGATGTTACAAAAAAGTATTTGGATTTCTCCTCTCGATGTTATTAACGAAATTAATAATTTTATTGAAAAAAATTTTTTAAGACCCTATGTTAGAACTTTTCTTATAGAAGAAATAAAAGATTTTTAATTAAGGCCCTGGTCTTTTTTTTCTGGCGATCGCTTAGAAAAAAAGACCAACCAAATAAATGATTAAATAAAATATAAATATTATGAACGAGATAAGAAATTTCTGTCGTCAATTGAATATAATCCCATCAAAAAAAATGGGACAAAATTTTTTAATTAATAAAAAAATTTTAGATGATATTATTGAAGCTGCTGATCTAAGATCTGATGATATTGTTTTAGAAATTGGCCCTGGCTTCGGTTATTTAACTGAAAAATTGGCCCAAAAAGCAAAGAAAGTAATTGCTGTTGAGTTAGATAAGCGGCTTTTTAATTATTTGAAAAAAAAATTCGCTAACCAAAAAAATATTAAAATAATCCAAGGAGATATTCTTAAAATTGAAAACTATAAATCGAAAATTAAAAATTTCAAAGTGGTTGCCAATTTACCTTATAATATTACTGGAGCAGTCTTGTGGAAATTTTTAAGTGAAAAACCAAAACCAAATTTAATGGTTTTAATGCTCCAAAAAGAGGTGGCAGAAAGGGTTGTGGAAAAAAATAATAAAAGTAGTATAATTTCATTGATGGTCAACTTCTATGGCAGACCAAAAATTATAAGATTTGTCTCAAAAAACAATTTTTGGCCAAGACCAAAAGTTGATTCAGCCATTCTTCAAATTAGTCAAATTAATAAATCCAGGAAATTAGAGGAAAAGAAATTCTTCCAATTAATTAAACAAGGATTTTCTCATCCAAGAAAACAGTTAGTAAACAATTTAGGTAAAATGATCAAAAATAGAGAAAAATTAAAAGAGATTTTAAAGAAAGTTAATCTCAGACCAGATATAAGGGCTGAAGATCTCGATCTTAAAAAATGGCTTCTTTTGTATTATAATTTATAT
>JBKBVX010000087.1:0-1101 GCA_046289355.1 Patescibacteria group bacterium
TTTTTCCAGGCAGGTTTATATCCATTATGACACAATCAAAGTTCTCTTTTTTAAATGTTCTTTCTGCGAGAGAGCCGTCAAAGAGAGAAACAGTATTAAAATCTTCTGCTTTTAATGCGTCACTGATGTTTTGGTTCAGCGTTTGGTCATCTTCTATTAACAATATTTTCATAATACAAATTTACGATTTACTCACTTAATGTTTAATTTTCATTTGTGTTCGTTATTGCTTTGCAATTCATTTTAATGGTTAATTATTGCGGGTCGGCAAAATTGGCTCTTTTGGGGATTGCTGTGGGTAGGTTTGTGTGGTTGGGCAAACCCCAAATGTGCCAATGCGGGCGGGAATAAAATTATTTTTTTTAATGTGCGGTGGTAATTTATTTTAAAACCATTTGGGTCAACTTGGGTGTCGGCAAAGTCAGGTCGGTTTGTGTCAAAGAGCAGCGAAATTGTCTATCGAGTTAAGGTCGCTTGTTGGTAGTCGTGTCGGTTCTTTACGCTTGCTGGTAACGGTTTGCAGCTACACGCAGGTGGGGATTTTTAGCACTGAACTTCATTAGAAGCACTAAACTTGAACCTTGCACTAAAGTGTCATAGAAGCACTTAACCCCCATTTGCGTGTAGGTGCTGTTGTGCGATGTTTTTTTTTATTTCTTCGTCTCACAACTATTTAGTATTACATTTCTAAAAGTCAACGATATACGGGTTTTTCTTTCGTGTTTAATACCTTTAAAAATATCTGCTTTTTTCCCTGTAATTCCGTGTGTCCACAAGTACCGAGCATCATCTTTTAGGACTACTAAACTTCTTGGCTCTAATAAGACTTCAATTTTTTCTCTTGTTTCCTTGTTGGTAAATTCCATTATGCAAGTAGAACCTAAACTTAATGAAATAATCGTATCTCCAAAGCAAGGCTCGCAATCAACGTGGCTTGCAATTCCTTGTCCTTGCTTATATTCGTTTACAATTAATTGGTCGGGTATTGCAGGCATATACCCTTCTTGATATAGTTTCTTTGCGAATGGTTTTACCCATTCAGGTAGTTCACCAATTTTCATTGAGTAGTCAATAAATCGGGCTTTATAGTCGTATTTATAG
>JBKBVX010000088.1:0-1068 GCA_046289355.1 Patescibacteria group bacterium
CATAGTTAAACCATTCCGTAATCAATGTCAAATAGTTTTTTAGTGAAGCTGTCCCAATTTCAAAAACCTTTTTGCTTAAATAAAGGTCAGCGTGTTGAAAATGAATTGCAGTATCTCTTATTTCCATTAACAAAAAAATATTTTCTTTAACCGTGGCATTTAGCTTTATTGGTTCTTCTACACAAATTGTAAGGCATTTAGGAAGTCCAATTGTCTTAGGATTGAAACTTCTGTTTAAGTCTGGCGTTAATGTTTTTAGTTTATTTCCCTTTTTCCCAACCTTTGGAATCATAATGTAAATGGATTTTAAATCTCCATTGTTCTCTTTTATGATTTTAGCTTTTAATAGAAGCTCCCAAGAATTTATCATTAAAATTGAAAATGTTTCTTCTCTATATTTAAAGTCGGGTTTGTTATAAACTTCAATTGCAGAAAGTGCGGCACCAATTGATTTGTCAACAAAGGATTTATGTTTTGGATGTTTCATTTTGTTTCTTTCAGTTGGTTGGTCTGTCGTCTGCTACGCTTGCAGGTAACGGTTTGCAGCTACCCGAAGGGCGGGACTTTTACCACAAAACTTGATTTGAAAAACTAATGATTGATTAACCACAAAACTGTCTTTGGAACACAAAACCCCGCCTTTTGGGTAGGTGCTGTTAGCGGTTCGGCTTTTTTCTATTTCGTTAATGTCAGTCAATTTTTAGTGATATTTTATGTTCTTGTCCATTCAATGTGAAATGAACTTTTTCTTTGTCGTGTAACAAAATATTTCTTTCGCCATAGTCAAATTCCTTGTGGTGATTTGGGCAAAGAAGTAAAATGTTGTCTGGTGTCTCTCTACCTTTTCTATGTTTTGGTTCTATATGTGCTGCTTCAATGTAAAATGTCCCGTCTTTCTTTTTGATTGTTGTCGAACAAATTTGGCATTTGAAGTCACGTAAAATTTTTATTTGGGCAACTGTCCGATTGTCTCTTTTGAATGATTTGCTATTAATGATTACTTCTTCCGGGTCGGTCGGTTTTAGGTTTTGTAATTCGTTGATTATGCCTTGCTTGGTCTTATTTTGA
>JBKBVX010000089.1:0-1014 GCA_046289355.1 Patescibacteria group bacterium
GAAGGTGAAATGAAAATCACTCTGGATTGCGACCAATCAACGTCATTTCGTTTTAAAGTTTCTTTTGAGTTTTCGTTGAATTCAAGAATGAAGTCCGCTTTGTTGTTAAGCATTAGCGATAAATAAGCGTATCCCTGGTCAATTACACTGAAATTCTTGTCTCGCTTGTATTCGATTATTACAAATGTTCCTGCATCATTGTCAAACGCTAAAGTGTCAATACGAAAGTTGTTAAGGCTAAATTCCGATTTTACAAAGTCAAGACCGAAAATTGATTTCAGATTCTTTTCAGTAAGCGATTGTATGTCCTTTTCGAGTTTAAAAGGTTGTTCCTTTATGTTCTCAAGTCGCTCATTATTTTCAATTTTAAATAGTGCCATTTATCTTGTCGTGTCGTTTTTTATAATTTGGGCTAACGTTTCGCAGCTACCCGAAGGGCGGGACTTTTAACACAAAAATTGATTTGAAAAATTAAGCTTCCATTAACCACAAAACTGTCTTTGGAACACGAAACCCCGCCTTTTGGGTAGGTGCTGTTAGCAACAGTAATTAATTGTCTGTCAATATGAAAGGTAAACTGTCTTTCTGTTTTTCGTATTCACTTTTCAACATCTTTTTCAGGTTTTCATTATTTCTCATTAGCAGAAACATTGCTCCCTGAGCTCTTAATAATTTTTCGTTTTTGTCTATTCCAAGATTTACTTTATACAGTTCTTTTATTGCCTTTACAAATTCATCATACATACTATACTCTTCACTTTGGTAATGTTTCAGAATTGATGAAAATGAAAAAGCTTCTATAAATGGTTTCCTTTCACTTTCTGTTTTCTTAATGTCGTTTAAGCCAACACAAACTTTACCAACGTAATGCCCTTCGTCAGTAAGTCTCATTATTGAAAAGTATTTCACGGCTACATTTAATAATTTGTCCATAGAAACAGTGTCTTTAGGAATTTTCTTGTCAATTGTCTTGCTAACTAAATCTGTCATAACAGAATTAAACAAACTGTCTTT
>JBKBVX010000008.1:0-18180 GCA_046289355.1 Patescibacteria group bacterium
AAATAGAATCTGAGCCAGAGGAATTGGATAAATTAAAAAGAAAGATAAAACATATGGAAATTGAACTTCTAGCTTTAGAAAAGAGTAAAAAAGATAAAAAAAGAGTTGGAGAGATAAAAAAAGAACTTGGGAAATTAAAAGAAAAATATAAAGCCCTTGAACTCCGCTGGAAAAACGAAAGGGATATCATCACTTCAATTAAAAAATCTAAAGAGGAAATTGAAAGATTACGTGAGGAGGTAGAAATTGCTGAAAGGGAGGCAAATTTAGCCAGAGTAGCAGAAATAAAATATGGTAAAATTCCTGAAATAGAGAAGAAAATAAAAAATGAAGAGAAAAAATTAGCCAAAATTCAAGAAAAAGATAGGCTGCTTAAAGAAGAAGTGACAGCTGACGATATAGCCAAAATTGTTGCTCGTTGGACAGGTATTCCAGTAGAGAAAATGCTTGAAGAAGAAACTGAGAAATTGGCTAGGATGGAAAGTGAGATTCATAAACGTTTGATTAATCAAGAAGAAGCTGTCAAAGCAGTAGCTGATGCTATTAGACGTTCTCGGGCTGGTGTGGCTGAAGAAAATCGACCAATTGGTTCATTCATGTTTTTGGGACCTTCTGGGGTAGGAAAAACAGAACTGGCTCGTGCTTTAGCTGATTTCTTGTTTAATGACGAATCAGCTTTGATTCGACTTGATATGAGTGAATATATGGAAAGACATGAGGTGGCAAAAATTATTGGTTCGCCACCTGGTTATGTTGGTTATGAGGAGGGTGGACAACTGACCGAAAAAATTCGCCATCGACCTTATGCTGTTCTTCTTTTCGATGAAATTGAGAAGGCTCACCCAGATGTTTTTAATTTACTTTTACAAATTCTTGATGAAGGTCGTTTGACTGATGCAAGGGGTCGAACAGTTAATTTCAAAAACACTATTATTATAATGACTTCAAACCTTGGTTCAGAAACAATTCAAGATTTTGCTCGCAAATCAGCTCTTGGTTTTGTTTCTGATAGGGAAAAAATAGATACTGAAGAAAAAGTTAAGGAAAAAATTCAGGAAGCACTTAAAGAAAGATTCAAGCCAGAATTTTTGAATCGTCTTGATGAAATAATTATCTTCCATGCCCTGACAAGGGAGCATATTGAAAAAATTGTTGATTTACAATTGAATTTAGTCAAAAAAAGATTAGAAGAAAAAAATATCGAAATTGAAGTTAGTCCAGAAGCAAAAAAGATACTGGCTGACCGTGGCTATGATCCAGTTTTTGGTGCTCGACCATTAAAAAGAGTCATTCAAAAAGAGATTTTAGATAAATTGGCTTTAGAAATTGTTAAAGGAAAGATTAAAGAAGGTGACAAAGTGAAAGTTGGAGTAGAAAATGATAAAATAGTGATAAAATAAATATGCGGAAATTGATTTTCAGTTTATCAGTCATTAGTTATTTCCTTTTTGTTATTTGCAATTCTGTTTTAGCCTCTTTTAATCCTGATTATCTAATCTCTGATAAAGAAATGACCAATTATCAAGCAATGAGTCTTCAAGAAATCGAAGATTTTTTAAAAAAACAAGGTGGAGCTTTAGCCAATTACAAAACTATAGATCTTGATGGTCAAATAAAATCAGGAGGACAAATTATTTGGCAAGCAGCACAAAAATATCAAATTAACCCACAAGTTTTAATTACTCTATTGCAAAGAGAACAAATGCTTGTTACTCAAAAAGTATCAAAATTAACTCAATATGATTGGGCAACCGGTTTTGCTTGTTATGATAACCAAAAACCAATAGAAAAATTTCGTGGTTTTGCCAAACAAGTTGATCGAGCTGCCTGGCGGTTGCGTTATTTTCTCCAACATCCATGGCAGTTTGTTTTTCAACCTGGCCAGGTTTATAAAATTTCTGACTTTTTTGTTATACCACAAAATTTAGCTACAGCTGCTTTATATAATTATTCTCCACATATCAAAAGTAATAAACTTTTTTGGTCAATCTGGCAAAAATGGTTTTCTAAAAAAATTGGTTCGATCGAGAATAATACTTTAGTCAAGTTAAAAGATGAGCCAGGTGTCTGGCTAATCCAAAATGGTAAGCGTCGACCTTTTTATTCAAAAAATGTCTTTTTGGCTAGTTATTCGTTTAAAAATGTAATGATTGTTCCTAAAACAGAACTTTTGAAATATGAAATTGGTGAACCAATGGATTTCCCAAATTATTCTTTACTCGAAGATGAAAAAAATCAAAAGTATCTCTTAGTTGACAAAACTATTAGGCCCATTTCCGAAAAAATTTTTAAAGAAATTGGTTATCATCCAGAAGAAATTATCAAGGTCAATACTGAAGATTTAGCAAAATATACTTTAGGTAAGCCAATTTTATCGCCCTATCCAACTGGTTCCCTTTTACAAGATGAAAAAAGTGGGGCTGTTTATTATGTTAAAGATGAATTTAAACACCCAATTTATGCTAAAGAAATACTTTTAAATAATTTTCCTTATGATAGAATTATTAAAGTGAAAAAAGAGAAATTAGATGAGTTTATTTTGGCTGAGCCAGTAAAATTAAAGGATGGAACTTTAGTTAAATCACCAACCGATAAGACTGTCTATTTAATATCTCAAGGAAAAAGATTACCTATCGCTTCGCCTGAAGTATTTATTGAACTTGGCTATCGATGGGAAAATGTCATTACTATTCCAGAAAATGTCTTAAATTTACATGAATTGGGAGAAAAAATTGATTTACTTGATTGAAATAAATTAAAAATAATTTTTAATTTTATGTCTTTAGTTTTTTCATCAATTTGTCCTCATCCTCCAATTATTATTCCAACCATTGGTCAAGAAAATCTTCCTCTTGTTAAAAAGACTATTGAGTCAATGGAAAAATTAGAAAAAAAATTTTTTGAGGCAAAACCAGAAATAACCATTATTATCTCCCCCCACGGTGTAATTTATGCTGATGCTTTTTCGATAAATTTTTCAGAATCATACGCTGGCAACTTCCGACAATTTGGTGATTTTGTTACCAATTTAAAATTCAATCCTGATTTAGAATTTCTTCATCATATAAAAGAAAGATTGGAAAATAAATTGCCAGTGGTTTTAGTTAGAGAAGAAAATTTAGATCACGGTTCACTTGTTCCTCTTTATTATTTAATGAAAAATATTCAAACAAAAATTGTTCCAATTGGTTATTCTTTCTTAGATTATAAAACCCATCTTGAATTTGGTCGAATTTTGAAAGAAGAAATTTCTCTCTCAAAAAAGAAAATTGCTGTGATTGCCTCTGGTGATCTTTCCCATTGTCTAACACCGGAAGCACCTGGTGGTTATTCACCAAGAGCTGGAATTTTTGACAAAAGATTAATAGAATTCTTAAAAAAGAAAGACATTAAAGGAATTTTAGAAATGGATAAAAGTTTAATTGAAGAGGCTGGCGAATGTGGTCTGCGTTCTTTTTTGATTCTTCTTGGTATTTTAGAAAAAATAAAGGTTAAACCAGAACTTTATTCCTATGAAGCACCATTTGGCGTCGGTTATTTGGTAATGAATTTTAAATTATAAAAAGATCTTTCTATGTTTGCTAAGGTCATACCTTTTCTTCGCCTACCCTATTTCAGTATCTCTCGCGGTAAAAAAAGAGAGATTTCTTTTTTTGATTACAAAGTGCCTCAAAAACTAGAAGAAAAAATTAGGTTTGGTCAATTAGTAAAAATATATTTTCGAAACAAAAAAATTAATGGTTTGATCCTTGGTTTTAAAAAAACTTCAAAAGAAAAAAAATTGAAATCAATCGAAAAAATAATTTTTGAAGAAAGTTTAATTACAAAAAATCAATTAAAAATTTTTAAATGGCTTTCCTCTTTTTATTTTGCTTCTTTACCAACAATTTTAAAAACATCAATCCCTCAACCAGTTAAAAGGTCTTCTATTTTTTGCGATCACTTTGTTAAAAAGACAGAGGATTTAAAGATTTCAAAAAATTTTTTGCCTCAACTTGAAAAAATGGTTAATGTTTTTATTTACTCAAAAAGAAAAAAATTTTTACTTTTCTGGGATGAGCCATTTAAAAAATTGGCCTTTTATTATGCAGTCATTAAAAAAACCATTATCAAAAATCAAAAAGTTTTAATTTTAGTCCCAGAAATTGATCAAATTCAATTTCTTTTAAAATATTTAGGTAGGTTGACAGAAAAAATTGCTATCTTACATTCTAAGTTAAAAAAATCGGAAATTTGGATGAATTGGCAGAAAATTCTAAATGGGGAAACTAAAATTATCATTGGCACAAGAATGGCTGTTTTTGCACCAATTGAAAATTTAGGTTTAATTATTTTAGAAGATGAAGAAAATGATTTGCATTATTCAAAACAATTCCCTTATTATGATAGTCGAACTATTGCTTGGAAAATAACGAAACTTAATAAAACAAGATTAATTTTCTCTTCCCAAGCGCCAAGAGTTGAAACTTATTGGTATACCTTTAATCAAGGAAAATTTTTACTTTTTGACTTAAGAAAACCTGTTACTATTTCTAAAAAACTGAAGTTGGTTGATATGACTGAAGAAATGAGAAAAGGAAATTTTTCACCATTAAGTGATGATTTAGAAGAAGCAATCATTAATACAATTAAAAAAGGGAAAAAAGTTATTCTTTATTTAAAAAGAAAAGGATTTGCCACTTTCAATTTCTGTCAGGATTGTGGTTATCTTTTTTCTTGTCCTCGTTGCGATTTGCCACTTGTTGCTCATAAAAAATTATCTTTTACTAAAACTGCAGAAGAAAAGAAAAAAATTTATTGGCTAATCTGTCATCATTGCGGTTATGAAGAAGAATTACCATTAAGATGTCCGAGTTGTCAAGGCGTAGAAATAAAAATGAAAGGTATAGCTATCCAAAAGATCGAAGAAATAATTAAAGAAAAATTTCAAAATAAAGATATTACTATTACTACTCTTCCTTTTTGGCGAAATTTTGATAATAACTGGGCAAAAAATGTTGGTTTAATTGGTTTAGTCAATGCTGATGTATTGCTTCACCAACCTGATTTTCGTTCTGGTGAAAAAACTTTTCAAGAAATTATTTCAATAATTAATTGGACAGATTATTTTAAAATTCCTATCATTATTCAAACTTGGTCAAAAAATAATAATGCCATTGAAAATGCTTGTTCTTCTAATTTTAAAAATTTTTATCAACAGGAATTAGAAATCAGAAAAGAATTTTCTTATCCACCTTTTAAAAGATTTTTTAGATTAACAATTCAAGAAATGAATTTTGAAAGACTTAGAAAAATTTCACAAAACTTTTCCAAAAATATTGAATCTTTGAAAAATAAAGATATTAAAGTTTTCCCCTATCCTATTCCACCACGCCGAAAAAAAATTTTTGAAATTAGTTTTTTAATTAAAATAAAAAATCTCCATCCGCTCTCACCTCTTCCTGATGAAGTTAAAAAAACCTTTCCTCAGAATTCATTTTTGGAACCAATTTAATTTTTAATTAATCTATTTCAATTTGTGTTTCTCTTTGATAATTCTGGTTGCTTCCTCATATTTTTGGATAGTTTTTGGTTTAAAAAATTTGAATGGAAAAATATGCCATGGTATTTTATAAAAAAATGTCGGTAACCAAGTGCTAAGACCAATCTTTCTTGGTTTAACAGAAAAAAGAATTTCTGGAATATAAACTCCTCGATGGCCATCTTCTAACATTGTTAGCCAAAGATCCCAGTCCTGAAATTTTGTTAATGATTCATCAAAACCAGGGAAATGTTGACGACGAATTAAAGACATACAAGAAATATATGGCATTTTTTTTAATCTCTCAGGATCGAAATCAAAACTTGGAAAAACTTTCCAACCAAACTTAAAAGAAGAATAAGCATAACTGGCTTCTGGATTTTCTTTTAAAGTTTTAAACATTTTTTCTAAACAATCTTTTCTTAAAACAACATCAGCATCGCAGAAAAATAAAAAATCGCCCTTACTTTCTTGAAAACCACGGTTTCGAGCTGCCGCCGCTCCTTTCCGTTCTTGATTGATAACTTTAATTCTTTCTTGGTCATTTTTTGACAGTTTAGCAATATAACTACTTAACACTTCTTTTGTATTATCTGTTGAACCATCATTAACAATAATTACTTCAAAATCTTGAAAAGTTTGATTAAAGATACTTTCTAAAGTCTTTAAGATAGTGTAACCATGTTGATAAGTTGGAATAATTATTGAAATCATAAAAATCTGAAATTACTAGAATTGTTATCTTATAACATTTTGAGCAACAATTTCTCTCTCCCTTACTTTTTTAAGAATATATTTAATTGTCAATGAAAAGACAACATAAGAAAAAGAAATACCAGTGGCAAAAATAAACCTTTCCATCAAGACGACTGGAATTAAACCGCGCCAGATTTCAGGACTCATTGGTAAGGAATAAAGAAAAGCAGTTGAACCAATAGCATGAGCAATAAAAGTCGAACCTAAAGCATTAAAAGGTAAATTTTTCTTAAAAGGAAAAACTAAAATTGGAATCAGCCAGAAAATTCCGTAAGGAAAAGCAGCCCGACCAATCGGATGAGACCAAAATAAAATCATGCAAATTATCGGAACGATTAAATTCCATTTTGATTTGCTAGCAAAATAAATTGCAGCAAAAACAGCTGGAAAAAATCTAACAAAGGTAATTAAGTCTAAAGATTGACCAGTGAGCAACCAATTTAAAATTTTAACTAATAAAACAATGCCGCCTCCCCAAAGACTTCCTAAAAATGCTGCTGGTAATGGATAAAGAAATTCAAAAAGGGTGAATGACTGATTACTCCCGACAATCTTAAAAAGAGAAATTTTTGAAGCAGCAAAAACAATAGTAAAAAATAGAAGAAGGAAGAGAATTTGTCTTGAACTAAATTTATTAGTTTTCATAGTTTTCTAAATTATTTTTAATTTTTGAGATTGAATTTAAAAATATCTTTAAAAAGATCTCTTTGACGAGAAATGATCAATTCTTTTGTTAATTTTTTGGCTGAAAGATTGGTAAATTTTACTGGCAAACCACGAATAATAACAGCTGGAATTTTTTCTTTTCTTTCGCCCATTATTAAACCAGCAGCAGAAGCAATTTCATCAGCTAAGTTATGAAAAGTAATTTTCATTTTTTTATTGAAAAGATCCTTTTTTCCTCGCTCATCTATTATACCAAAGAATCCAGAAATAGCCAGAGCATAATGATGAGTCCCAAGACGGAGTGGCAAGCAAATTGAATCATTAATAACCAAACCTATTCTTTTCCCAATTGTTTTCATAATTCTTTGTCTTATTTTATCAGCAATTTCTTCAATATTTTCTGGCAGTTTGATCAGGTAATTCTTAGGCACATTTGAAGCATCTATGCCGGCATTGGCCATAAAAATACCATTTTTTAAAGTCAAAATTGCCCCCTTTGTTCCTCCTAAAATTGCATCTGATTCTTTAATTACCAATTGAGCAAATTTTTGAGGGATTCCATATTTTTTAGATAGTTTTTCTGATTTTCGGCTAAAATCAACACTTTTTAAGTCAATCAAACCACCGTATTCTAAAGAGATAATTTTTGAGGTAATAACTAAAATGTCATTATTTTTTAATTTCTTTTTAGCAATTTTAAAAATTTCTTTGAGAGGATTTTTTAATAATCTTTTTGTTTTAATAGGAATAATTTGCATATCTTTAAATTATTTTATCTTTTAAGTTTAAGGCAAATAAGGTCGCTTTTTTTAAATCTTTTTCATTTGGTCTATCTTTATTAATACCACCAAAAATTTTTAATATTCCAAAAGTATCATAGCCAGGGCAATTGAATTCACCGATAATTTTGAACCCCTTTTTAATTAGTAATTTTTTTAGAAAATAATGAATTATCTTTTTACCATAACGAAGACCACTGGTAGAGAAAATAAAAGCCATTTTTTCTTTAACAATTGGCAATTTTTTGGCCAAATCAATTAATTGGCGATGGTGACGCCACCAATAGATACCTGAACCAAAACCAATTAAATCATAATCTAATAATTCTTCTGGTTTTACTTCCGATGGTTTAACTAATTTAGCATCTAAAACTTCAGCCATTACTTTAGCAATTTTTTCTGTATTTTTATGATGAATTGATTGATAAATGATGATTGATTTCATAAATATCGGATGTGAATAAGGAATTTATTTATTTTAACAAATTAAAAAAGTTTAGCAAAATTATCTCTATCAAATTGAATATTTTTGTGTTAAAATATATAAAATATGATTGAACAAATTCATCTTTATATTTCAGGTGATGTTCAAGGTGTAGGATTAAGATATAGTTTAAAACAGAAAGCTGATTTATTAAATCTTGTTGGCTGGGTGAAAAATTTATCTGATGGTCGAGTTGAAGCGGTAATTCAAGGAGAAGAAAAAAATATCAAAAAAATTTTAAACTGGCTACCAACTTATACATGGATAGAAGATATCGAGATAAAAAAAGAACCTTTAGAAAGATTGTTTGGGTTTGAAATAAAATTTTGACAATAATCTTTAATTTTATGGCAATATTTCAATTAAAATCAAATTTTGAACCAAAAGGTGATCAACCAAAGGCTATTAAAAAATTAGTGGAAGGAATTAAAAAAGGATATAGATTCCAAACACTTTTAGGGGTAACTGGCTCAGGAAAAACATTTACTATGGCCTCTGTTATTGCCCATTTTGATAAACCTGTTTTAGTCATTAGCCCAAATAAAGCTTTAGCTGCCCAATTATACCGCGAATACAAAAACTTTTTCCCTAATAATTCTGTTAATTATTTTGTCTCTTATTATGATTATTATCAACCAGAAGCATATTTACCAATTACTGATACTTACATAGAAAAAGAAGCAATGATAAACGAAGAAATTGATCGTCTGCGTCATCAGGCTACTTCTGCTCTTTTAACTCGGAAAGATGTAATTATTGTTGCTTCTGTTTCTTGTATCTATAACTTAGGAGTGCCTTTAAATTATCTTCAATCAGCCCTTCATTTAGAAATAAATAAACCAATTACTCGCGGTGATTTAATTAGACAACTAATAAAAATGCAATTTAAGCGTAGTCTCGATGTATTAAAAAGAGGATCTTTTAGAGTTCGGGGTGATATTTTTGAAATTTTCCCGGCCAGTGGTGAATTCATTTATAGAATTGAACTATTTGATCAAAAAATTAAATCAATTTTTGTCATTGATCAAATTAGTAGAAAAATAAAAGAAGAATTGAAAGATATAGTTATTTTTCCACCAAAACATTTTATTTCTAATCAACCAGAAATAAATAAAGCAATTGAAGAAATTAAAAAAGAACTAAAAGAAAGATTAGATTATTTTCGAAAAAAAGGACTCTATCTTGAAGCAGAAAGACTACAAAGAAGAACTAATTATGATATTGAAATGCTAAAAAGTCTTGGTTATTGCCATGGTATAGAAAACTATTCTCGGCATCTTTCAGGAAAATTAGCCGGAGAACCACCAGATACTTTATTATCTTATTTTCCTTTAAAAGATAAAAAACCTGATTTTTTAACTATTATTGATGAATCTCATATTTCTCTACCTCAAATTCGAGGTATGTATGAAGGTGATTTAAGTCGGAAAAAAGTTTTAGTTGAATATGGCTTCCGCTTACCATCAGCCTTAGATAACCGTCCTTTAAAATTTGAAGAATTTCTTCAAAGAATAGGGCAAGTAATTTTTACTTCAGCAACTCCTGGAGAATGGGAATTAAAGCATTCCTCTCAAATAGTAGAACAAATTATCCGACCAACTGGCCTTGTTGATCCACCTATAGAAGTAAGACCTGTTTTTGATAAAAAGAAAAATAAAAGTCAAATTGATGATTTAATAGAAGAACTTGAAAAAATAACAAAAAAAGGTGAAAGAGTTATTGTCAATACTTTGACTAAAAAAATGGCTGAAGATTTAAGTGATTTTCTAAATAAAAAAGGTTTTAAAAATATGTGGATGCATTCTGAAACTAAAACATTAGAAAGGGCAAAAATTTTAACTGATTTTCGAGAAGGAAAATTTGATATTTTAATTGGAGTTAATTTATTAAGAGAAGGATTAGATTTACCAGAGGTAACTTTGGTAGCTATTTTAGACGCAGACCGGGAAGGATTTTTGCGTTCTGAAACTTCTTTAATCCAAACCATGGGAAGATGTGCCAGAAATGTTAAAGGAAAAGTAATTATGTATGCTGACCAAATTACCAGTTCAATGAAAAGAGCAATTGAAGAAGTAAAGCGGAGAAGAAAAATTCAACTAGAATATAACAGAAAACATCATATTAAGCCAAAATCAATAATAAAAAAAGTAGAAAGTTTGATAGATTTGGATTCTTAAATTTTATTTGACTTCTTTTTTTAAAAAGAATAAAATAATATAATCCCCTATAGGATTTAAACGGGGTAAATTTTGAATTATGGAAGAAAAAATAATTATCAAAGGAGCAAAAGTTCATAATCTAAAAAATATTTCTTTAGAATTGCCAAAAAATAAATTAATTGTTTTTACCGGTCTTTCTGGAAGCGGTAAATCATCTTTAGCTTTTGATACTATTTTTGCTGAAGGACAAAGGAGATATATTGAATCACTCTCTCCTTATGCCAGGCAATTCTTAGGACAAATGGAAAGACCTGATGTTGAAGAAGTTATTGGCCTTTCGCCAGCTATTGCTATTGATCAAAAAGCTCTTTCTCACAATCCTCGGTCTACCGTTGGAACTTTAACAGAAATTTATGACTATTTAAGAGTTCTATTTGCTAGATTAGGTGAAGTTTATTGTCCTAATGATGGCACACGAATTGAAAAACTTTCTTTAGAAGAAATGGTTGATATTATTATTGAGCGTGCTAAAAAAGAAAAAGAAAATAAGGTTTTAATTTTATCTCCAGTTGTCAGAGGAAGAAAAGGAGAATATTATCAACTTCTTTATGATTTTCTTTCTTTAGGATATTCTGAAGCAAGAATTGATGGCAAATTCTATTCTCTTCACGATCGGATAATCTTATCCCGCTACAAAATTCATAATATTGATATTATTATCGATAAATTAATGGTTTCTGAAGAAAGTCGTCTTTTTGAGGCAGTAGAAAGTGCTTTAAATTATAGTAAAGGTTTAGTGACAGTAATTATTGGAAAAGATGAATTTATTCTTTCTTCTAAATGGACTTGTCCAAAAGATAATTTTGCTTTTCCTGAAGTTGAACCTCGTCTTTTTTCCTTTAATAGCCCTTACGGAGCTTGTCCTACTTGTCATGGTCTAGGGAAGATAGATTTGTTCTTAAATACTATTTGTCCAAATTGTCGAGGTAAAAGACTAAAACCTGAAGCTCTTTCAGTAAAAATCGATGGCAAAAATATTTATGAATTAACAACCTTTACTATTGATAAACTTTATGAGTTTTTTCAAAATTATGAAAAAAAACTAAATCAACGCCAAAAAATTATTAGTCAAAATGTTCTTAAAGAAATTAAAGACCGTCTTTTCTTTTTATTAGAAGTTGGATTAAATTATTTAAGTTTAAATAGAGAAGCCGAAACCTTATCTGGTGGTGAAGCTCAAAGAATTAGATTAGCTTCACAAATTGGGACCAAACTTTCTAATACTTTATATGTTTTAGATGAGCCGACTATTGGACTTCATGAAAGAGATACGGAAAAATTAATTAAAACATTAAAATCATTAGTTAATCAAAACAACACAGTAATTGTAGTAGAACATGATGAAAGAACAATTCACTCTTCTGATTTTTTAGTTGATTTAGGTCCTTTAGCCGGAAAAAAGGGCGGAGAAATTGTCGCCATAGGAGAAACAAAAAAACTTTTAAAAGAAAGTTCAAAATATCAATCTTTAACTTTGGATTTTCTTACTGGCAAAAGGAAAATAGGCATTCCCAAAAATCGCCGAAAAAAAATAACAGAAAAAATAAAAATTATTGGTGCTAAAGCAAATAATTTAAAAAATATTAATGTAGAAATTCCTTTAAGAAAACTAGTGGTGGTTACTGGAGTCTCTGGAAGTGGTAAGTCTTCTCTTATTTATGATGTTTTATATAAAAATTTAGTAAAAATTAAATCTAGAATTAATGAGCCATTAGAAAATGTCAATAAAATTTTGGGTAGTGAATATATAGATAGAGTTGTGATGGTTGATCAATCGCCAATCGGGCGGACTCCTAGATCTAATCCTGCTACTTATACTGGAATCTTTACTCCCATTAGAGAATTTTTTGCTTCATTAGAAGAAGCTAGAGAACGTGGATATACTCCTTCTCGTTTTTCTTTTAATGTGGAAGGAGGTCGATGTGAGGCCTGTGCTGGAGCTGGTTTTAATTTAATTGAAATGCATTTTTTACCTCCTGTTTTGGTAGAATGTGAAGTTTGTCATGGCAAAAGGTTTAATCGAGAAACATTAGCAGTAAAATATAAAAACAAAAACATTGCTCAGGTTTTAGAAATGACAGTTGATGAAGCTGTTGAATTTTTTAGGGGTATTTATACTATTACTGACAAACTAAAAATTCTTCAAAAAGTAGGTTTAGGATATATCCAATTAGGACAATCAGCAACTACTTTATCTGGTGGAGAAGCTCAAAGAATAAAATTGGCCAGAGAACTAACTCACCCTTTAGGGAAACGGACTTTATATCTTTTAGATGAACCAACGGTTGGCCTTCATTATTATGATTTAGAGATGCTTTTAAAAGTTCTAAATAAATTAGTAGATAAAGGGAATACAGTAATTGCTATTGAGCACAATATGCACTTTATTAAATCAGCTGATTATATTATTGATCTAGGACCTGAAGGTGGCGAAAATGGTGGTAGAATAATAGCTACCGGAACTCCTGAAGAGATAATCAATAACAAAAATAGTTATACTGGATATTATCTTAGACAATATTTACAAAGATGAAACGATTATCTCAAAAAATACCATTAAGTCCCGGAGTTTATACCTTTATTGATAAAAAGGGAGATGTTTTATATGTAGGGAGAGCAATCTCATTAAGAAAGCGCCTCCAGCAATATTTTCAGAAAAATTTAGATCCACGAATAGAAGAAATGGTTAAAAAAGCTAAAGAAATTAAATTTTTTAAAACTGAAAATCTTTTAGAGGCAATAATTTTGGAAGCAAACTTAATCAAAAAATACTGGCCTAAATATAACATTAAAGAAAGAGATGATCGATCTTTTATTTATATTGTCATTCCAAAAAAAATAGATTTTCCAAAACCAATAATTGTGAGAGGGAAAGATATTAAAAATCTAAAATTAAAAGATGAAAATTTTTATATTTTTGGACCTTATCAGAGTTTATCTTTAATAAAAAATGCTTTAAGAATTATTCGAAGAATTTTTCCTTATAGTTTATGTAAACCATATGATCCTAATCAAAAAGGACCATTAAGACCTTGTTTTGATTATCAAATTGGATTATGTCCTGGAACTTGTATAGGAAAAATTTCAAAAGAGGATTATCAAAAAAATATTGAAAACATTGTCTTATTATTGTCAGGGAAAAAAGAAGATCTTTTAAAGAAGCTAAAGGAAGAAAATCCAGATAAAATTAAATCTTTAAAACATATTCAAGATGTTTCTTTAATAACAAAAGAAGAAAATCTTTGGAAAAATTTCTTTAGAATTGAAGGTTATGATATCTCTCATTTAAGTGGCAAAGAGACTTACGGCTCAATGGTTGTCTTTATTAACAATAGACCAGACAAAAAAGAATATCGGCTTTTTAAAATTAAAGAGGCACCATTAAACAATGACTTAAAAGCCTTAGCCGAAGTAATTTCCCGAAGATTCAAACATATTGAATGGCATCTACCTAATCTTATATTAATTGACGGAGGTAAACCGCAAGTAAATTTTATTTCTAAAATTTTGAAAGAACATCATATAAATATTCCTTTGGTAGGAATATCTAAATTGGCTTCTGACAAACTAATTTTTCCACCAAAAATAAAAAAATCTTTAAAACAATTAATAGAAGCGAATAAAGAAATTCTCCTTAAAGTTCGCGAAGAAGCCCATCGCTTTTCTTTAAAAGCCAGCCGTCATAAAAGAATAAAAAATTTTCTTTATTAGTCTCTTATCAGTCTCACTAATCCTTGATTATTTCACTTCAATTTTTTAACGGAACTAAATTTAAAAAATTAAAAAACAAATTTAAAATTTTTGTCAAAGTTATTGATCTCTTTTTTAGGAGATTAATTTTTTAAGAGTATTAGCTCTTTTTATCAAATAATCAACATAATCAGAGATTAAAATAGTTTTCATTCCTAATATTTTGGCTGGCATTAAATCAAGGAAAACATCGTCCGATACCATTAAACATTCATTTGGTTTTAACGAATATTTTTTTAAAATATAATTTAAAATAAAAAGACTTGGTTTAGTCTCTTTTTTAAACATCTTAGTGGTAATAATTTCTGTAAAATTATTTTCTGTTAAATTAACCTTATTAAGAAGAAGTAAGACATCCTTTTTGGTATTCCCTTGAGAGAAAATAAATTTTAATAGATTTTTTGGGAGAGATTTAATCAATTTGACAAATTCAGGTTTTATTATTAAAAATTTTTTTCTAACAGAATCATATTGTTTAGAAAATAATTTAGGATTAATTTTTATTTTTCTAAATTTCATCCAATTTCTAACCCCAAACTCAATTATTTGTTCCATAGACCAATAAGGATATTTTAAATCAGCGATTTTGTCTGCTTGCCAGAAAAAGACTAATAATTCATCAGCAAAAACCTGAATTTCTTTATTTCTTTTTTTAGGTAAAAATTTTTTAAGCGTCAAAAATAAAGCTTTTTTAAAAGCTTTATCAGTATTATCTAATGTACCATTGAGGTCAAAAATAATTGATTTAATCATACCGATACCATAAGATTTTTTGTCTGAATTAAGTTTCTCTAAATGGCCAGTCAAATGTCCCATCCTTTTTTTGATAGTTTTCAATAATGGCAATGATCGTTCTTGGCATAGCTAAAGCAGTGGCATTAAGAGTATGAAGAAAGATAATCTTGTTATCTTTGTTCCGATAACGAATATTTAGTCTTCTTGATTGAAAATCTGTACAATTTGAAGAAGAACCAACTTCACGATATCTTTTTTGCGATGGAATCCAGACTTCTATATCAAAAGTGGCAGCTGAAGGATAACCTAATTCGCCAGTACAAATTTGAACAATTCTATATGGAAGATTTAATTTTTTCGCCATTTCTTCTTCTAGAGCAATTAGCAATTGATGCTCCTTTTGAGATGTTTCAGGAAGAGAAAAAGAAACCATCTCTACTTTTTCAAATTGATGAACACGAAAGATGCCTCGGACATCTTTACCATAAGAACCTGCTTCCCGACGAAAAGAAGAACAAGGTAAACCAACATAACGAAGTGGTAAATCTTCTTCTTTTAAAATTTCATTAGCATGCATGGCAATTAAAGAATGTTCAGCTGTACCAATGAGATATAAATTATCTTTTTCTAAATAGTAAGTCTCATCTGGTGCTTGATCAAGATAACCAACCCCTCTCATCATTTCTGGTTTAAGCATCAAAGGTGGAACAACTGGAATAAATGGCTTTGGAGAGATATTTAATCCTTTTTCTTGAATAATTTTTTTGATATTTTCCTCATCTGTTAAAAATTTGACAGCAAAATTAATAAGTTCTAATTCAAGAAGCGCTACTTTGCCTTTGAGATAATAAAAACGAGAGCCAGATGTTTTAGCTCCTCGTTTTGTATCAATTAAATCATTAGCAATCTCTAAATAATCTTTTGGTTGAAAATCAAATTTAGGCTTCTCCCCCACTTCTCGAACAACCACATTTCCGCTTTCATCTTTGCCAATTGGCACATCATCAAATGGAAGGTTAGGAACCCGATACATCAATTCTTGAAATTCATTTTCTACTTTTTTTAGTTCTATCTCTAATTTTTTAATCATTTGTTTTTTCTTTCTTAATTCTTTAATCTCTTTTATAGTGCCTTTCTTTTTTTCTGCTCTTAATTTCTCTACTTTCTGAATCAAATCCCTTCTTCTTTCATCTAATTTTAATAATTTATCAATATCAACTTTTACCCCTCTATTTTGGCAAGCGGTTTTTATTTTTTCTGGATTTTGTCTAATAATTTTAATATCTAACATATTTCTTTCGGTTTAAGGATTGGAAATAAAATTACTTCTCTTAAATTTCTGGCACCGGTTAAAATCATAACTAGCCGATCAATACCAATTCCTTCACCAGCTGTTGGTGGCATCCCATATTTTAATGCCTCAATAAATTCTTTATCATACATTTGCGCTTCTTCATCACCAGCTTTCCTTGCTAATTGCTGAGCTTTAAATCTTTCTTCTTGGTCAATTGGATCATTTAATTCAGAGTAACCATTACAAATCTCTAAACCACCAACCAAAAGTTGAAAGCGTTCCACATAATTCGGATCATCTGGTGTTTTTTTAGCTAAAGGTGAAAGTTCAACTGGATGATTAATGATAAAAATTGGATTTTTTATTTTCTTCCTGACTTTTTCTTTAAAAATTTCATCAACTATCTTCGCCCAAGACCAATTTTCATTTACTTCTAAACCTAAATCTTTCGCTTTTTTTAAAAGTGTCTCTTTGGTTTTTATCTTTTCTATATCTAAACCAGTTGCCTCTTTAATTGCTTCTCTAAATTTTTTCCTTGGATAAGGAGGAGTAAAGTCTATCTCTTCATCTCTAAATTTTATTCTTCGTGGCAGACTTAATTTTTTAAAAAGATAGGTAAAAAATCTTTCGGTTAATTTCATTAAATCTTGATAGTCAGCATAGGCTTGATAGAATTCAACTTGGATAAATTCTGGATTATGCGACCAATCAATACCTTCATTGCGAAAGCATTTAGCAATTTCAAAAACTTTTTCGAAACCACCTATGATTAACCGCTTAAGATAAAGTTCTGGAGCGATGGAAAGATATAAATCAATACCTAAGGCATCTTGATGAGTAACAAAAGGTTTGGCATTGGCACCACCAGCTATTGGTTGAAGAATTGGTGTTTCTACTTCAATAAAACCTTCTTCTAGAAAAAAATCTCTAATTGTTCTAATAATTTGAAATCTCTTAACAAAAATCTCCTTAACTTCTTTATTAGCAATTAAATCTAAATAACGTTTTCGAAAACGAATTTCTATGTCCTCTAATCCATGCCATTTTTCTGGTAATGGCAAAAGAGATTTAGATATGATTCGAAAGTTATTAAGAACAACAGTTTTTTCACCAGTTCTTGTTTTCATTAATGTTCCTCTTGCCTCAATAAAATCACCAATGTCAATTAAATCAGTAAAAATTTTATATTTAACCTTTCCAAGTAAATCTTCTTTAAAATAAATTTGAATTTCACCGCTTCCATCCACTAAATTAGCAAAAGCCGATTTACCATGAGAACGAATGGTTTTCAGTCGACCACAAAGAACAACTTCCTTTCTTTCTTTTTCCAAATTATCAAAATTATCTTTAACTTCTTGACAAGTGTGAGTACGCCAAACTTTAGCCGGATAAGGATCTTTACCTATTTCTATTAATTTTTTTAGTTTTTCTCTTCTTATTTTCTCTAAATTGGTCATAGGAAATAATTATATAAAAAATAAAAAAATAAGCAAATACTCAATTTTTCAAATTGACTATTGTTATATAATATCAATGATTTTAAATTTCTTCTTTCCAGTTGGAGTTTCTACCTCCCCTTTATCACCTTTCTTTTTCCCCAACAATGCTTTGCCTAAAGGAGACTCAATAGAAATTTTTCCAGCTGCTGGATCAATTTCTTCTGGACTCACAAGTGAATATTCTCTTTTTTCTTTATCGATTTCAACTATCACCCGGCAGCCGGGTTGAACTTCTTTTTTCTTTAAATCAGGTTTTATAATTTTAGCAGTTTTTAAGAGATTTTCTAGGCGTCTAATTTCTGCCTCAAGTAAACCTTGTTCTTCTTTAGCTGAAGTATATTCAGCATTTTCTGCTAAATCTCCCAATTCGCGAGAGGCTGATAATCTTTCAGCAATTTCAACTCTTTTGACATTTTTTAAATATTTTATTTTTTCTTTTATTTTTTTAAATTGTTCTTCTGTTAGATATGGCATAAG
>JBKBVX010000090.1:0-803 GCA_046289355.1 Patescibacteria group bacterium
ATGTTAATATTCCTTGCAAGCTTAAATTTCCAACATCAGGATCATACTTAACTCTAAATTCAAAATTTACATCTAAAAGCTTTTCTCCATTATTTTCTCTTTCTTCTATTTTCAAAATTTCAAATTCATATCCGATACTTATCTCCTCCTTATATTCATTTATTTCTTTTTTCCTTTCTCCT
Source organism: Patescibacteria group bacterium (assembly GCA_046289355.1). Lineage (GTDB taxonomy): Bacteria > Patescibacteriota > Patescibacteriia > UBA2591 > CALHIP01 > CALHIP01. The sequence goes on from JBKBVX010000090.1 coordinate 183, forward strand.
GAAATTTTCTTACTTTTGAATGAAATAGCAGGCATTTTAAAATTTTTATAAACCAAATTTTTCTTGTTGCTTTTCTTCTTTATTTTTACCTTTACTTTTTATGTAATATAAAATTAATATGAACATTAAAATCATTAAAATTAAAACAATTAATGCAATTATAGCGAAAATTCCAAACTCAAATGATTCTTTTTCAATATAAATGTTTGTCTCGCTTGGAGAATAAAGTTCCTTTTCTGCTTTTATTGTATAATTTCCTGTTTCATAAATTTTATCAAATTTTGCAGTTCCATTAATATCTGTTAAAAGATATGCAAATAAATTTCCAGGAGTTATTATTGTTATACTTGCATTCTCAACAGGATTGTTTTCACTTGTCACTTTTATTAAAATATTTTTCTTATCATAATTTGAATCAATTTTTAAAGGCAATTTTCTTACAAAAATTTTACTTGTTGTTTTTCCAAATCCTTCTGCACTTGCAATAATTTCATAACTTCCGGGAGAATATAATTTTAATGTTTTATTTAATCCATAATATGTTATTGTATAATTTGTTTCTAAATTTTTAACTTCAATTTTTGCATTTTTTAATTCATCGCCGCTCAATTCTATTTCTAT
>JBKBVX010000091.1:0-362 GCA_046289355.1 Patescibacteria group bacterium
TCGGCTCTACTAGATAAATTCTTTCTCGTCCGTCACCAAATGCAAGTTCAGCCCCCCAAATTGCAGCGTCTAACGTCCCTGTCAAGAAAATATATTTTGCGTTTTTCTGTTGTCCATAGTTTGAGTTGTAGCCAACTTCAATTAAGTCGCCCACTTTTAGGTCTGCCTTAGTCCCGTGAAAGTAAGTTTGAGCAAAAGGTGTTGCTCCTTTTCCGTTTGCCTTCTGTCCGATGTTATTTTGCTCCATTGTCACTCTTTATTTTCTTGTTTGATTGTCTTTGGTAGTCTGTCTTTTACAATGCCCGCTAACGGTTTGCAGCTACACGCAGGTGGGGATTTTTAGCACTGAACTTCATTAAAAG
>JBKBVX010000091.1:372-760 GCA_046289355.1 Patescibacteria group bacterium
CATGATTTCTCCAAATGACATGTCCAGTCTGTCTGTTGACAAACTGTTTCTTGTTTCTTCTAATTTTGATTCTAATTGCTTTATTTTATCCATGGTTGTTGTCTTTTAGCATGAGGCATAACGGTTCTCATATTTGCGAAGGCGGGGATTTTTAGCACAAATGTTCATTTGAAAAACTGAATTTGAACCTTGCACTAAACTTTCATAGAAGCACAAAACCCCCGCTTTTGCAAATATGATGTGTGTGTCCAGAACGGACATACTGTCATTCGGACACCATTCCAAATTTAGGGATAGGATTTGAAAAGTCAAGTGTGATTTTTCAACGATTCTGAACGCAATGCGGAAGGGGTGTGCTGGAGACTACCAGCAGCGTGAGAGTCGCTGT
>JBKBVX010000092.1:0-749 GCA_046289355.1 Patescibacteria group bacterium
AATTAAATGTCTAGTTTTAGTAGCTCCAGCTTTTAATCAAGCGAGATTGATTAGAAAATGGTATACCAATGCACAAATAAGAAGATGGAAACAAAAAGGTTACTTAGATACTCCCAAATTCCGGATTGGAATTGGTTATTTAAAAGAGGCGCTAGATTACACTGAATTATTATGTCAAATCAAAATTCCCACTCTTATTGTGCATGGCAGAAAAGATGAAAAGATCCCTTTAGAAATGGCTAAAGAAGCATTTAAAAAATTAAAAGTCAAAGAAAAGAAAATAACGATTTTTCCTCAAGGTGATCATCACTTTGAAAATTACTTTTCCCGTCGAAAATTAATAAATCATTCAGTAAAATGGTTTAAAAAGTATTTATAAGAAGGTGCCCCTTTTCAGGGCACCTTTAAGATATTTATAAGACCCCACTTTCCGGTGCTTGTCACTTGTTAAATTTAACAACAATAAAGTTTTTTGGGGATCTTTCCTTCTTCTATTTTGCCAAAAGGATTGCCAAATTGCCTAATTTTTTCAATCATTTCTTGATTTTCTTTGGTTTGTAAATTTTCTTTTTCTAAAAATGAGCGAAGTTTTTTCATTAATTCTGGGAGATTGATCTTTGTCGGGCAGTTTTCAAAACAAGCTGAACATAAAGTGCAGGCAAAGCAGTTTGAATCAACTGCTTTTTTTAAATTTTCAGAAAGCCCAGCAAAAATTATCCCTTTTGAACCTAAATATTTATCACCATAAT
>JBKBVX010000093.1:0-722 GCA_046289355.1 Patescibacteria group bacterium
ATTCACCAGAAAATGAAATAATTGTTATTGTTCCAGAAAAAGCAATCAATCGTTCACCAAGTAAACCAGGTGAAATAAAAGTCGTCCCGGCTCAATAAAAATAAAAAAATGAATAAAGAGATTAAAAAAATCATCTTCTCTAGTTTATTATTGATTTTAGTATTTGTTTTACCAGTTCATGCTCAAGTAAATGAGATGGAAAATTTGATGATCAACTTAGTTGCTCCAACGCCGATTATCAGAGCTGATTTAATTGCTTTAATTTTTAAAATCATTCAGTATCTTTTATCTTTCTTAGGGGTAGTGGCAATTGTCATTTTAATTTATGGAGGATACTTATGGATGACCGCCAGAGGTGATGAAGAAAAGGTCAGAAAGGCAAAGAAAGTTTTGATTAATGGTTTAATTGGTTTAATCATTATTTTACTCTCTTATGCCATTGTTTCTTTTGTTGGTGGTAGAGTTAAAGAAATTGCTCAACCGGGAACAGTTTGTACACCTGGTCAATGTTGTGGTAATTGTTATCGCTGTAATAGTGATGGAACTGCTTGTAGTATCTGGGATAATCTTTGTGGGACAAATTGTGTTCCTCCTGGACAGGCATTTGTTGTTAGTTGGACCTATCCAGAAGATGGTGATGAAAATATTTCTCTTTGTGCTTTAATTCAGGCAGGATTCAATGCTGAATTAGATGAAAATTATATCAATTCTGAGACAATTAA
>JBKBVX010000094.1:0-676 GCA_046289355.1 Patescibacteria group bacterium
ACACTTGGCCAATACATATTGAATATTATTCTCAAGAAACCCAAATCCGAACCCAATAAAAAGAAGAGCTCTTAAACATATCTCGATAAAAAGTGTATCATAAACTGTTTTAAATCTCTTAATCAATTTTTTGATATAAGGAAAAGAAGTAGTTACAATTGACACAATCAGTAATATAAAAAAACAACTAGTTGTAGTACGGAATTTTCTCTTAAATAAAGTTCAGTTTATGATGTTCAAGAGGAAAGGGTGGATAATGTGCATAAGTTTTTAAAAATTTGGCTGTACTGGATTCAAAATTCTGTTTTTGAAGGAGAAGTAACTGAATCTGGATTTAAGAGAATTAAAGAAGGATTAAATGAAATTATTGATGAAAATATAGATTCTGTAATATTTTTTAAATTACCATCATCAAAAAATATAGATAAAGAATAATGGATCGACAAAATTTTGAAGGTAATTTTAAATTTATTTTTATAAAATTTTAATTAATTAATAAAATTTTACTCGTAAAATCTTGGTTTAAAGCGTACTATGTAGTATTGAAATTATTCATATCGTCGATTTGTTTCTTCAATCTTTCGTTTTCCTGTTTAAATCGCACTATGTAGTATTGAAATATACTCTTGGGCTATTCTCTTTATCCTTTCTATTAAGTTGTTTAAAGCGTACTATG
>JBKBVX010000095.1:0-661 GCA_046289355.1 Patescibacteria group bacterium
TATAAATGAACCAATCTATTGCTTGACGAAAAAGAATTTGTTGAAAATATATGCAGACGATAAAATGAATATAGGAAAAATCAAATCCACTAAGAAAAAGGATTGGTTAATTTGGGATGAAAGCAATGAACAATACTTATTGAATAAGTTGTTTTTGAAATAAGCCAACACACGGGGTCAAGCACATTTGCAATTCACACAAACCAACGCAGTGACCAAAAATTGCAAAAGAGCTTGCCCCTTGCTACCCAGACAAAATTATTTTTTAAAATTTCCTTCCACTTCTAATTTTTTTTAAACCCTCCAACGCACAACCTTCACAGAAAAAGCAACATAAACAGACAGCGAAAACCTTATCAGACCTGACTTACAAGACACAGACGACAGAACGCCAGCTGGTAACACGGGTTTGGCAAAAGTGGCGGTGCAGTGCTTCGTATGACAGTTTTTGGTAAATTTAAAATTTGGTGCTTCGTATGAAATTTAGTGCTTAAAATCGCCACCTTCGCCAAGCCCGAAAACGTTATGCGGCAGCTTAAAAGACGACACCAATCAACATTGACGACAAGAAAATGAAATCAGAAAATAAACTCGCAGGACTTGGACTTTTGACAGCAATTTCGGCTTCACTTTGTTGCATTACGCCTGTTTTGGCTTTGTT
>JBKBVX010000096.1:0-646 GCA_046289355.1 Patescibacteria group bacterium
TAACCTTCTTCTTTTAAAAGGTTTGATTATTAAAGAGAAAGAAAAGAAGGTTTTTTCTTCAATGAGTTTCTTTTTACTTGGCTGTTTTATTATTCTTTTAATTTTTGAGAAAAACATTGCCATCATTACTATTCTTTTCCTTATCTTTGGTGATTTAGCTGGTAAAACAATGGGCATTCTTTTTGGTCGGAAAAAACTATTCAGAAAAACACTCGAAGGATCTTTGGCCTATTTAGCTTCTTGTTTACTTTTTGGGTATTTAGCCACCTATTTTTTAACAGTTCCTTTTTTAGTAATTTTAATTGGAGCAATAGTTGCAGCTATTGTTGAGGCTATTCCAATGGGTATTGATGATAATTTTACTGTTGGTCTCATTACTGGTTCATTAATGCAATTAATCCGAGGCTAAATCTTACTATTGAGGTCGGGACTCGATAGTTATAAATGTTTGTTGAAATTTCAGCCAGTAAATTTGACAAAATTTTAAATCTAAGTTATAATACAAAAAGTTTAGAAAAAATTGTCGATTTTAGATCAAGAATTGAAGAACAATTTTAGTCTGAAAATTAACTAATTTTATGAAGGTAGGAAAAGAAATTTATAAGCCAGAAGAATATGAGGAAAAATAAGCCAGAAGAATATGAGG
>JBKBVX010000097.1:0-618 GCA_046289355.1 Patescibacteria group bacterium
CTAAATTTTTAATTTCAACTTTAGTGCCTAATCTTTCGCCATAGCCAACACTTATATTTGCTTCAAATCTAATTTGTCCTTTTTCTGGATTAGCTTCAGAAATTTCAAGATATCTTATTAATAAAATAAGTTCTTCAACAAAATTTTTCGCTTCCTCAGCTTCTCTTAAATCAGGCTCAGTAACAATCTCTATTAAAGGAATACCTGCTCTATTAAAATCAATAAGAGAATAGTCTCTTTCATGAATAATCTTTGCTGTATCCTCTTCTAAATGTACTCTCCTGATCCTTACTTTTTTCTTTTCATCTTTACAATAAAATTCTAAATAACCATTTTCTGCTAAAGGAAGTTCATATTGAGAAATTTGATAATTTTTAGGTAAATCAGGATAAAAATAATTTTTTCTTGCAAAATAGCTGAATTCATTAATTTTACAATTTAAAGCTTTAGCTAACTTAATTGCATATTCTAAGGCTTTTTTATTAAGAGTAGGCAATGTACCTGGTTGTCCTGTGCAAATTTCACAAATATTTAAATTTGGATGAACTTCATCAGGATCATTTGGGCAACTACAAAACATTTTACTTTCAGTCTTTAATTCTAAATGAATTTCTAAGC
>JBKBVX010000098.1:0-615 GCA_046289355.1 Patescibacteria group bacterium
TTCTAAAAGCGGAACTCCTGCTCGATTAAAATCAATCAAGCTCCACTTTTTATCTGGTGTATGAATTAATTTAGCCGCATCCTCCTCTAAATTCAAGCGTCTAATCCGAATTCTCTTTTTTTGCTTATCAATTTTAATTTCTAAATAACCCCCTAAAACAATAGGCTCAAAATATTGAGTAATTTGATAACCCTTTGGTAAATCAGGATAGAAATAATTTTTTCGATCGAAAGAAAATATCTTTTTAATTTCTCCATGAATAGCTAAACCTAATTTCACTGCTGATTCAACTGCTTTCTCATTTAAAACTGGCAAAACACCTGGCAGACCTAAGCAAATTGGACAAATATTAACATTGGGATATTCTTCTTCCCATTGATTTAAACAACGGCAGAAAAGTTTAGTTTTTGTTTTTAACTGAAGATGAATTTCTAAACCAATAATTACTTCATAATTCTTCAATCCCATAAGCAAAATCTAATATCTCTTTTTCATTAAAGGGTTTTCCAATAATTTGGAGAGAAATTGGAAAATTATTTATTTTATATTTTAAAGGAATTGATAAAGCCGGTAGACCAGCCAAAGATATTGGTACAGTTAATATATCACAAAGAT
>JBKBVX010000099.1:0-602 GCA_046289355.1 Patescibacteria group bacterium
AAGTGTTGTTGAACCAGCAGTGCCAATATCAAATTCAAATTTGCCAAATTTTATTTTTCTTGGCTCAAATTTTAAAACTTTTGAGTTAATTTTTGCCCCAGAAACTTTTGCTTGAGAAATTTTTTCTCCTGCTTTAACCGCTGCTAAATGTTGGGCTTGTAATCCCGGATTTTTTCTTTTTGCTCGAATATTAAAAATTTCAATTGGCTGACCAGTTAAAATTGAAAGGGAGAGTGAAGTTCTTAAAATCTGACCTCCACCTTCACCAAAACTTCCATCAATTCTTAAAATTCTTTCTTTAGCCATTTTTTATTTAAGCCAAAAAATTATTGACAAAAAAACGCATATGCGTAAAAATGTGAATGATTTTATTTGATTTTCGAAGAGTTTAAGTTTTAAATGGGGCGAATATCAGCTCCCTCTTGGAGTTCTTTTATATTTCTAAATCCTTGTTTTTGTAAACTTTGTTTTACACCAGCAATTAATTTTGGAATAAAATCATAACCTGAGCCCCGATAAGGAACTTTCATTACTATCCCTTCAGGAATTTTTATTTTTGTTTTATCAACAGCATATCTTATTGCAGATCTTCTTTCCATTGC
>JBKBVX010000009.1:0-17514 GCA_046289355.1 Patescibacteria group bacterium
CTTGAAAATTTCAGATAGGTTCAAATGGTAAAAGTCAATCCAAAAATTTTTCACCAATATGATATTCGGGGTGTTTATCCCGATGATTTTAATGAAGAAGTAGCCAAACAAATTGGCCGTATTTTTGTTGATTATACCAAAGCCAAAAAAATTTTAATCGGTCGCGATGTTCGTTTATCTGGTCAAAAAATCTTTGATGGTTTGGCTCAAGGTTTAACCGAGATGGGTGCAGATGTTTTTGACGCTGGATTGGTACCGATTGATTTTGTCTATTCAATGACGGTAAAAAACAGATATGATGCTGGAATCATGATCACTGCTTCTCACAATCCAAAAGAGTATAATGGATTAAAAATGTTCAAATATGTTGGCAAACCATGGATTGAATGGATTAACGGAAGCATCTTTAAAGAAATTATTGATAAAAAATTAAAACCGGTTAAAAAGATTGGAAAAATCCGAAAAGTTGATCACTGGCAAAATTATATTGACCATATTTTTAGTTTTGTCGAAAAAAATAAAATTAAACCATTAAAAATTGTTGTCGATGCTGGCAATAGCGTCGCTGCCAAAGTTATTCTTTTAATAGAAAAAGATTTGCCTTCTAAATTTATCCATCGATTTTTTGATTTAGATGGAAATTTTCCTAATCGTTCACCAAATTCGATAGATGATGAAGTTTTAGAAAAATTAGGCCAAGAAGTTTTAAGAAAAAAAGCTGATTTTGGGGTGGCTTTTGATGGTGATGCTGATCGAATAGTTCTCGTTGATGAAAAAGGCGAACCACTCTTAGGTGATTGTCAAATTTTATTATTGGCTAAAGAAATTTTAGAAAATTATCCTGGAGCAACAATTGTCTATAATTTGATGATGTCTCGGGCTGTGCCAGAAATAATTAAAAAAATGGGTGGGCGGGCTGTCAAATCTAAAGTTGGTTTTTGTTTTATTATGCAAACAATGAGGGAAAATAATGGCATAATGGGTGGCGAACATTCTTGTCATTTTTCTTTTAAAGATAATTTTTATGCTGATTCAGGAATGATTGCTTTTTTAAAATTCATTGAAGTTATATCAAGTTCTGGAAAAAAAGTTTCAGAATTAGTTAAAGATTATAAGATATATAAAAAAATTTATCAGCCGAGTATTAAAGTAGAAGACAAAGAAAAGACTTTTGAAAATCTAAAGAAAAAATATCAAGATGGAAAAATTGATGAATTAGACGGATTAACTATTGAATATGATGACTGGTGGTTTAATATTCGGCCTTCAAACACTGAGCCAGTTATAAGATTAACTGTTGAAGCAAAGACAAAAGAATTATTAGAGAAGAAATTAAAAGAAATAAAAAGTTTAATTGTTTAACTGATAAATAAATTTTAATAAATTCTCTATGATTGGTATTTTTGATTCAGGAATTGGTGGTTTAACTGTAGTTAAAAAAATATGGGAAATCTTGCCAGATTACAAAATCTTGTATTTTGGTGATACAGCCAGAACTCCTTACGGTGGAAGGGGTGAAGAAGTGATTAAAAAATATGCTCAAGAAGATGTGAAATTTTTAATTAAAAAAGGTGCAAAAGTAATTATCATCGCTTGTAATACTGTTTCAGCAGTGGCTGCTAATGATTTAAAAAATAAATTTAATCTGCCAATTTTTGAAGTAATAACACCAGCGGTAGAAAAAGCAGTAGCAATAACAAGAAATAAAAGGATTGGGGTGATTGGAACGCGGGCAACAATCAATTCTGGTATTTATGAAAAATTGATTAAAGAAAAAAATCCAACTCTCGAAGTTTTCTCTCAAGCCGCACCTCTTTTAGTTCCTTTGATTGAAGAAGGTTGGTTAAAAAAGGGCGAAACAAAAAGAATTTTAAAGTCTTATTTACATCCTTTAAGAATGGCTCAAATTGATACTTTGATCATGGCTTGTACTCATTATCCTTTCTTAAGGGAACAGATTCAATTAAAAATTGGTAGAAAAGTAAAATTAATCGATCCAGGTGAAGAAGTAATTTTGAAATTAAAAGAATTTTTAGAAAAAAATCCAGAAATAGAGAAATCTTTAGAAAAGAATAGAAATCATGAATTTTTTGTTTCAGATTTGACCCCTCATTTTCAAGAAGTTGCTTTTCAATGGTTAGGTCAAAAAATAAATCTTAAATTAATAAATAATGAGAAATAATAAAGGAGGTAAAATGAACAAAAAAATTATTTTATGTGGTTCAACTTATCAACAATTTTTTAAGAAACTTAGATCTCTAAAAATTCCAGTTTTCTTTGTAGATCTTATCAGGTTTCCAGACGGAGAAATAAAACCAGTAGTTCCCAAACTTCCTCCAATAGAAGAAGTTATTTATATCTTGGCCACATACCCACCAGCCGAAAATATCCTTGAATTTTTCTTTACTCTCGATGCTTTAGAAAGGATGGATTTAAAATTGAAAAAAATAATTGCCTTGGTGCCTTATTTCGGTTATGCCAGACAAGATCGGGTTGATGTTGAGGGTGCTCCACTTTCTCTTAAATGGATTGCCTCGAAAATTCCTACTTATCTTCAACTAATAACCGTGGACTTTCACAATCCTTCAGTCTCTCATTACTTCAAATGTCAGTTTACAAATATTTTACCAGTCGATTTGTTTGCTTCTTTCCTAAAGAGTAGGGTTAGAATTCTTCGCCATGCTCAAGTAATTGCCCCTGATAAAGGAGCGAGGGAAAAAATCAACTCTTGGCTGAGGCGCTCAATCTTCAGATGGCACAACTTCAGAAAAATAGAGATCCACAAACGGGTAAGGTCTATTTTTATGGCATTGAGGGTAAACTCCGGGTGAAAACTGCTATCCTTTGGGACGATGTCTTGACCTCGGGCAGCACGATTCTTAAAGCAATCGCTTATCTTAAATCTCAAGGAATAAAAAAGATTATCTTGATTATTACCCATCCTCTTTGGTTTAAAACCAAAAAGACTAAAATGCCGGAGATTCTTAAAGAGGTGGAGTTGGTAATAACAACTGACTCAATTTCAGTATCTGGACATATCTCACGGAAAATTATTGTCCTTCCATTGATAAATTTTCTTCTAAAAATTTTAACCAGGAGGGAATCATGAAATTATTTTTTTATTTATTTTTTTCTTTTAGGGAATCATCAAACTCCACAAAGAAAAATCGTTATTGTCCGCGATGTCCGACCACAAAAGATGCTTTGTTATGAAAATGACAGTTTAGTAGCAGAATTTATCGTTTCAACTGGCAAAAAAGGCTTTGAGACTGCCCTTGGGAGATATTGTATCTTAACAAAAAAAGAAAAAACGTGGTCAAGGAAATGGAAATGTTGGATGCTATATTGGCAGTCAATCACTGAGCCACGCCCTCTTCGAAACGGAATTCATGCGCTAGAAGGGGATAAATATGAAAAAAAATTGGGATTTCCGGCTTCTCATGGCTGTATCCGACTTTCGCGGAGAGACGCCGAATGGCTTTTTAAATGGACCGAAATCGGCGATTCGGTCTTAATTGTGAAAAACTGGGACCGCTAATTTTCAGCGGTCCCTCTAAATTTATTAACTAATAAACCCTTTTTAAGGAGATTATTTAAAATAGGAATACAAAAAGAAGAATATGTCTTTCTTTTTTTCAAAAAAATTATTCACATTTTTACGCATATGCGTTTTTTGTCAATAATTATTTTTTAGATTTTTTTAAAAATTTATATCAAACCAATTTTCTTTTTAACTTCAGTTAATGTCTCAGTAGCAATTTTTTTTGCTAGCTTAGCTCCTTCTTCTAAAATTTGCCAAACTTGCTCTTCATTTTTTGATAACTCAATATATTTCTTTCTAAAAGGTTCTAATTCTTTGGCAATATTTTCGGCTAAAATTTTTTTACAATCGAGACAACCAAACTCAGCATTCCGACATTTTTTAGCAACTTCTTTTTTTATTTTTTCATCAGAAAATGATTGATGTAAAGTATATAAATTACATTTTTTTGGTTCACCAGGATCGGTTCTTCTAACTCTTGATGGATCAGTTACAGCTATTGATAACTTTTTCCAAATTATTTCTGGTGGATCAGTTAAAGCAATACCTTCTTTACCAGTTTTACTCATTTTTTTTGTCGGATCAGTTAAACTCATAACTCGTGGTGCTTCTGTTAAAAGTACTTTTGGTTCAGGAAAAGTTTGACCGAAAATTTTATTAAAACGACGAGCAATTGTTCTCGTCAATTCCACATGTTGGATTTGATCTTCGCCAACAGGAATAAGTTCCGCTTTATAAAGCAAAATATCTGCTGCCATTAGAACTGGATAATCAAGTAATCCCATATTGACATATTGAGGATGTTCTTTTGATTTTTCTTTAAATTGAGTCATTCTTTTTAATTCTCCAATTGGAGTAAGAGTATTTAAAATCCAAGTCAATTCTGTATGTTCTGGCAGATGTGATTGGACAAAAATAATTGATTTTTTTGGATCTATACCAACAGCTAAATAATTTTTTGCCAATTCTAAAATATTTTTTTTCATCTCTTTTGGCTTAAATGGTGTAGTGATAGCATGATAATCAACAATACAAAAGAGACACTCATATTTTTTTTGCAGTTCAACCCAATTTTTTAAAGCACCAAGGTAGTTGCCTAAATGCAACTTACCTGTTGGTCGCATACCTGAGAAAACACGTTTCATAGAATTTATTTAAATTTCAATTACTAATGGCAAAATCATTGGTCGGCGACCAGTTTTACTAAAGAGAAAGTCACCGATTTGGTTGCGGAGTTTATTTTTTAATGGTTCCCAGTCAATGATTTTAGCTTGTGATTTAAGATATTTTTGAGTTATTTTCTGTATTTTTTTCTTAGTTTCATTGATTAATTTTTCTGATTCTTTTAAAAAGATGAAACCACGAGAAATAATTTCTAAATTGTTAACTATTTTTTTCTTCTTATCAGCTAAAAGGATAATAACAAAAATTCCTGCTTGAGACAAGGTGCGACGATCACGAAGAACAACATGTTTAACATCACCAACACCTAAACCATCAACTAAAATTGCTTCGTTTGAGGCTTTATTTTTTATTACCTGGGCTGTTTTATTTTTATCAATTTCTAAACAATCGCCATTGTTTAAGATAAAGATATTTTCTTCGGGAATATTAACCTCTTTAGCCAATTCAGCATGAGCTTTTTGCATATAATGTTCACCATAAGTTGGAACAAAATAGCGCGGTTTAATTAAAGAAATGATCATTTTTAAATCTTCTTGAGAAGCATGACCAGAAGCATGAATACCGAATAATGGTTCATAAATAACTTTTGCTCCTTGATCAACTAAAGCATTCATTAAATTATGAATTGCCCGTTCATTGCCAGGGATAGGCGAAGAGGAAAAAATTACTGTATCACCTTTTTTAATTTTAATTAAATGATGTTTACCAAAAGAGATTTTTGCCATAGCTGATGATTCTACTCCTTGCGAACCTGAAGCTAAAATAACTATTTTTTCACCTAAAGCTTTTTTAATTTTCTTTGGCCAAATAATCGTTTCTGGTTTGATCTTTAGATAGCCGAGATTTAAGGCGACACGAAAAGTTTTTTCCATAGCCAGACCAGTAATAATTATTTTTCTGCCATATTTTTCTGCTGCCCTAATTACTTCTTGAAGTCGGGTAATTAAAGTAGAAAAAGTTGTAAAGATGATTCGACCTCTAATTTGAGAAAACAATTGATCGATCATTTCTGCTACTTTTTTTTCTGAAATAGTTTTTCCTGGTTCTGCTGCATTTGTACTATCAGAAAAAAGGACTAAAACTCCTTGTTTTCCCAATTTTCTAATTTTTTCTAAATCGATTGGTTTTTGATCCATTGGCGTGAGATCAATTTTAAAATCACCAGTGTGAACAAGACGGCCAATCGGTGTTTCAAAAACAATACCCATTGAATCAGGAATGTTATGATTAACATGAAAAAAAGAGAGTTGAAAATTTTTGAATTTTAGAATAGAATCAAGACTAATTGTTTTTAATTTTACTTTCTTTTCTAAATGAAATTCTTCTAATCTTTCACGGATTAGACCAATGGTCAGTGGAAGACCATAAATTGGAGGGAACCCAATTTCTGAGATAACATAAGGAATAGCACCAATATGATCTAAGTGGCCATGAGAAATAACAATAGCCTTAATTTTATTTTTATTTTTTTTCAAATAATCAACATTAGGAATAATATAATCAACTCCTGGAGTTTCTTCGGTTGGGAAATCAAGACCAAGATCTAAAACAATAATTTCATTCCCATATTCAAAAACTGTACAGTTTCTCCCAACTTCTTCTGAGCCTCCCAAAGGAATGATTTTAATACTTTGATGATTTTTCATATTTTTATAAGTATAACACTTGACTTTTAAAAAGGAAGAGATAAAATGAAAGATATGAAAAAAATCTATTATTTTGACAACGCAGCGACAACTCCACTTGATCTAAAAGTACTTCAGGCAATGATGCCATATTTGAAGAAAAATTATGGTAATCCTTCAACTCTCTATTTTTTAGGACAAGAGGCAAGAGAAGCGATCGAGAAATCGCGGCAAATCATTGCTGATTTTATTGGAGCTAAACCAAAAGAAATTATTTTTACTTCTGGCGGGACTGAATCAAATAATTTTGCTATCAAAGGAGTTGCCTTTGCCAATGAAAAATTTGGTAAACATATCATTACTACAGCTATCGAACATCATGCAGTTTTAGAGCCTTGTCATTGGTTAGAAAAACATGGTTTTAAAATTACTATTTTGCCAGTCAATAAAGATGGTCTTCTCGATGTTAGAACTGTAGAAAAATCTATTACTGATGAAACAATTTTAGTTTCGATTATGCATGCCAATAATGAAATTGGTGTGATTGAGCCAATTGCTGAGGTAGGTAATCTAATAAAGAATATAAGAATTAAGCGGAAAGAAAAGGGAATTGAAACACCAATTTATTTCCATACTGATGCAGTTCAAACTTTTGGCCATTTACCAATTAATGTTGATGAATTTGCTCTAGATTTACTTTCAGCTTCAGCCCATAAATTATACGGCCCGAAAGGAGTAGGTTTGCTCTATCTCCGTCAAGGGGTAAAGATTGATCCTCTTCTTCATGGCGGTGGTCATGAAAGTGGTTGGCGTTCAGGGACTGAAAATGTGGCTGGTATCGTAGGTTTTGCTAAGGCAGTTGAAATAGCCAAAAAAGAGATGAATAGAGAATACAAAAGATTGATTCGATTACGTGACAAATTAATTAATGAAATTTTTAAAAAAATTAAAGATGTTTCTTTAAATGGCCATCGACATTTACGATTACCTAATAATGTTAACATCTCTATTAAAGGGATTGAAGGAGAGGCAGCAGTTTTATATTTAGATAAGCAAGGTATCGCCTGTTCAACTGGTTCAGCTTGTTCATCTCGTTCTTTAGAACCATCGCATGTCCTTCTGGCAATTGGTAAAACACCAGAAGAAGCGCATTCTTCTTTGAGATTTACTTTAGGTAGATTTACAACTGAAAAGGAGATAAGTTATCTTTTAAAAGTTTTACCGAAAGTCATAGGACAATTACGGAAGATGTCACCAACTTGGTAGTCAAATTTTATAATTAAAATAAATGGTTTTAAATTATTCTAAAAAACTTTTGGATCATTTTTTCCATCCCCGCAATATGGGGAAAATAAAAAATCCAGACGGAGTTGGCACAGCCGGTAATCCAATGTGCGGTGATGTTCTTCGTCTTTATATCAAAGTCAAAGATAATAAAATTACTGATATAAAATTCGAAACACTTGGCTGTGCTGCGGCTATTGGTGTCAGTTCTGCTTTAACAGAAATGGTGAAAGGTAAAACTATTGATGAAGCCCTAAAGATAAAAAATGAAGATATTGTTAAAGAGTTAGGTGGTATTCCACCTATTAAATTTCACTGTTCTGTTTTAGGTGCCCAAGCCCTTGAAGCAGCCATTAAAGATTATCAGAAAAAACAAAAATAGTTTTATTCCTCAACTTTAAAATTGAAGACCTGTGATGGGGCTGAGACGATTTCTTCTTGACCAGCCTTTTTTGCAATGGCGTAAAGAGTATGTTCACCAATACTTAAAGGATTTTTTACAATGAAATAAAAATTAGCTGTACCACTTTTTTCACCTTCTTTGACTTTTGCTCGGCCAGCTAATTTATCATCAATGAAAATATCAACAACTGAACCATATTTAACTAAACCAGTAATCAACGGTGTTTTTGTTTTAATGACTAATTGATTAGCCCGGATGAGATAAGGAATTTCTCCTAACCGATGAATGATTGGTGCTGGATAAGGAAGGACAATAAAATTAATAGGATTAGTTGAACAAGTACTTCCATCGTAAGGATTAGTAGCAACAATTTTCAATTGATGAATTTTTAAATCATTAGTCGATGAAACAATACTTCTTTTTGGTTTAAAATAGAAATTAGAGACTCCACTATATTCACCTTCTTTAACAACTGCTTTACCAATTGATTGGTTGTCGACAAAAATTTCAATTTGATTACCATATTTAACTAAACCAGTTATTAATGGCTTAACTGATTCAAAAACCAAACCTTCGACTTTTTCTAATGGAGGTTTAAAGTATCTATCTAAACGATGGATAGTCGGCGTCCAACAGCCAGTTCGACTTTGGATTATAATTTTGTATAAATCTTGATATTCTTCGCAACGAGAATTTTTCCAATAACAACCAGTTTTACTTAAACAATCCGTCTCATTATTAAATAAATTACAGGTAGCTAAACTTGATCTCAGACAAGAAGAACCAGTCCAAAGACAATCAGGAATACTTAAACAAGCTGCTTTACTTGTATAGCCTGAACAACCAAAATTGTTAGCCGGTGGAGAAACTGATTCAGCTAAGTTAAAAAATTTCCGAAACCAAGCATCATCAGGTGCTCGAGTTAGAACTGGCCCTCTTCTACCATCGAATGGAGTATTGCCAACAGCCCAATAACTATCATCAAAATCAGAATTATACCAATATCTTCCTCTATAATCTGGACTTGGTGGATTGGTTGAGCCACCTTTCCCAAAATATTT
Source organism: Patescibacteria group bacterium (assembly GCA_046289355.1). GTDB lineage: Bacteria > Patescibacteriota > Patescibacteriia > UBA2591 > CALHIP01 > CALHIP01. The sequence goes on from JBKBVX010000009.1 coordinate 9,100, forward strand.
CCAGTTACCACTACCTTTCTGAATGATTGTTTGTTCATCGATAATCAGTTCAACATCGAAATATCCAATCCCACTGCCAGGATTACCATCACCATTACTAACTCGACAAGCTAATAGATTTTGTCCAGTTCGAAGATAATTTGAAACATCAATTTCTTTATTCCAATATCTTTCAGTTTGAGGTTCAGTTAAAGTATTAAGGAACTCTTGATCATTTAAATAACACTGGATTCCGTCATTATGGGCAATTCTTAATTTAGCTTGTTTTGCTAACCCTTTATTTAAAGGGAAAAAGAATAAGATCAAAATTCCAAAAATTATTAATTTTTTTTGTATTTTTTTCTTCATATTATTTAATTAATGCCGGAGGAGAGATTCGAACTCTCACGAGCTTAGGCTCCCAGCGCTCTGAACGCTGTGCGTCTACCAATTCCGCCACTCCGGCTTTTATTTTAAACTTCTTTTTAAATAGATGTACCAATCCTCAATATTAGCTAAACGGTCAGAAAGAAAAGGGGTATAGATGGAATTGATACCTTTTATTTTTTGATCGACCAAATATTCAAAATTCAATTGATAGAGAAATATGGCTGGTATTTCTTTTGAAATGAGTTCTTGAAATTCCTGGTAATATTTTTTTCTTTCCGATTCATCGAAACTCATCCTTGCTTTTTCTAAAAGAGAATCTAATCTAATATCTTTGAAATTTGCTAAATTTAATCCTTTTTCTATTTGACTTGAATGCCAAAGGGGAAATGGATCTGGATCGTAGCCTTCAATGATGCTATAAAGAAGAGCGCTATACTTTTTTTCTTTAACTGCTTTTTCAAAATTACTTTTTTCTAAAACTTTTAAATTTACTTTAAGACCGATTTCCTCCCAAAAATTTTTGATCATTTCGCCAACTTTTTTATATCGAGGCAAATCTAAGACAACTAAATTTATTTCTAATACTTTCCCTTTTTTATCAGTAAACCATCGGCCCCTTTTTTGATATCCTTCTTTTTTTATTTTTTGGCTGGCTAAAATTGGATCATAAGTATATTCTTTTACTTTCCCTTTAAAGTTGGGATGAACAATAGCTGTATTTAATTCCTTAACATTTTTTAATTCTTCAACAATTTTTTTCTTATCAATTGATAGAGCCAAAGCTTCCCTAATTTTTTTTGTTAGAATTTTATCTTTTTGGTTTAAAAAAATAGCTGTGTAAGAAGAAAGAGTTAATTTATAGGAATTAATAAATTTAGGCAAATTTCCTCCATTTTCTATTGTTGATAAAGCCAAACCATCTATCTTTTTTTTCTGAAGAGCAATAAGAGCTTCTTCTGGGTTTTCAAAAAATTTTAAATTTATTTTCTCTAAATAAGGACCATCGAGATAATATTTTTTATTTTTCTCTAAAACAATTGTTTTAATCTTACCGTTTTCGTCTTTTACTAAGTCTTTTAATTTAAATGGTCCTGTTCCAATTGGTGATATGTTTAATTTGCTTGAAGAAAAATTTTCTACCGATACCTTTTCCCAAAGATGTTTTGGAATTATTCCAAAAACAAGAAGAGTAAGAAAAGGGGAAAATGGTTGTTCTAAGGAGAATTCTAATTGGTGATCGTTTATTTTCTTTACTTTAATATTAGCTAAACCTTTCCTAAAATGACTGTTAATTTTTTCATTTTTAATCATTTCGATAGTGAAAATTACATCATCGGCGGAAAATTTCTTCCCATCATGCCAAAAAACGTTTTCTCTCAAATTGAAAATATATTTTTTCCCACCTTCTTCTTTTTGCCAAGATTTAGCTAAATCAGGAACGATCTGAGTATTTTTCCATTTTACCAAACTAGAAAAAATTAGTCGAGAAAGATCTAAATTGACATCATTTTCTAAAACAATCGGATTGATTGAAGATAACTCACCAACAATTCCTTCGGTATATTGACCACCACTAACTGGTTTAAGAGGTAATCGCAGATAAATTCTGAAAAGAAGGAAAATTAAACATATAATAATTAATCCACTGAAGATAACAATTTTTATCTTTTCCTTTTTATTTAACAAAAATGGAAGATAGGTTAATTGTTTAAGATTAGGAAGTTTTTGCTCTCCTTCTTTTTTTGAAAATAATTTTTCAATTAATTTTTTGTCCCACTCGAGATGACTTTTGATAATTTTAAAAAGATTAATTTCCCTCCTTTTTATTTCAATAAAAAAATTTTTTAAAAATTTAAACATTTTTGAAACTTAGCGAGAAAGCAAAATATTAGCTAAGCCTAAACCTAAAAATAAAATAGCTAAAATGATGGTCAAAATGAAAAGAGTTTTCTCAATACCTCTTTTAGTGCGAAAAACTGAGCTCTCACCACCAAAAACCGAAGAAAGACCAATTCCTCTTCCTTGAAGAAGGATAGCACCGATAAGTAAGACTGAGATAATGACCTGAATAACTTGGAGATATTTTTGCATAAGTTTTAACAAATTATTTTAACAAAAAGTCAAAAAATGTCAAATTATGATATAATATTGTAGAACTGGAGTTTTATAGTTTTAATTTTTAAGTTTTTATGTTGAATGAATTAGAGAAAAATATTTATCAGACAATTGCTTGGTTTGATATTTTTGATTATCCCCTAACTGCTTGGGAAATCTTGAAATGGGGATATAAATTACCAATCAATAATTACCAATCTCTGATTGGTGAACTAGAAAGAAGTGAAGAATTAAAAAAATTAATTTCTTATAAAGATGGATTTTATTTTTTAAGATGGCGAGATAATTTAGTAAAATTAAGAAAAGAAAGATATCTCTTGGCGGAGAAAAAATATAAAAAATTATTAAAAATTGCTAAAATTTTAGCTATTATTCCTTTTGTCAAAATGATTGCGGTAGCAGATGGGCTTTCTTATTCTAACTCAAAAGAAGAGGACGATATTGATTTATTTATTATCACAGCCAAAAATCGAATTTGGTTAGTTAGATTTTTATCAATTTTGATTTTAAAAATTTTAAGAGCCCGCCCAACCCCTCTTAATAAAAAAGATAAAATTTGTCTAAATTTTTTTATCACTGAAGAAAATCTCAATTTAGAAAAGATTTGTTTGCCAAAGAAAGATGATTTAGCCGATATTTACTTCATTTATTGGCTAGCCTGGCTCTATCCAATTTATGATGAAGGTATTTGGCAAAAATTTATTGAAGCAAATTTATGGATCAAAGATTATCTCCCAAATTATTTTCCTCAAGAACCAATTTTAAGAAGAAAAATTATTTTAAAACCAATTCTTCAATTTTTTAAAAAAGTTTGTCAAAAAATTCATTCCAAAAGTTTTAATGGTCTTTCCGAAAAATTCTACCGCTGGCTTCAACTAAAAATCATGCCGAAATATATAAAAGAAATGGCCAATAAGAATACCAGTGTAATAATAGATGATCAAATTCTAAAATTTCATGATAAAGATAAAAGAGAAATCTATCGAAAAAAATTTTATGAAAAGATTCGACAAATTAATTGAATTATTTTTTTATTTTTTTCTTTTTTTACTTCCTTGGCAGACAAGATTGATAATTAAAAAAGGAATTTTAAATGGGGGATATTGGGAATGGGGGACGATATCGCTATATGCCATTGACATTGTTTTCTTTATCCTTTTGATATTAAATTGTTTTACCAGACCAAATTTAAAAAATTTTCAATTTTCAATTTTTAATTTTCAAATAGTCAAGTTATTAGTTATTTGTTTTTTAATTTTTATTCTATTATCTTGTTTTTGGGCTAAAGAGAAAAATTTGTCTTTTTATTGGTGGTTGAGGATTTGCCAGGGCATAATTTTATTTTTTCTTGTTCAAAGAATCAATTTTTCTTTTCTTAAAGCCGGTTTTTCTTTAATTTTAGCTGGTTTAATCCAAAGTTTTTTAAGCTTTTTTCAATTTATCAATCAAAGTGTTTTTCCTTCGAAGTGGTTAGGAATAGCTGCTCAAGATCCATCTCAATTAGGAGTCTCAGTAGTTGAAACAGTTGATGGTCGGTTTCTCCGGGTTTATGGTTCTTTATCTCACCCAAATATTTTAGCTGGCTTTTTAGTTTTTTTGATTTTTATTTCTTTCATTCTTTATTCTTCTGTCAAAAAATCGTGGCAGAAATATTTTTTCTTATTTTCTGCCTCTTTTATGAGTTTTGCTTTATTTCTTACTTTCTCTCGAGCAGCTTGGTTATCACTGATTGTTAGTCTTTTCATTTTCGCTTTATTTCTTTTTAAAAAAAGTTTTAAAAATTTTCGAGTTTCATTTTTTGAATTTTTCGGTTTAATTTTAATTGTAGCTCTAATTTTTTCCAGTCTCTTTCTAAAAGATTTAATTGTCAGAGTTGAAATAAAAGGAAAATTAGAAACTCATTCGGTTAAAGAAAGAATTTTAAATATCCAAAAAGGTATAGAGATTATTAAAGAAAATCTTTTTTTTGGTGTTGGTGTTGGTAATTATACTTTTGCTCTCTATAAGAAATATCCAAATTTAAGTTCTTGGAATTACCAACCCTTGCCTAATATTTACCTTCTCGTTTTAGCCGAGCTTGGGATAATTGGTTTAACCTTATTTTTATTAATTCTTTATTTTTCATTATTATTTTCGGTTTTTGATTATCAACTATTAATTGTTCCTTTATTAATTCTTGGCTTTTTTGATCACTGGCTTTTTTCTCTTTATTTTGGTATACTACTTTTCTGGTTAGTTTTAGGTCTGGTGTGGAAAAAATGTGAAAATTTCTAAGTTGACAGAGCAAAAAAATTTTTCCTAAAATAAATTTTATAAAATAAAATATATGGCGAACTTAAAAATAAAACCACTCAATGACAAAGTTATCGTTAAACCAATCCAGGAAGACGAGAGAACAAGGGCAGGTATTGTCTTACCTGATACAGCTGAAAAAGAAAAACCAGAAAAAGGTGAGGTAGTTGCAGTTGGTCCAGGTAAACTTTTAGAAAATGGTCAACGTGCACCAATGAGTGTTAAGGTTGGTGATAAAGTTATTTTTAAAAAATATTCACCAGATGAAATAAAGATTGATAAAGAAGAATTTCTGGTTATTGAAGAGTCGGATATTATTGGTATTATTGAATAGATTTTTATTTTTTTATTATATTTTTAATTTAATAAATATGAGTGCAAAACAAATTTTATTTTCAGAAAAAGCCAGGGCAGCCTTAAAAAGGGGCGTTGATAAACTGGCTAATGTTGTAAAACTGACTCTTGGACCAAAAGGCAGAAATGTAGCTTTAGACCGAGGCTTTGGTGCTCCCCAAATTGTTTCTGATGGAGTAACGATTGCCAAAGAAATTGAATTGAAGGACAAGTACGAAAATATGGGTGCTCAGCTTCTCCAAGAGGTGGCTTCAAAAACCAATGACGTGGCTGGCGATGGAACAACAACAGCTGTTATTCTGGCTCAAGCCTTAATTCATGGAGGTTTTAAAAATGTGGCAGCTGGTGCTAACCCTTTGGCTATTAAAAGAGGTATTGAAAAAGGCGTTGAGGCGGTTGTCGCTGAATTGAAAAAAATTGCTCATCCAGTTAAAGGAAAAGAAGATATTGAACATGTTGCTTCAATTTCAGCTAATGATCGAGAAATTGGAAAAATGATTGCTGAAGCAATGGAAAAGGTTGGTAAAGATGGTGTTATTACTGTTGAAGAATATCAGGGTTTTGGTGTGGAAGTAGAATTAGTTGAAGGGATGCAGTTTGATCAAGGTTATGTTTCTCCCTATATGATTACCAATCCAGAAAGGATGGAGGCTGATTATGAAGACCCTTATATTTTAATTACTGACCAAAAAGTTTCAGCTTTAAATGATATTTTGCCATTGATGGAAAAAATGGTGAATAGTGGTAAAAAAGATTTAGTTGTTATCGCTGATGAAATTGAAGGAGAAGCATTAGCGACTTTTGTTGTCAACAAACTCCGAGGCGTTTTCAACACTTTAGCAGTTAAAGCACCAGGTTTTGGTGATCGGAAAAAGGAGATACTTCAAGATATAGCAATTTTAACTGGCGGAAGAGTTATTTCTGAAGAAGTTGGTCTAAAATTGGAGAATGTAACCTTAAATGATTTGGGTCGAGCTAGACGAGTAAAAGCGACAAAAGAAAAAACAACTATCGTTGGTGGTAAAGGAGATGAAAAGAAGATTAAAGAGAGAATTGCTCAAATTAAAAAAGAAATTGCTGAAACAACTTCTGAATTTGATAAAGAAAAATTGGAAGAAAGATTAGCCAAATTGGTTGGCGGGGTGGCTGTCATTAAAGTTGGTGGGGCAACTGAGACTGAACAAAAAGAAAAACAGCATCGAGTAGAAGATGCGGTTGAAGCAACCAGGGCAGCTGTTGAAGAAGGAATTGTTGTTGGTGGTGGTGTTGCTCTCTTACGTTGTTTACCAGCTTTAGAGAAAGTTAAAGTTGAAGGTGACGAGAAAATTGGTTTAGAAATTCTTAAAACTGCCTTAGAGGCACCGATTAAACAGATTGCTGAAAATGCTGGTCGAGATGGAGCAGTAGTTATGGAAGAAGTAAAAAAACATGAAGGGAATTATGGTTATAATGCAGCTACTGATTATTTTGAAGATTTAGTCAAAGCTGGAGTAATTGATCCGGCAAAAGTAACAAGAACTGCTCTTCAAAATGCAGCTTCGGTAGCATCTTTACTTTTAACTACTGAGGCAGTCGTGGCGGAAATACCAGAAAAGAAAGAAGAAACAAAAATGTCAAGTTTCCCTGAGGAAGAATATTAGAAGTGATGATAATAATATTTGTCATATAGAATAAATTTTATGAATGAAAAAGAAATTAAAGAGGCTGAGCCAGAAAAGGTCAGTTTTGTGGCTCGTTTGTGGACTATTCCGGCTTATATTTGGGTCTTTGCCTTTGTTCCCTATTTCCTTAAGAGAAAGAATAAATTTGTTTATTTTCATGCCAAGCAAGGGGTAATTCTTTTTATTACAGAAATCATTGCTGTTTTAATTTCTGCTATTCCAGTTATTGGCCAGATTATTGGTATTATTCTTTTTATTCTCTGTGCCTTCTTTTCCATTAAAGGGATGATTATGGGTTTGCGAGGCAAGTACTGGACAATGCCCTGGTTAGGAAAATATACGGAGAAAGTATAGAAGATTTTAAGAGATTCAGAGAAATATTCGAATTTAGAAATTTTAATATTAAAAATTTATAAATTTTTATGAAAAAAAAATTGATTCTTTGGTTTAAAGAAGTGGGAATTAAAGACATTTATTTAGTTGGTGGTAAAAATGCTTCTTTAGGTGAATTGATGAAAGCTTTAGGTGATAAAATTAATATTCCCGATGGCTTTGCTACCACTTCTTTTTTTTATTGGCAATTTCTAAAAGCTTCAAATCTCAAATCTCAAATTTCAAAAATTTTGAAGGAATTAGACACAAAAGATATAAAAAATCTTAAAGAAAAAGGAGCGAAAATTAGAAATTTGATTCTAAAAACTGAATTTCCAGAAGAATTAAAAAAAGAGGTAATTAATGCTTATCGAAGACTTTGCCAAAAATACAAAGTTAAAAATTTAGATGTGGCTGTTCGTTCTTCAGCAACTGCTGAAGATTTACCAGGGGCAAGTTTTGCTGGTCAACAAGAATCGTTTTTAAATGTTAGAGGAGAAAACCAAGTTTTGGTAGCTGTCAAGAGATGTATTGCTTCTCTTTTTACTGATCGGGCCATTTCTTATCGAGAGGATATGGGTTTTGATCATTTGAAAATTGCTTTATCTGTTGGTGTTCAAAAAATGGTTCGTTCTGATTTAGCCTCTTCAGGAGTAATGTTTTCTTGTGATACAGAAACAGGATTTCCTGATGTTGTTTTGATCAATGCTTCTTATGGTTTAGGAGAAAATGTTGTTAAAGGCAAAGTTGATCCTGACCAATATTATGTTTTTGAGACGACTTTAAAAAAGGGATTTCGGCCAATTATTGAAAAAAAATTAGGAAGCAAAGAAATAAAACTCATTTATGATAAAAAAGGCGGAACAAAAAATATTCCGGTTAAAAAAGAAGAGCAAAAAAAGTTTGCTTTAAGTGATGAGGAAATTTTAACTTTAGCTAGATGGTCTTGTTTAATTGAAGATCATTATAAAAGACCAATGGATATTGAATGGGCTAAAGATGGTCGGGATAAAAAACTTTATATCCTCCAAGCTAGACCAGAAACAGTTGTCTCAAAAAGAAAAATTGATTTTTTAGAAGATTATCAGTTAAAGAAGAAAGGAAAAATTCTTCTTGAGGGTTTAGCTATTGGTTCAAAAATTGGTCAAGGAAAGGTAAGGGTGATAAAAAAGATTAAAGAATTGGTTAATTTTAAAAAAGGAGAAGTTTTAGTGGCAAAAATGACTAATCCAGATTTTGAGCCAGTAATGAA